>CAMDLH010000046.1 GCA_945901405.1 Bordetella parapertussis | reverse complement strand
TGTACAAAAGTTCCGCCGCGCCCTCATGAACTTTAAGCGAGGTGTTGCCGCCGCCGTGCATCACCAGCGTTGCATCCGCGCCCAGCAGGCGCGAGGTGTAGGCGCGCAGTGCGAGTGCGCGATTGCAACACTTCGCCTCGCGCTTGTCCCAATGGCTTTGCATGCACGCATTATAATTCGCGGCCATGTCCGCCACTGAAAAATTCACTGTGCGCCGCGCCGATTGGGCGCGCGATCAAGCCGTGCTGCAAGCGATACGCCGCGAGGTTTTTGTCGTTGAGCAGCAAGTGCCCGAAAAAGAGGAGTGGGACGGCATTGACGGTGACTGCCTGCACGTGTTGGCGCTTGCGGCAAATGGTATGCCCATAGGCACGGGGCGGTTGCTGCCCGATGGCCATTTTGTACGTATAGGACGCATGGCAGTGTTGAAGCCATGGCGCGGGTGCGGGGCGGGCAGTGCGCTATTGCGTGAGTTGCTGGCGCTCGCACGCAAACGCGGACACGCCGAAGCGCGCCTGCACGCGCAAACGCACGCGCTGGAGTTCTACCGCAAGCACGGTTTTGCGCCCGTGGGCGTTGAGTTCATGGAAGCCGGCATCCCGCACTTCGAGATGCGCCGCGTGCTCACGAAACCAGGGTAAAGCGACGTGTGACTTCGCCCATGAATTTGCCGCGCCCGCCGAAGCTGCGTTCGGAGTAGGTTGCGTTGCGGTCGCGATCAACGATGATTACGGTGCTGGCCCGCGTGCCGTAGCGGTCATCCACCGCGATGAATTTCGGCGCCAGTTGTTTTTCGCGTTGTATGCCCATGCCGGTGTCGGGCAGCGCCTCGGGCGGCGCCACGCTGCGATCGGACAGCATGGCGTAGAGCCGCTGTGTCAGCGTGGGCGTGGATGGGTCGCCATCGAGGTGGGAAGCAAGTTCTTCGCGGCCCTGCGTGACCTTGGGCCATGGCGTGTCGAGCAGGTGATTGCTTAAACCATGCACGCCGGGTTCAACGTGTGTGACGCCGTTGCCCCTGTTGGACAAAAACCACAGCGAATTCAAGTCGCCCGCCAGGGTGCAAAAACCCGCGTATTGGGCGCCGCGCGCGGCGATCGTGTCGAGGTAGGAACGTGCGCCGGCGCCGCCGGTGATAAATCCGCCGGCGATTTCGCCGCGCGAGCGGGGCGCAGTGCCTTTGGGATAGCCGTCGCGAAAATTGGTCATCGCCGCCATGCGTCCGCTGGTGCTCAACGCGAGCCAGGTGCCGTGCATTTCGAGATCGCGCCCGCCGTAGATGTGCGGATGGTCTTGCCAGAATGCCGCGCGCGCGGTGGGTCTCACGTAAGACTCGTCGCGATTGGCGGCGACCACCAGCGGATAGTCCGCGTGCGCTTTATACGCAAACAGTATCAGACACATGGCGCGGATTACGTGAGCGACAGTTTGTAGGGCGGCTCGCGCAGCGTGAGAAGGGGGCCATCGGGCGATTTCAAATGCACATCGGGCGAGGCAAGGTCAGCCGTTTGCACCACCGCCAGCGCATCGAAGCCGCCATCGCGCGCAGGCACGGCGGCTACGATCATGCCGCTGGCCTGCTCGCCGTAAGTCGGGCTGTAGAGTTTGTCGCCAGGGCAGGGTGCGGCATCGCCCGCAACATGCGCCAGCGTCATGCGCTGCTTCACTCGGCCGAGATAATGCGCGCGTGCGACGATTTCCTGGCCGGGGTAACAACCCTTGTCGAAGCTCACTGCGCCGATCAGATCGAGATTGACCGTCTGCGGCACGAACTGCTCCTGCGTCGCGGACACCACCACCGGCACGCCGGCTTCGATGTCGAGTTGATTCCAGAATTCCGGCTCGCGCTGAATTGCGCCGCTGAAATTGAGCGTAGACGCGTTAGCCGCGGGCGCCGCAATCACATACCGATCATGCGGCAGTGGAATCACGGCTACGTTCTTGAGTTGCGCGACTATCGATTCAGCGCCCGCGCCAGCCAGGCCGATGAGCGCCAGTTCAGCACTGACATCGGCCGCTTTCACCTTCGAACGCAGTATGTACATCGACAGGCGCTTGCGTATCGGTTCGCACAACGCAACGGGCAGCATCATGAAATACGCGTCGGCGTCTTTCCACAGCAAAAAGCTCGCGAGCAACCGGCCCTTGGGCGTGCAGTAGCCGCCGTATTGCCCGCGCGCGGGTTGCATCGTTTGCACATTGCAGGTGAGTTGCCCCTGCAGAAACGCCGCCGCATCGACGCCATCGAAGCGAATCAAACCGTATTGCGTGAGCTGGCAGTAGTTGCAGTGGGTCATAAAAACATCAATAAAAACAAATACTTAATATTTATGATCGGATGGTGTCGCAGGCGATGAAGGTAATGTTGGGCGGATTTCGACGTGCTCAACCACGGTGTATTCGCCCTCAACCACATCTTTGTTTGCCTGCTTCTTTAATTTGCGCATGTGCCACCACAGGCGCGCGCCGAGTATTGCGGCGAGTATCGCGCCGGCCACCAGCGCCACCGCAAAAAAGAAAAAGCCCAGCACCACGATTACCAGCGCGACCAGCGTGAATACAATGCGTCCGAGCAGACTGGTGGAGCGTGGCGCGAAGGAAATTTTCATAGTTGTAATGGCAACTGTTGAGATAGCGCTTCGACACTTGCCGGCGCCGCGCGTTCAACGCATCAATAATCAGGATTGTAGCTCTTGATGATAACGCCGCCGGATTTCTCGTCGGGTTCGGTTTCAATCAGTTTGCGCGCCTGCGCCTCGTCGAGCAACTTGCCGAATGACTTGAAGCCGTAGTAAGACTCGTTAAACCCCGGTTTGCGCCGCTTCAATGCCTGCTTCACCATCGAGCCCCAGATTTTTTCTTCCGCGCCGCGCTCGGTGAACAGCGCCTCGATGGTTTCCATCATCACCTCGATGGCCTCGCCGGCCTTCTCGGCATCGGCGGGCGCTTTCTCGTCCGTCGCGGGTGCGGCGGCTTTTTTCTTGCGCACTTTCTTGGCTTTCTCGCGCACCAGATCGTCGTAGAAAATAAACTCGTCGCAGTTGGCCACCAGCAGGTCGGAGGAGGATTGCTTGACGCCAACGCCGATCACGATCTTGTTGTTCTCGCGCAGCTTGGACACCAGCGGCGAGAAATCCGAATCGCCGCTGATGATGACGAAGCTGTCGACGTGTGATTTGGTGTAGCACAGGTCCAGTGCATCGACGACCATGCGGATGTCCGCCGAATTTTTGCCCGACTGGCGCACGTGCGGAATCTCGATCAGCTCGAACGCCGCTTCGTGCATGTCCTTCTTGAATTCGCGATAGCGCTCCCAGTCGCAATAGGCTTTCTTGACCACGATGTTGCCCTTGAGCAACAGACGTTCCAGCACCTTGTCGATGTCGAACTGCGCATACTTCGCGTCGCGCACGCCGAGGGCGACGTTCTCGAAGTCGCAAAATAGCGCCATGTTGCGGATGGATTGGGGTTCGGACATGCTCTACTCCTTGTTTCAAACGCGAATTGTGAGCGTAGCACGGCTGGTTGTCGAATTTGGGTTGCTACGCGGCGCCCAAACCCGCTACGATTGCCGCATGACGCGCGAGGTCAAACCCATGGCGGTGTTGTTCGCCGATATCACCGAGAGCAGCCGCCTGTATCAGCAGCTTGGCGACGCCAGCGCGCGCGCCGCCATCAATACCTGCCTTTCCACGCTGGCGAACATACTGCCGCGCTTTGACGGCCGGCTGGTCAAGACCATGGGCGACGCCATCATGTGCGTGTTCCCGACCGCCGACGCGGCGGTGCTGGCGGCGAGCGAAATGCAGACCGCGGTGACGGCGGGGCGCGCCGGTGATCACCCGCTGCGCATACACGTCGGCCTGCATCAAGGCCCCGTGCTGATCGAGGATGGCGATATTTACGGCGACAGCGTGAACGCCGCCGCCTACATCACCGCGGTGGCGATGGCCGAGCAGATTCTGACCACGGATGCGACCGAGGCGGCGCTGTCGGCGGCGCTGAAATCCTGCGTGCGGCCATTGTTTCAGGCGGTGCTAAAGGGCAACACCTCCGAATCGACGATCTACCAGGTGTTGTGGCGCACCGACAACATGGAATTGACCGACGTTAATCTGACTTCGGTCAAGACCATTCCCGGCGACACCGGCAGCCTGCTGATCGGCCTGGGCGACGAGCGCGTCCGTGTAGATCAATGGCGGCCGACGATTACCGCCGGGCGCACAACCGGCTGCGATCTCGTGTTGTCCAGCCAGATGGCATCGCGCCGGCACTTCACCGTGAAGCTCACGCGCACCACGTTTTGTCTTATCGATCACTCGGCCAACGGCACCTACGTCACGCTCGAAAGCGGCGACGAGGTGCACTTGCTGCGCGGCGAACTCGTGCTCGAAGGTGCGGGGCAGATACGCGCTGGCCGCAGCCGCGTGGACAACCCGGCGGAAGTGATTACGTTTGCACGTGATCGCAGATCGCAGTACCGGATTTAATCCCGCGCTACATCGTATCGCCCAGCCCCTGAATCACATCCAGGCCGCTGCGCTTCTTGTCGCGCGCTTCCTCGGCGGATTCCTTGCCTTGCGGCGTCACGGCGATTTTCTCAAACATATCGGCAGCACCCTGCAAAATGCGCGGCGTAAGGCCCACGTCTTCAAAGGTCTTGGCGATTTCCAGCATTTCCGGCACCCAGCGATAGGCCTTGAACGGCATGCGCTCGGAGCGGCTCAACACGGATTCGTAAAGCTCGGCCTGGCTGGCCTTGAACTCGGCCGCCAGCGTTTGCTCGACGCCGAGCTTGCGCGCGGCGACCAGCAACTCCACGCCCAGCGCGATTGAACCTTTGGTCATCGCGGCGTAGCACATCTTCACGGCGGAAGCGTCGCCGATTTTTTCGCCGGCAACCTTCACCACGATGGCCGGGCAGTTGATGCGGTTCATCAATGCCGCATCGGGGCCGGAAACATATAAACGCATATTCGCCGTGCCGCGCGGCGGCGGGCCGATGATGCCGCCGTCAATGCAGGTGCTGCCGGTGGCGGTGATGATCGCGGCGATTTCCTTCATCGTCTCCGGGGCGATGGCGTTGCAGTCGGCGAACACGATCTTGCGTCCGGTGGATTTGCACGCGGCGGCGATGCCCTTGGCGAATTCCACCGCGGCGCCGGGGTTCAACACCGAGATCACCATGTCGCAGGTCTCGACCAGTTTTGCCAGCGAGCCGCAATCGGCGATGCCGGCCTTGTTCGCGAGTTCACGCGTGCGCGGGCTGCGGCCATCGAGCGCGGTGCAGGTGTTAAAGCCCAGCCCCTTTATGGTGCCGGCAACGCCCTGGCCCATGTCGCCGGTGCTGACGACGCCGATGTTATTGTTCAATTGCATGATGAAACACCTCCGTGAAATGGATTGAGAGCCGAATGTTATAAAATACACGCTTCCCGCCTCTCGCCACAAGCGCTATTTTCCGCCACTGATGCCGTGATCTACCCTGTAGTCGGGCTTTGCTTTCTGGTGTTTACCTGCTACATCGGGTGCCGCGTGCTGATGCCGCTGTTCGCGCTCAAGCTGAGCGCCTCCGAGGTGCAGATCGGCGCGCTGATGGCCATGTATGCCGTGTTTCCGCTGGCGCTGTCGATCCATGCCGGACGCGTGGCCGACCGCGCGGGCAGTTACCGGCCCGTGCTTTATGGCTTGATCGGCTATGCAGTGGGGCTGGTACTTCCCGTGTTCATGCCGACGATGACGGGTTTGTATCTGTCGGCCGCGCTGAGCGGTTTGTCGCTGGTGTTCTTCGGCGTGGCGACGCAAAACCTTATTTCGTCCATCGGCGACGCCAACGCGCGCAAGCACAACGTCAGCGTTTACAGCATCGGGCTTGCGCTGAGCAGTTTCGCGGGGCCGATGTTCACCGGTTACCTCATCGATCACCACGGCCACCTGACCACGTACGCGGTGCTGTCGGGCCTGTGCGCGGCGGGCGCGCTGGGCTGGTTTGCCTACAGGCGGCACGTGCCGCGCGTGTCGCGGCCCGCCGCCACCGCCACCATCGCCGGCGTGGTGGAGCTGGTGCGCAACCGCCCGCTGCGCGAAATCGTCATCGTCAGCGGCATCGTCGTGGCGGGTGTGGATCTTTTTGCGTTCTACATGCCGATCTACGGCCACTCGATCAACCTGTCGGCCACCGCCATCGGCGCGATACTCGGCGCGCAAGCCATCGCGTCGCTGGTGGTACGCGGGTTCATGCCGCTGATACTCAAGCGTTATCGCGAGGAAAACGTGCTTGCGGCGGCGATGGCGCTCGCCGCGTTCGCGTTCGTGCTCACGCCTTTTTTCAGCACCTTCGCCATGCTGGTGACGATTTCATTCCTGCTCGGCCTGGGGCTGGGGTGCGGCCAGCCGCTGTCGCTGCTGCTGGTGTTTAACCGCTCCCCGGCGGGGCGTTCGGGCGAGGCGCTGGGGGTAAGGTCCGCGGTGATCAACGTGATGCATCTGATGATCCCGTTGACCTTCGGCGCGGTGAGCGCGCTGCTCGGACTGATACCGGTGTTTCTGGTTAACGCCGGGCTGATGGCGGGCGGCGGTTACTTGAGTTATCGCGGTGGAAAAGAAAGCGCGAAGGCGCACACGAAAGCCCACTAGCGCGGGCATCAATTCACGGCTTGTAGCCGTCGGTCAATGTGTGCAGGAACGCCACGATGTCGTCGATCTCCTCGTCGTTCAGTTGCGCGCGCTGGCTGGGGCGGCGCTGGTACGGCGGCAGCTCGACATCGACGTTGGCGTGGTATTGCGCTGGCAGGTCGTTGAATTTCTTGCTCTCGGGAAACCATTTTTTTGGATCGGTATCGCGCGTGGCGTAGTAGGCCACCGCATCACGCAGAATGTCGAACCTGCCGTTGTGCATGTAGGGGCCGGTCAACGCGATATTGCGCAGCGTCGGCGCCTTGAAGTAGCCACACCAGTGTGCGTCCTTGGTGGAAGGTGTTGCGCGCGTGGACGCACACAGGCCCAGGTCGAAATAATCCTGCCCGGCGTTTTTCGGTATGCGCTCGCTGCGCGGCACGCCGAGCGCATGGTAGGTGAAGTCGGTGAACAAGGATTTCTTTGGATCACGCGAGGCTTCATCGACGGTATGACATGCCGCGCAATTGCCTTTCTGGCGTATCGTAAAGAGGCTCAGACCGCGCTGTTCCTGCTCGGTGAATTTCGCCTCGCCGCGCATCACTGCATCGAACTTGGAACTGAACGGCTGAAACGCCGGTGTGCGTTCGAATGCGGCAATCGAGGCCGCCACGGCATCCAGCGCCGCCTCGGGGCTGGCGAAAATTTTCTCGCCCCACACTTTGCGAAACTCGGTGGCATAGGGGCCGGCGGCGATCTTGCCGATCAGCGTGCGTGTGTCGGGGTTGTTCATCTCCAACGCGTTGAAGAACGGCCCCTTGGCCTGTTCTTCGAGGCTGTCGGCGCGCCCGTCCCAGAATAGCCCGCCCGCCGCGCCGCGCTTGCCGTCTTTTTCGATGAAGCCAAAGCGCGGCGCGCTGGCGAGATACATGGCAGTGGGCGTATCACGCGTGCCGAATACGCCCGGACGGCTACCCAGCGCCACGCCCAGCGTCGAGCCGTTGTTGCCGCTGAACGCGCGCGCCGGGTCGTGGCACGAGGCGCACGACTGCCCCGCCGGCTCCGACAGGCGTGCATCAAAGAACAGGGAAAAGCCCAGGCGCTCTTGCGGTGTGAAATTCCGCACGTTGAAATTGACCGCAAGGCCTGGCGCTGGTTTGTCCTGCGCGGCGGGGTCTGCCGTCAACAGGGCGCTTGCCAGCACGCACGCGGCGATGGTCAACAATGGCTGAATTCGCATCGTCTCAAGTTATACTAATACCGCGTTTTTGCACAAGAGGTGATTATGTTTACGCGCACGATCCGGTTGTTGGGCATGGGCTTGTTTACGGCGCTTGCGGTGGCGGTACCCGTGGCCGCCAGCGCGCAAATAGAGCAGGCGCGCGCGGCTTTCGAGAAGGAAGATTACGCTGCGGCGTATCAACTTTTCAAGCCCGTCGCGGAGCAGGGCGTGGCCGAGGCGCAATACCGCATGGGGATCATGCATAAATTCGGCTGGGGCGCCACTCGTGATCATGCAACGGCGGCGAAATGGCTGCGCGCCGCCGCCGAACAAGCGCATGCCGAGGCGCAAAGCGAGCTGGGCCTTTACTACAAGGACGGGCGCGGCGTGGAAAAAGACCTGGCGCTGTCCGCGGCGTGGTTTGAAAAGGCGTCGCAACAGGGCGTGGGCATCGCGCAACTTAATCTGGGCCGCTTTTACCTCGCTGGCACGGGCGTGGATAAAGACCCGGTGGCCGCGTACTATTGGCTCACGCTCGCCGCGCGCAACGGCTACATCGACGGCATGGCGCTGCGTGCACCGGCGGCGGAGCAAATGACGTCGGAGCAAATCAAGGAAACGGAAGCACGAGTGAAGCAGGGGCCGGTGCGAAAATCACAATAATTGTTTCGAGGAGTATGGGTTCATGAAGTTCAAAGTAATCGTTTCTGCTGTCTGTTGGTGCGCCGGCGTGGTATTCGCGGCGCCATTTGCCTACGTTCCCAACGAGCGCTCCGGCAATATCACGGTGATCGACACCGCGAACGACGCCGTGGTGGGGGAATTTCCCGCGGGCAAACGTCCGCGCGGCATCGCCGCGTCCAAGGACGGCAAGCTGCTTTATGTGAGCGATCAGCCGGCGAATTCGTTGCAGGTTGTTGATATTGCCGCGCGCAAGGTCGCGCGCCGCATCGATCTCGGTGAATCGCCCGAAGGCGTGTATCGCTCGCCCGACGGCAAGCTGCTCGCGGTGGCGGTGGAAGAGGACAACTCGGTGCATTTCGTCGACACCGCCAGCGGCAAGCGCACGTTCCAGGTGAAGACCGAGGGCGAAAACCCCGAGCACGCGGTGTTCAGCCGCGACGGCAAGTGGGTGTATGTCAGCGCCGAGGAATCCGAGGTGGTCGATGTGATCGATGTCGCCGCGCGCAAGGTGCACACCACGATCAAGGTGGGCAAGCGCCCGCGCGGCATCGGTTTCACGCCCGATGGCAAATTTGCCTACGTGGCGTGCGAACTGGCGAACCGGGTGTACGCGATCGATGTGTCGAGTCACAAGGTGATTGCGGTGATCTCCGCTGGCGTGCGCTCGAACGGCGTGCGCATACACCCGAACGGCAAAACCGTGTTCATCTCCAACGGCGCCGACGGCACACTGAGCGTGATTGATGTCGCGAGCAACAAGGTGACCAAAACCATCACCGTCGGCCAGCGCCCGTGGAATATGTCGATCACGCCCGATGGCAAAAAACTTTATGTCGCCAACGGCCGCTCGAACACGGTGTCGGTCATCGACACCGAAAAGCTAGAGAAAGTGAACGACATCAAAGTTGGGGATCAGCCGTGGGGCGTTTATATCCCTGAATCCGACTATTAAAAATATTCAATAAAAACAATAACTTACAATGCAAGGATGGATGTGACTCTCAGTACGCAGGATATAAATCTCATACGCAAACAAATGCTGCGCGCGATCTCGAGCAATCGCGCGCCGGGTTTTCAACTTGCCGGATATTTTCTCGGCTTCAAGAACAAACGCTTCAAGACCGATGGCGTCGAATTCGCGCTGGAGGCCACGCCGCGGAGCGTGGATGCTCATGGCAACTTCAGTCGCGTTGCAGTGCTGTACGCCGCCGACATGACGCTGGCCGCATCGAACCGCGTGTTTCTCGATCCGAATGTGCGCACGGCGACGTTGATGCTCAGAGTCGAATTCACCGGCGAACCCGCGTGCGGCCTGCTTGAACTCAGCGCACGCGGCAGCGGCTTCTCGCCGCGTACCGCGTTGCCCGAAAGCGTGTGTGCCGGCCATGTCATGAGCGAGGGGCGCGAAGTGCTGCGCATGTCGGGCACGTGGGTGTCGCCGCCTGCGCCCAAGGGCATGGTGATGCACGGCCTGCCGTGGGAGGGCGGGCAGGACGGCAACAACCTGCCGCTGCTCAACGCGCGTGATCTAGACGCCGCCGAGAAAGCCACGTTGCGCCGGGTAACACGTGCATGCCGCGACGCGCAACATGGCGATTTGCTCACTGTGCTGTGCAACCCCGGCGTCAAGCGCACGAAAACCGGCGCGGTGGGCAAACTGCCCGTGGGCATGCACATCGGCAACCGCGTGGGCCATGTGCAAGGCGGATTTCTCATCAACGCGGCACTCGTCACGGCGGAGGCCGCCGTGCCCGAACATCAGCTCACCACCGGCGCATCGGCGTGGTACATCAGCCCTGGCCAGGGCAAGGCCATCAGCCTACGTTCCACCGTGCTGCAAAGCGGGCGCAACATCGCGGTTGTGCGCACGGAGTTGTTCAACGCGGAGCGCAAGCGCGTGCTGGAAGTGGTTTCCAATCATGCGGCGGCGGGCATACGCGCGGAGTGAAATCCATAACCGAGTGACTTACCGCGCTGGCTCGATGTAAGATGTTTGCGTGCAGTGGCAGGGGATAACAACCGTGGGAGACGCGCCATGCAGCATGTAATTCCGGTAGTTCTGGTTTCGATGTTTTGCGCGGTAATGAGCGATTTTGCACACAGCGCTGCGCCGCCGGGGGCGGCGGTGTATCCGAATCGTCCGATACGCGTGGTGGTGGCGTCCACCGCTGGCGGCAGCCCCGACACCATCGCGCGCACGGTGGGGCGCGCCGCTGAAAATTATCTCGGCCAGAATCTGATTGTCGATAATCGCGGCGGCGCCAACGGCATCATCGGCGCGCAAATTGTCGCCACCGCCGCGCCTGATGGTTACACCCTGCTGCACACCGCCCCCGCGGTGCTGCTCAATGCGCTGGTGCATAAAAAACTGCCGTATGACGTGCGGCGCGATCTCACGCCGGTGACGCAGATCGCGGCGGGCGTCGGCTTTCTGATGCTTTTGAATCCTTCGATACCGGCGTACACGGTGAAGGAATTCATCGCGCTGGCGAAACAAAAATCGATGACCTACAGCGCGCCGCCGGTGGGCGGCACCACGCAGCTTGCGGGGGAATTGTTTAACCTGCATTCCGGCGTGAAGATTCGTCACATACCGTACCGCGGCGGCGCCGAGGCGATGACGGCGGTGATGTCGGGCGAGGCCGATCTGACATTTACGCCGCCCACCGCGTCGCTGTCGTTCGTGCAGTCGGGCAAACTGCGCGCGCTGGCGTTTTCCGGCTCCAAGCGATTCTCTCGCCTGCCCGACGTGCCGCTGGTGTCCGAAGTCGGCGTGCCCAGTTACGTTGTTGATTTCACCTGGAACGTGTGGTTCGCGCCGGCCAACACGCCGCCGGCGATACTCAACAAGCTGCATGCCTCGGTGCGTGAGGCGGTGAAGTTGCCGAGGATCGTTGAGTTTCTCGAAGCCGCCGCGTTTTATCCGGTGGCGAGCACGCCGGAGGAATTTCGTGTCTTCGTCGATGCGGAGTTGAAACGTTATGCGCAGAATCTCAAGGATGCGAAGATTGCGCCGCAATGAGACGCGGAGCGAACATGATGCGTAACGTTACTAGACTGATAGCGGTTTGCTTTACCGCGCTATTTTGCACGGCTGCATCCGTACCGGCGCAAGATTTCCCCTCGCGGCAAATAACGATCATGGTGCCGGTGCCGCCCGGCGGGGGCAGCGACATGATCGCGCGCTTCATCGGGCAAAAACTTGCCGCGAGTTTCGGCCGTACGGTGATTGTCGAGAATCGTCCGGGGGCGAGCAGTACGATAGGAACCGAAGCCGTGGTGCGTGCGCAACCAGACGGACATACCTTGTTGTATGTGGCCTCATCGGTGGCGTTGATGACGACCTTTTACGCGAAGCTTACCTTCGATCCGCGCCGCGACCTTGCGCCGATCACCACGACGGTGTCGATTCCGCAAATTCTCGCGACGCATCCTTCGCTGCCGGCGCGCAATCTGAAGGAGTTGCTGGCGTTGGCCAAGGCGAAAGCAGGTGCGCTGTCTTACGGCTCGGCCGGTGTCGGCGCGGCGCAGCATCTGGCAATGGAGTTGTTCAAACTGAGAACCGGCATTGATGCGAACCACGTGCCGTATCGCGGCGCCGCGCCCACGCAAGTGTCGCTCCTGAGCGGAGAAACCCAGTTCGGTTTTCTCGTGATTCCGCTGGTGCAGGGCCACTTGAAGTCCGGCAAACTGCGCGGCATCGGCCTGTCTGCGCGCAAACGTTCTTCTATCGTGCCGGAGATTGCGACGCTGCACGAGCTGGGCATCCAGGATTTTGAGGCGCTGCAATGGCACGGCATGTTCGCGCCGGTCAAGGTATCTCACGCGATTGTTGAGCGTCTGAATCGTGAAATCGTCAACGCGTTGTCTTCGCCCGATATCAAGGAACGGTTGGCAACCGAAGGCGCCGAAATTGTCGGCAACACACCAAAGGAATTCGCGGCTTTCTTTCAGGCTGAAACAGTGAAGTGGGTGGAGGTGTTCAAGCGCTCCGGTGCGAAGCCGGAGTAGCTCGCGCGCGCTTACTCTCGATAGCGCGGATCGTTGTAACTCGCCGGCACTACCTTCGGTGGCGGCGCGGTCTTTCGTGGGCGCAGCAGCCACCAGCCCACGCCGTAGAGCAACGCGATCGCCAGCGCCCAAGGCAGCACGTACTTGGAGAGCGTTAGTCCTTGTGTGATCGTAAGATCGCGCCGGTAGTCGAGTTCGATTTGTTCGGCGTTGGCCGAGTGCACGATGCGTACGCGATTCATCAATTGATTGTCGGTGAGCAGCCGCGAGGCCATGCGTGCCCAATTTTGCGGTGACGCACTCATTTTGGGATGCGCGCGCCACAGTTCGTATTGCACGATCAGCCGGTGGCGCGATTCGATATTCGATTCGACGACATTTTGATAGGCGAGCCGTCCCACGGGCACGCCAGTCACCACCGCGACAGCCAGCCACGCCCACAGCCAATACAGGCGCGCGGATGATTTTTCCTTGTTTTCGCTCATGTATTCCCCACGGAGGCATTATGATGCATATTGGCGATCCTGATGTCGATGGGTGTTGAGGAGGCTGCGATGAAACTGCGAAACGGATTGGGCATGATGCTGATTGCCGCCGGCTTGTTGATGGGGGCGATGCACGCCGCCGCGCAAAGCGAGACCGAAGCGCTGCTCGACAAGGCGATCAGCGGCACGCATCGCCCTGAAGCGAATCGCGCGCGCGACAAATACCGGCATCCGCGCGAGACACTGCTGTTCTTCGGCTTGAAGCCCGACATGGCGGTGGTGGAAATCTGGCCCGGCGGCGGCTGGTATTCCGAGATACTGGCGCCGGTGCTGCGCGACAAGGGCAAGCTCCATCTCGCCAGCGTCGCAATTGAAAACCCGAAACTTCAGAACTGGCAGCGCGAGGCGCGCGAAAAGCAGGAGGCCGCATATGCCAGGCGACCGGAGCTGTATGGCAAACCGTTGTTCACTTCGTTCGGGCCGCCGGAGTGGGTCAACATCGCGCCCGCGGGTAGCGCCGACATGGTGCTGACGTTTCGCAACGTGCATAACTGGAGCCTGGCGAAATCGGATACGGCGGCGTTCAAGTCGTTTTACGATGCGCTGAAAGCGGGCGGCATCCTCGGCGTGGTGGAGCATCGTGCTAATCCGGGCACGTCGTTCGAGCAGCAGGTGAAAACCGGTTACATGACCGAGGCCTACGTGATTGAACTCGCGCAGAAGGCGGGTTTCAAACTGCTTGAAAAATCCGAAGTGAATGCTAATCCTAAGGACACCAAGGATCATCCCAACGGTGTGTGGACGTTGCCGCCGATGTCGCGCGGGCGGCTGGATCCTGAAAAGTATCTTGCCATCGGCGAGAGCGATCGCATGACCCTCAAGTTTGTTAAGCCATAAATAGTGTTTAAAAACAAATACTTACATATAATCCTCAGTGTAACGTTGTGCGCGCTGCTGGCAGCGTGTGACAAACCTACTCCGGCGCCGGAAGAAATCCACCCGGTGCTGACGCAAAAAGTCGCGTTCGGCGCTCATGCCAGCCACGCGGGCTTTGCGGGTGAGGTGCGCGCGCGCACCGAGAGCGCGCTAGGTTTCAGGGTCGGCGGCAAGATTGCCGAACGGCTGGTCGACGTCGGCGCGATGGTGAAGCCGGGCACTTTGCTCGCGCGGCTGGATGCGCGCGACTTGCAGCTCAACATCGCCAACGCGAAAAGCCAGCAGGCGGCGGCGCACGCCGACTGGGTACAGGCGCAGGCGGATTACGCGCGCTACAACGATTTGTTCCAGAAGAAATTCATCAGCGCCGCCGAGATCGACCGGCGTAAGGCAGCGCTCGATGTCGCGGTGGCGCGCCACGAGCAAATGAAGGCGCAACTCGGCGTGGTTGAAAATCAGGGCGCCTACGCCGAGCTCAGAGCGGATCGCGCGGGGGTCGTCACTGCCGTCGAGGCGGAAAACGGGCAGGTGGTCGCGGCGGGGCAAACCGTGGTGCGGGTTGCGCGCGAGACCGAGAAGGAAATACTCATCGCCGTACCGGAGAATCGACTCGCCGAAGTGCGCGATGCCGCGCGCGTGGAGGTGACTCTGTGGGCAGCGCCCAAGGCGCGCTACATGGGTAAAGTGCGCGAAATTTCACCCACGGCCGACGCGGTGACGCGCACCTACGCCGTGCGCATCGCGGTGATGGAGGCCGACGCGTTGATGCAGCTTGGCATGACCGCGACCGTCGCGCTCACGCGCGAGGGCGCGCAACCCATCGCGCTGTTGCCGCTGACCGCTATCTATCAAAAAGACAAACAGGCGGCGGTGTGGGTGGTCGATGCGGCAACCAGTAGCGTGCGTCTTGCGCCGGTGGTGATTGGGCAGTTTCGCGAAGAAACAGTGACGGTGACTTCGGGCGTGAAGGACGGCGACGTGGTGGTGACCGCGGGCGTGCACAAATTGTTGCCGGGGCAGAAGGTTCGCGTCGCAGATACGGCGGCGGCGCGCAAGTGATGGTTCCAGTTTTCTTGCACGCTACTTCCCAAAGCTGTCGTTCCCGCCCGCGCGGGAACGACAGTACGAAAAATTTCGCGCTGTTGTGAAGAACTTCAACCTCTCCGAATGGGCGCTCTCGCACCAGCAACTGGTGCTGTATTTCATCGCCGCGCTGATGGTGTCGGGGGTGTTTGCCTATATCAATCTTGGCCAGGCGGAAGACCCGGATTTCACCATCAAGGTGATCGTCATCAACACGCAGTGGCCGGGCGCCACGGCGGAGGAAGTCGAGCGCCAGGTCACCGACCGGATCGAGAAGAAATTGCAGGAGACGCCGTGGCTCGATCACATCCGCAGCTATTCGCGCCCCGGCGAATCGATGATTTTCGTGCTGCTCAAGGACTACACGCCGCCGAAGGACGTGCCGGATGTGTGGTACCAGGTGCGCAAGAAAATCAACGACATGCGCCACACGCTGCCGCGCGGCGTTCAGGGGCCGTTCGTCAACGACGAATTCGGCGATACCTACGGCACCATCTATGCGTTCACCGCCGACGGCCTGCCGTTCGCGAAACTGAAGGAATACGCTGATGACGCGCGCCAGCAGTTGTTGTCGATAGCCAACATCGCCAAGGTCGAAATCATCGGCGATCAGCAGGAAAAAATCTACATCGAGATGTCGCACCGCAAGTTGGCCACGCTGGGCATCGACCCGCTGCTGATCTTCAACACGCTGGACGCGCAGAATTCGATGACGCCCGCGGGCAGCGTGCACACGCAAAGCGACCGCATCTTCATGCGCGTGTCGGGTGACTTCGACTCGGTGGAGAGCATCCGCGAGATCGGCATACGCGCCAACAACCGCAATTTCCGGCTCGGCGACATCGCGCGCGTCTATCGAGGCTACGTCGATCCGCCGACACTGCGCATGCGTTACCAGGGGCAGGACGCCATCGGGCTGGCAGTGTCGATGGCCAAGGGCGGCAACATCATCGATCTCGGACGCGATCTCACGCCGGTGATCGCGCGCATAAAGTCGAACCTGCCGGTGGGCGTTGATCTGCATGCGGTGGCGGATCAGCCCACGGTGGTGAAACGCTCGGTGAGTGAGTTCATGCGCACGCTGGCCGAAGCGGTGGCCATCGTGCTCGCGGTGAGTTTTTTGTCGCTGGGCGTGCGCACCGGCATCGTGGTGGCGTTGTGCATACCGCTGACTTTGGCGATTGTGTTTTTGTTCATGAAGCTTTTTGGCATCGATCTTCAGCGTATCTCGCTCGGCGCGCTGATCATCGCGCTTGGGTTGCTAGTGGACGATGCCATCATCGCGGTTGAAATGATGGTGAATAAAATGGAGCAGGGCTGGGATCGTGTGAAGGCGGCAAGCGCGGCTTATACCAGCACGGCGTTTCCGATGCTGACCGGCACGCTGGTGACGGCGGCGGGTTTTTTGCCGGTGGGGTTTGCCAAGTCCTCGGCGGGCGAATACACGTTTTCGATATTCGCGGTGGTGACCATCGCGTTGCTGGTGTCTTGGGTGGTGGCGGTGATTTTTACGCCGTATATCGGTTACAAGATTTTGCCGGACTTTAAATCGCACGCCGGCGGCGAGGATGCGGTCTATCAGCGGCCGTTTTATCTGAAATTTCGCGCGCTCGTCACCTGGTGCGTGCGCTTTCGCAAGACGGTGATGCTGATCACCGCGCTGGTGTTCGCCGCCGCTTTGGTGGGGTTTGCACTGGTGGAGCAGCAGTTTTTCCCGTCGTCGAACCGGCCTGAACTGCTGGTCGATCTGACGCTGCCCGAAGGCTCGTCGATACGCGCCACCGAGCGCGAGGCGAAGAAGCTCGAAGCGATCATCGCCAGACTGCCGGATGTCGAGCATGCCACGGTTTACATCGGCGGCGGCGCGCCGCGGTTTTATCTGCCGCTCGATATCCAGTTGCCCAACGCGGCGTTCGCGCAGTTCGTGGTGCTCACCAAAAGCAACGCCGCGCGCGAGCGCGTATTCGCGCAACTACAAGCGGCGGTCGAGCGTGATTTTCCGCTGGTGCGCGCGCGCGTGAACCGTCTGGAGAACGGCCCGCCGGTGGGCTACCCGGTGCAGTTTCGCGTCACCGGCGCCAACCCCGACACGGTGAAAGCCATTGCCGCCGAGGCCGCCAACATCACGCGCGGCAATGCGCATGTGTTCAATGTGCATGTCGATTGGAACGAGCGCTCGAAGGTGGTGAAGCTCAATGTCGATCAGGACAAGGCGCGCGTGCTGGGCATCAGTTCGCAGCAGTTGTCGGCGGTGTTGAACTCCATTCTCACCGGCTACAGCGTGACGTTCTATCGCGAGGGCGACAAGCTGATCGAGGTGCTGGCGCGCGCGGAATCCGCCGAGCGGCTCGATCTTGGCAGCATCGGTGAATTTAATATTCCCGCGCCCAATGGCCGCGTGGTGCCGCTGTCGCAACTGGTGACCTTCAGCTACGAGTTGGAAGACGGCATCGTGTGGCGGCGCAATCGTTCGCCCAACGCCACCGTGCGCGGCGACATACGCGGCAGCGTGCAGGCGCCGGTGGTCACCGCGCAAATCGATCCCTTGCTCGCACCGCTGCGCGCGAAGCTGCCGTCGGGTTACTCCATCAGCGTCGGCGGCGCGGTGGAAGAAAGCGCCAAGGGGCAAGACTCCGTGGCGGCGGTGATGCCGCTGATGATCGCGGTGACGATCACGTTATTAATGATCCAGTTGCAAAGCATCAGCCGCACCTTTCTGGTGTTGCTCACCGCGCCGCTGGGGTTGATCGGCGCGACGTTTTTCCTGATCATTTTCAACATACCATTCGGCTTTGTCGCGATGCTGGGGGTGATCGCGCTGTCGGGGATGATCATGCGCAACTCGGTGATCCTCGTCGATCAGATCGAGCAGGACATCACCGCCGGCAAGAGCGGCTGGGAGGCCATCATCGGTTCGACAGTGCGCCGCTTCCGGCCGATCATGCTGACGGCGGCGGCGGCGATACTGGCGATGATTCCACTCACGCGCAGCGATTTCTGGGGGCCGATGGCGGTCGCGATCATGGGCGGGCTGCTGGTGGCCACGGTATTAACATTGCTGTTCCTGCCGGCGCTGTATGCGGCGTGGTTCAGGGTGAAAGAGAATTGAGTGCGGTGAGAAAGCGCGTTATGTGTTCTGTTAAAATATTTTATAAAAACAATTACTTACGAATTATCGTGCTGTGGTTGTTTGCGGCGGGCGCATGTGCCGCCACGCCCGAGACCGTCAGGTTCGCGAGCCGCGACGGCAAGACTGAATTGGTGGGTTATCTGTTTAAACCTGGCAAGGCCGGGCCACATCCTGCGGTGGTAATGCTTCACGGACGCGGCGGGCCGTATTCGACGTTGCGGTCGGGGTTGGTGAGCGCGGAAAACCTCACCGCGCGTCACCACATGTGGGGCGAATTCTGGGCGGCGCGCGGCTATCTTGCGCTGCATGTCGATAGTTTCTCGCCGCGCGGACACCCGCGCGGTTTCCCCATACATTCTTACAGCAAGCGCCCGCCGGAAGTGAACGAACAAACCGTGCGCCCGCTCGATGCCTACGGCGCGCTGGATTACCTGCGCACGCGCGGCGACGTGTTTAAGGATCGCATCGGCGTGCAGGGCTGGTCGAATGGCGCGATGACCTTGCTTGCCGCGATGGGCGGGCAGGAGCAAGGATTTCGCGCCGCGCTCGCGCAATATCCGGGCTGCCGGGTACAGCACGATCAGGCGTATTACAAACCGTACGCGCCGCTGCTGATGTTGGTGGCCTCCGATGATAACGAAGTGTCGCCTCGGGTGTGCGCGGCGCTCGCGGCGCAATTAAAACAACGCGGCGCCGAGATCGAATTCGTCATCTACGACGGCGCCCATCACTCCTACGACGAACCGGGCAAGACCAAACAAAGTCACGCGCCCAACCGGGCGGCGTTGCAGGATACCCTGCCGCGCGCCGAAGCGTTTTTCGCGAAACATCTGCGGCCATGAAAATTATCGCGATACGTGTTTGCGTAGCGCTGCTGTTTTTTGCGGCTGGCTTTGCACACGCACAGCAGGCGGCGATTGCCTCGGCGCATCCGCTCGCTACCGAAGCAGGACACGAAATTTTGAATCGCGGCGGCAATGCTTTCGACGCGGCGGTAGCGGTGGCCGCGGCGCTTGCCGTGGTGGAGCCGTATTCGTCGGGCATCGGCGGTGGCGGGTTTTTGCTGCTGCATCGAGAATCGGACAAGAAGCAGGTGATGCTGGATGCGCGCGAGACCGCGCCTGCCGGGGTAAAGCGCGAGCATTATTTTGACGAGAAGGGCGATCCCATCAGCGGCGCGACCCTGCGCGGCGGCACATCGGCGGGCATACCCGGCACGCCGGCGGCGCTGGTGCATCTTGCACAACACTACGGCACGCTGCCGCTCGCGCAAACGCTGGCGCCGGCGATACGTCTCGCGCGCGACGGTTTTCCGGTGGATAACCGCTACTTTCGCATCGCGCAGATACGCGAGAAAGTTTTGCGCGGCCAGACCGAGGCGGCACGAATTTTTCTTGTCGATGGCAACGCGCCCAAGCCGGGGCATGTGTTGCGGCAGCCTGAACTCGCGCGCACGCTGGAGCGCATCGCGAACGAAGGGGCCGCGGGTTTTTACGCGGGGCCGGTGGCGCGGTCGCTGGTGCAGGCGGTCAATGGCGCTGGCGGCGCGTGGCAATTGTCTGACCTAGAAAGTTATCGCGTGATCGAACGTGAACCGGTGAAGTTCACCTACAAGGGCGCTGCCATCACCACGGCGGCGTTGCCCTCCGCCGGGGGCATTGCGCTCGCGCAATCGCTGGCAATGCTTGAGCAACTAAACGTGTCGGGCATTGCAGATGCCGCTTCCGCGCACGCCATCAGCGAAGTGTTGCGGCGCGCTTTCCGCGATCGCGCGTTGCACCTGGGCGACCCCGCGCATGTGCGCATACCTATGGCAAGGCTTGTTGAAAAAACATATATAAAACAATTACTTACGTCAATATCACCAGATAAAGCGACCGCTAGCAGTGCGCTCGGCGAGGCGCAGCCGGTGAAGCCCGAGAGCGGCAATACCACGCACTTTTCAGTTATCGACGCGGCGGGAAATCGCGTTGGGGCGACGCTAACAATCAACTGGATTTTCGGCAGCGGATTGGTCGTCGGCGGCGCCGGCGTGCTGCTCAACAACGAGATGGACGATTTCACCTTGCGCGCCGATTTGCCGAATGCGTATCGCCTGCGTGGCAGCGAAGCCAATGCGATTGGACCGGGCAAGCGTCCGCTGTCGAGCATGACTCCGACATTCGTGGAAGACGCGCGCGGCGTGCTGATACTGGGCGCGCCCGGCGGCTCGCGCATCGTCAGCCAGGTACTGCTTGGCGTACTCGATTACCTCGGTAACAACGATGTTGACGTGAAGCGCATCGTCGCGCTGCCACGTTATCACCACCAGTTCTGGCCTGATCAAATTGAAATCGAACCCGAGGGGTTTTCAACCGGCTGGCAAAACGCGCTGAAGGCAAAAGGCCACACACTGCGCACCGTCAATCGCAAGTGGGGCAACATGCAAGCGGTGTTCAAATCCAAGGCGTCGGGGATTGCGTCGGCGGCGAGTGACCCGCGCGGGTCGGATGTGGCTTGGTATTGAAGGACAGTGAAGGGTGAAGGGTGAAGGGTGAACGGGTACCCCCAGTGGGCCGCAACGCGATTAATAGCTATCTCAGCGAAAGGGGGTACCCCTTCACGCATTCACCCTTCACCCTTCACGCCTTAAGGTATCATCCCGCCCATGAAAACCACCTTTCTCGACTTCGAAAAATCCATCGAGGAACTGGAAACGCGCATTGAGGAGCTGCGTTTCACGCAGGATGACTCGGCGCTGGATATTTCCGCGGATATCGCGCGGCTGCAAAAGAAAACCCAGGCGCTGACCAAGGATGTTTACGCCAAGCTGACGGCGTGGCAGATCGCGCAGGTGGCGCGGCATCCGCAGCGGCCGTATACGCTTGATTACCTCGAAAATATTTTCACCGACTTTGAGGAGTTGCACGGCGACCGCACGTATGGCGATGATGCGGCGATCGTCGGCGGGCTGGCGCGTTTTAGCGGCGATTCGGTGATGGTGATCGGCCACCAGAAAGGCCGCGATACCAAGGAAAAGATCCGCCGCAACTTCGGCATGCCGCGGCCCGAGGGTTACCGCAAGGCGCTGCGGCTGATGAAGCTCGCGGAGAAATTTAACGTGCCGGTGTTCACTTTCATCGACACGCCCGGCGCGTATCCCGGCGTGGGCGCGGAGGAGCGCGGCCAGTCGGAAGCCATCGGACGCAATCTCTATGCGATGTCGGAGCTGAAGACGCCGATTATCTGTACCATCATCGGCGAAGGCGGCTCCGGCGGCGCGCTTGCCATCGCGGTGGGCGATATCACGATGATGTTGCAGTATTCGACGTATTCGGTGATCTCGCCCGAGGGCTGTGCGTCGATCCTGTGGAAGAGTGCCGAGCACGCGGCGGAAGCCGCCGAGACGCTGGGCATCACCGCGACGCGGCTGAAGGCGCTGGGCATCATCGACAAGGTGGTGAGCGAGCCGCTGGGCGGGGCGCATCGAGATTACGACGCGATGATGCAATCGATGAAAAAGGCGCTTGCCGATTCGTGGCGTCAGTTGCGCGACAAGCCGGTGAAGGATTTGCTCGAAGCGCGCTTCGATAAGCTGATCGGCTATGGAAAATTCAAGGAACTTGAAGAGCGCTGATCTCGCCTCGCGAGTGCCGCGCAACTTGAAGGGCATCGTCAAGCGCGGCGACCATCTGCTGGCGGGGCTCTCCGGCGGCGCCGACTCGATGGTGCTGCTCGACGTGCTGGCACGCGCCGCCAAACGCGCGGGCTGGAAGCTCGACGCCATGCACATCAATCATCAATTGAGTCCGAACGCCGCGAAATGGGCGGCGCATTGCCGCCGGGAGTGCCGTGCGCGCGGCGTACCGCTCACCGTGGTGAAGGTGAATGTCGAGCGCGGCAACAGCGTTGAAGCCGCCGCGCGCGCAGCGCGTTATGCGGCGTATCGCACGGCACGCGCCGATTGCATCGTGCTCGCGCACAATCAGGACGACCAGTGCGAGACGCTGCTGCTGCGGCTGTTGCGCGGCGCGGGTGTCAAGGGGCTGGCGGCGATGCCGCTGTTGCGCGTGGACGAGGACGGCCAGCGCATCGCGCGCCCTTTGCTCGATACGCCGCGCTCCGCAATCGAGGCCTACGCGCGCGCGCACAGGCTGCAATGGATCGAGGACGAGAGCAACGCCGATGCGTACTATCTGCGTAATTTTTTACGCCGTGACGTGCTGCCGCTCATCGCCGCGCGCGCGCCAGCCTATCGCGCGACACTCACGCGCGCGGCCGCGCACATGGGCGAGGCGGCCGGGTTGCTGGATGACCTGGCGAGGATCGATACAACCACTGCGCTCGTTGATGAAACGTTGACGGTATCTGCGTTGCGGTGCTTGCCGGATGCGCGTGCGCGCAATCTGCTGCGGTATTTTCTCGCCAGTCGCGGCGTGGCCATGCCCGATGCGGACAAGCTCGGCGAAGCCTTGCGCCAGGCGCTGGGTGCCGGCGGCGATGCGCAAATGCGCATCGATCTGGGCGAAACCGAACTGCGGCGATTCGACGGCGCTTTGTACCTCGTGAGAAAATATGCACTCCCGGCGGCGGCGGTTTGCGTTCAGTGGCGCGGAGAAAAGAAATTGCCAGTGCCCGCGCTCAACGGCGTGCTTGAGATGAAGGTTGCGCGAGGCGGCGTCAGCGGCGCGATTTCGCGCGCAAAATTAAACGCGGCGGCCGTTACGTTGCGCGCGCGTGCCGGCGGCGAGCGCTTGCGGCCCGCTGCCGCGCGGCCGCGGCGCAGCGTGAAGAATTTGTTCCAGGCGCTGGCGATTCCGCCGTGGCGCAGGGAGCGTCTGCCTTTTTTGTGGTGCGGCGATGATCTGGTGTGGGCGCCCGGCCTTGGCGTGGATTGCGAGTTTCAGGCGAGGGCCGGCGAGCCTGCCGTCGTGCCGGTCTGGCGTGCGATTGAATAGAAATAAATTGAAATAAAGGGCGCTTGTGGTGCTGACACGACTTGAGGCATTCAACTACTGGCAGCGTAGCGCGATCATTGCCGTTGTGTCGCTGCTGCTCGCCGGTTTGTGCGAATACACCGAGGTTTTCCGGCGTTTTGACAACACGATCGCGGACGCGCATGCGCAGTTGCTCGCGCCCGCGGTTTCGTTCTCGAACCTTGTCATCATCGATGTTGACGAAGATACCATCGCGCGCCTGCAGCCGGCGCTGGGCGCGTGGCCTTACGAGCGCGAGGTATTCGGGCTGATCACCGATTACCTGCTGCGCGCGGGCGTGCGCGCGATTGCCTACGATATCGTGTTTTCCGAAGGACGCAAGGGCGATGCCGAGTTCGCCGCGACGCTCGACGCGCGCGTGGTGCTGGCGGCGGCCGATCTGGAAAATTCGCTGCGCCGCGACGCGGCATACAACAAGATGTTGGCTGAAAAATCCTGGCCCTCGGACGCGGGTTTCGCGGGCGAGAGGCGCCGCGACATCACTTTGCCGCGCGCTGCCTTGCTCGCGCTCGCGCGCGCCGGCGTGATCAGCGCGCCAACCGACAGCGACGGCGTGCTGCGCCGCGTGCCGTTGCGGCATATTGTCGAGGGCGTGGAGGGCCGCGCATTGCCCAGCCTGCCGCTGGCGTTGCTTTATGCGGACGTTGCGCCGCCGCCGCTGGCGACGCGCGCCGGCAAAATCAGCGCTGGTGCATCGGCCTGGCCGGTAAATGCCAATGGCCAGGTGGCGCTGCGATTCCCATCCAACTTGTAGACGATACGCAAATATTCGTTTTATCAAGTGGTGCTCGCGGCCTCGGGCGTCAAGGGGTTGGAGCAAATCGGCGCCGAGCTGCGCGGCAAGCGCGTCATGATCGGCAGCTCCAGTCAGGGGCTGGGAGATTTCGTGCTCACACCCATGGGCACCGTGCCCGGCCTTTACATGAGTGCGGCCATTTCAGAACTGCTGGAAGGCAATCACGTCTTCGCGCCGCGCAGCTTGGCGTGGGACTTGCTGCTCGCCTTGCTGACGCTGGCGTTTACCGCCGTGATGGCGCAGCCGCGTCTGGAAAGGCGGCCAGTCGCGCAATTGCTGACGGTGCCGATATTGGTGGTGTCAATCACGTTGATCGCGGCGGTGTTCGTCATGCGCGGGCAGGCGGTGAGCATGTTGTTCGCGATCAGCGCGGGCGTATTCGCCTACCTGCTCAACTCGCTGTGGCGGCAGATTCAGTTATTCCGCCAGACACAGCAGCTCGAAATGGAAAAGCGCGCGGCCGAGGAAGCGGATCATCTGAAGACGCAGTTTCTTTCGCATATCACGCACGAATTGCGCACACCGCTCACGGCCATCATGGGATTTAACAATATCAATTTGCTGGGCGACGAGATCGGGCGCGAGCAGCGTGTGCGCAACAGCGAGATTGTCGATCGCAATTGCCGCAATCTGCTGGGCCTGATCAACAATCTGCTGGATCAGGCGAAGCTCGCCGCCGGCAAGATGAGCGTCAATGTGCAGCCGGGCCACGTGCGCGAAGTGATCGATGAAGCGATGGACACAGTCAAGCCGCTGCTGGGCGCCAAGCCAGTCGCGCTCAAGGTGGTTTACCAGACCGTGCCCGAAGTGCTGGAGATCGATGCGGTGCGTTTGCGCCAGATCGTGCTCAACCTGATGAGCAACGCCATCAAGTTCACCGAACGCGGAGAAATATGCGCGTCGTTGCGCTGGTCGGCGGGCGTGTTGACGATAGACCTGATCGATACCGGGCCTGGTATGAGTGCGCAGGCTGTGAGCCGTCTGTTCAAGACGTTCCAGCAGGCCGACGATACCATTGCATCCACGCATGGCGGCACGGGGCTGGGGCTCAATATCAGCCGCGATCTGGCGGAATTGATGGGAGGTGACATCACGGTGCAGTCAACGCCGGGCGTGGGCACAACGTTCACGGTAACCATCAAGGCGCCCGAGGCGAGTACAAGCGAGGCCGAGGCGCTGGCCGCGACCACGGTGGCGGCGGTTGAAGCGCAGAAAGCAGAGGCCGCCGGTCCCGTGGCGGAGTCCAAGAAAAGTGGAGCACGCGCGGGCTTGGTGCTGGTGGCGGATGACACGCCTGACGTGCTGGCGCTGACGGTGTACTATTTGAAGAAAATGGGCATCGCAACCCTGACCGCGAAGAACGGCCAGGAAGCCTTGGACTTGGCGATGGATAAATCACCGGATGTCATACTGATGGACATGGAAATGCCGGTACTCGATGGCGTGGAGGCGACGCGCATGCTGCGCGGGCGCGGATTTGCCGCGCCGATACTGGCGCTCACCGCAAACAAGGCCGATGCCGAAAAACAGCGCGCGCTTGCGGCCGGTTGCAATGCCGTGCTGGAAAAACCGGTCACGAATTCCAGTCTTCGGATCGCGCTGGAATCAGCGCTTGCGCGATAGGCACGGGCAGTCGTCATACTGAATAGCGAGGTGGCTGTGAACTCAAACGAACCCATGGTCGTGGAGATCGACAAGGAGATGCAGGATCTTGTGCCTTTGTTCATCAATCAACGCAAGATTGACATTGCCGCGCTGGAACAGGCGGCCGCGGCCAATGACCACGAGGCAGTGCGCAAGATTGGCCATAGTCTTGCCGGCGCGCGCGCGAGCTACGGATTTCAGCGGGTGAGTGATATTGGTGAAGCGCTGGAAGTCGCGGCGAAGGCGCGAAACGATGCCGAAGTGGCCAAAGAGGCCGGCGAATTGAAGGATTACATGCGCAGGGTGGTTGTGAAATATGTGTAAATGAAGATTGGAAGTGGTGATATTTCACGTTTTCTTGATGGTTTTGCGCGTTAGTATTGCGCACATTTCTGATTCCCGAGGGAGGGAACAATGCGTATCTGTCATTTGTCCGCTGTAGCCGCCGCCGTGGCGCTGGTGTTTGCCGCGCCCTTTGCAAACGTGGCGGATGCGTCCGCTGATTACACATACTCCGTGAAACGCGGCGATACCGTTATCGGCATCAGCGAAAAACATCTGCTCGACCCGAAGCAGTGGCGCGAAGTTGCGCGTTACAACCGCATGAAAAATCCCAGCCGGGTCATGCCGGGTGAGGCGTTGCGCATACCGCTCGCGCTGGCACGCGCCAAGCCATCCACGATCACGGTTGCGCACGTCGAGGGCGATGTGAAATCAGCCACCGGCAAGGGCGCTCCGCCCGGTGTTCTCGCATTGGGAGCGACGCTGGCCTAGGGCGCCGAGGTAGTCACCGGCAAGAATGGTTATGCCACGCTCAAGATGGCGGACGGCTTTACGGTGCGCGTGCAATCGGGCAGCCGCGTGCAGATCGACCGGCTGCGCACCTGTCCTGAAGCAGGTATTCTGGAATCCGCGGTACAGGTGGTGGGCGGGCGTGTGGAGACACTGATTCAAAAGTTGCGCGGCGAGGGCGCAACCTCGGCGCGGCACAACGTCAATACACCGATGGCGCAGATGGGCGTGCGCGGCACCGAGTTTCGCGTCACCCTTGACGCGCAAGCCAATGTAACGCGCGGCGAGGTGCTCGAAGGCGCGGTCGAGGTGTCGGGCGCCGGCGGCGGCGCGGGCAAGCGGCTGGCGGCCGGATTCGGCACGGTGGTGGATGCATCGAGCCGGGTGGCGGAGCCCGCGGCGCTGCTGGCGGCGCCGGACACGGCGAAGCTGCCCGCGGTGCAGGACCGGGTAGT
Source organism: Bordetella parapertussis (assembly GCA_945901405.1). Classification (GTDB taxonomy): domain Bacteria; phylum Pseudomonadota; class Gammaproteobacteria; order Burkholderiales; family SG8-41; genus CAMDLH01. The sequence goes on along the minus strand of CAMDLH010000046.1, from coordinate 10,078 downwards.
GTTACGTTTCCGGCTTGATCCGGTGGCGGGCGCGAAGTCGTACCGTGCGCAGTTGGCGCGCGATAAGGAATTCAACGCGGTGCTCGCCGAAGTGGTGTCGGCGTCGCCGGAGTTGCGCTTTACCGATATCCCCGACGGCAGTTACAACATGCGCGTGCGCGCGATTGATCCCAACGGGCTGGAAGGCCGCGATGCCACGCTGGCGTTTCGGCTGAAGGCGCGTCCGGAACCGCCGCTGGTATCCGTGCCCGCGGCCAAGGGCAAGGTGCGAAGCAGCGATGTCGAGTTCAAATGGGCGGAGAGCGTGGAAGCGGCAAGTTATCATTTTCAATTGTCGCGCGACGCAAAGTTCAGCAACGTGGTGCGCGAGGAAAAAGCGGTGCGCGCGGCGACGCTGACCGCCGGAAAATTGCCGCTTGGCGATTATTTCTGGCGCGTGGCGAGCATACGCAAGGACGGCGACCGCGGGCCGTTTGGCGATGTCTCCGTCTTCGCGTTGTTTGCACCGCCCGCGCAGCCGGAGCCGCCTGTTGTGGGGGGGAGGCGCGATAACTTTCCGCTGGTCCGGTGAGCCGGGGCAGAAATTCGATTTTCAGTTGGCCGATGACGTAAAATTTGCCAAGCCGCTGATAGCCCAAACGCTTGAAAAGCCCGAAATCGAAGTGCCGCGCCCTGGCCCCGGCACGTATTTCATGCGATTTCGAGCTACCGATCCGGATGGTTTCGTGGGGCCGTATTCATCGGTGCAAAAATTCTCGATCGATCCGTGCATCACGGATTCAGCCGGGCGTTGTGTGATGTCCATTTACGGTATAGTCGCACCGTCGAAATAGCGCTGCGCTTCGGACTTTTGCCTTGGGAAAATAACGCCGCAAGTGCGCCGCAAGGGTGCCCGAAGCGTGCCTATGACCTTCATTTATAAGCATAAATGTGGTACCCTCTCTGGTTATTCTTAAAACCTGAAGGCAGGGATTCACATCATGGCGGCAGAGCGTACCTTATCCATAATCAAGCCCGATGCAGTGGCAAAAAACGTCATTGGTCAGATTTACACTCGATTCGAGCAGGCGGGGCTGAAGATCATCGCCTCGCGTATGATGCACTTGTCGCGCGCCGATGCCGAGGGCTTCTATGCGGTTCACAAAAGCCGTCCTTTTTTCAAGGACTTGGTGGATTTCATGATATCGGGGCCAGTGGTCATCCAGGTGCTCGAGGGCGATAATGCGATCCAGAAAAATCGCGACCTGATGGGCGCCACCGATCCGAAAAAAGCCGCAAAAGGCACGATACGCGCGGATTTCGCCGATAGCATCGATGCCAACGCGGTGCACGGCTCGGATTCGGCGGAGAATGCCGCGATTGAAATCGCGTATTTTTTCTCGACCCTGAACCTGTGTCCACGTTAGACTGAATCCATGGCGGTAAACCTGCTCGGACTCGACACCCGGCAACTCGAAACGTATTTCGCCGAACTCGGCGAAAAGCCGTTCAGGGCGCGGCAACTGATGCGCTGGATGCATCAGGCGGGTGTGAACGACTTTGATTTGATGTCGGATGTGGCCAAACCGTTGCGCGCGCGCTTGCGCGAATGCGCGGTGATCGAAGCGCCGCGCGTGCAGCGCGACACCGAAGCGCCGGATGGCACCCGCAAGTGGCTGCTCGACGTGGGCGCCGGCAACGCGATCGAAGCGGTGATGATTCCCGAACCGGGCCGGCGCACATTATGCGTGTCCTCGCAGGCCGGCTGCGCGCTCGAATGCACGTTCTGCTCGACCGGGCGCCAGGGCTTCAATCGCAATTTGACGTCCGCGGAAATTATCGGCCAGTTGTGGTGGGCCAACCGCTGCATCAAACAGGATACCGGCGCGGAACGATCAATCACCAACGTGGTCATGATGGGCATGGGTGAACCGCTGGCGAATTTCGACAACGTGGTGACGGCGATACGAATGATGCTCGACGATCACGCCTATGGCTTGTCGCGCCGCCGCGTCACGTTATCGACTTCGGGCCTGGTTCCTGCGATAGACCGGCTGCGCGACGCGTGTCCGGTGGCGCTGGCGGTGTCGCTGCATGCGCCTAACGACGAATTGCGCAACGAGTTGGTGCCGATCAATCGCAAGTACCCGATAAAAACATTGCTCGACGCCTGCTTGCGCTACATCGAAAAAGCGCCGCGTGACTTCGTGACCTTCGAATACGTGCTGCTGGCAGGTGTGAACGACAGCGTGGCGCAGGCGCGCGAGCTGGTGCGAACGGTGAAACGAGTGCCATGCAAGATCAACCTGATTCCGTTCAATCCATTTTCGCAGTCGGGTTATGCGCGGCCGGCGCCGCAAGCGGTTGCGAGCTTTCGTGACGTATTGTGTCAGGCCGGGCTGGTGGCCACCACGCGCAAGACGCGCGGCGACGGCATCGATGCCGCGTGCGGCCAGTTAGCCGGCGAAGTGCTCGACAAGACGCGTCGCACGGAGCGCCGCGCGCGCGCGATTGAAAATCCTTCACGGCTGGCGGAGGTGGTGCGATGAATTACTGGATTTTTTTGACACTGTCAGGTGTGCTGGCGCTGGCGGGCTGTGCCGTGCAGCAACAACAAGGATCAAGCGTCACTCCGCTTGATTCGACGTCGTCCGATACTGATTCGGATTTACGCAGCCGCGCGCGCATACGGACCGAACTTGCAGCAGGTTATTTTGACGCGCGTAACATGGGCGTGGCGCTTGAGGAAATCCTCACCGCGATTCGCACGGATTCAACCTACGGTCCTGCGTACAATATCGCGGGCCTGATTTACGCGGAGCTTAGGGACGACCGCCAGGCCGAGCAGCATTTTCAAACGGCGTTGCGCATCAATGCAGCCGATCCCGAGGCCAATAATAATTACGGCATGTTTCTGTGTAATCGCAAGCGCGAGGAACAAGCAGTAAAACATTTCCTTGCGGCGATACGAAATCCGCTGTATCAAACGCCCGAGCTGGCGTACGTCAACGCGGGCTTATGCGTCTGGCAGCGCGGCGACATGAATGGCGCGGAGGACTATTTCAGAAATGCGCTCAAGCTGCGCCCCAATAATGTTCAGGCCCTGTTTCACCTGGCGAGTATTTCATACCAGCGTGGCAGCCTTGAGCAGGCGCGCGCGTACATCAGGCCATTGCTTCCTGTCGCATCGCAGAGCGCCGCGATACTCTGGCTCGCGCTGCGTACGGAGCGAAAACTGGGCGACGTCAATTCGGAAGCCAGTTTTGCGCTGCAGTTGCGGCGGAATTTTCCTGACTCGGCGGAGGCGCAAGCGCTCGCGGCAGGCAGGTTTGAATGAGTGAGACCGCGGCACAGGTGCCGTCCGCCAGCACGGGGGCAGTGACATCGCCTGGCGTCGCGCTGGCGGCAGCACGCCGCGCGCAGAACATCAGTATTGAGGACGCGGCGCGGCAACTGCGTTTGTCGGTGCGGCAAGTGCAGGCGCTGGAGGCTGACGCACATGACAAATTGCCCGCGCCGGTGTTCGTGCGCGGATTCATACGCAATTACGCGCGCATGCTGCGCATGGACGCCGATGCGCTGCTGAAGGACTCCGATGCCATGGCGCCGGCTCCGGCCAAACGCGTGGCGGTGGCGCTCACGGGCGGCGTTCCGTTTCCTCGCGCGCGGAAATCCCGCCGCATGCCGTACTTTGCATTCGCTGCGCTGGTGCTGATCGCGGCCATTGCTTGGTACGAGTTTTACTGGTCGCAGCGCGTGGATGGCGCGAAGAATGCCGCGCTCACGCCGGCGCCAGCGGCGTTGAAGCCGGACGCGGACGGCCCCATACCCGCGGCCGTGGCCAATCCAGCGGGCGTGATGCCGGGTGCCCCGGCGCCGATTGCGCCGATTGCGCCGCCGGCGATTCGGGGCGAAGGTGCATTAAATTTTACGTTTGCGGGACCGTCCTGGCTGGAAGTGCGTGATGCGTCGGGGCAGGCCCTGGTTGCGCAAACACAGCCCGGGGGGAGCGGCCGTTCGGTGAAGGGCATGCCGCCATTTTTGCTGGTGGTAGGCAACCCGCAGGCCGTGCGCCTGACTTACAACGGCAAGCCGGTTGATCTGGCGCCCCACGTCGTTAACACTGTTGCGAGATTGAAGCTCGAATGAACTGTCTACCTGCATATGGTCCAATGCCGCGCCGCGCGAGCGTGAAAGTGCGCGTGGGCGATGTCGCGTTGGGCGGCGATGCACCCGTCGTCGTTCAATCAATGACCAACACCGATACCGCCGATATTGCCGCCACGGTGACGCAGGTTGCCAATCTTGCGCGCGCGGGTTCGGAACTGGTGCGCGTTACGGTCAATACCGCGGAAGCCGCTGCGGCGGTGCCGCATATCCGCGACCAGCTTGCCGCGATGGGTGTCAACGTTCCGCTGGTCGGCGATTTTCATTTCAACGGCCACCGCTTGCTGACGCAACATCCGGCTTGCGCCGAGGCGCTGGCCAAGTTGCGCATCAATCCGGGTAACGTGGGCCGCGGTTCGAAGCGCGACGAACAATTTGCGACCATGGTTGAGTTCGCCTGCCGCTACGCGAAGCCGGTACGCATAGGCGTGAATTGGGGCAGTCTTGATCCCGAGCTCATCGCGCGCATGATGGATGAAAATGCACAAAAGGCTCGGCCCGATGATGCCTCGGTGGTGACGCGCCGCGCGCTGGTGGCCTCCGCGCTCGACAGCGCGCGTCAGGCCGAGCAGCTTGGGTTGCAGCGTGATCGCATTGTGCTGTCGTGCAAGGTGAGCGGCGTGCAGGACTTGATCGCGGTGTACCGCGACCTCGCGGCAAATGGCGATTACGCGTTGCACCTCGGGCTGACCGAGGCGGGCATGGGCAGCAAGGGCATCGTGGCATCTACCGCGGCGATGGCGGTGTTGTTGCAGGAGGGCATAGGCGACACCATACGTGTTTCGCTCACGCCTGAACCCAATGGCGACCGCACGCGCGAGGTGATCGTGGCGCAGGAGATACTGCAAACCATGGGGCTGCGCTCATTCACGCCGATGGTGATCGCGTGTCCAGGGTGCGGCCGCACCACCAGCACGTATTTTCAGGAGCTTGCCGAGCGCATACAGAATTATCTGCGCGCGCAGATGCCGGTTTGGCGCGGCAATTACCCCGGCGTCGAGACCATGAAGGTGGCGGTGATGGGCTGCGTGGTCAATGGCCCGGGTGAGAGCAAACACGCTAACGTCGGCATCAGCCTGCCGGGTTCGGGTGAAAACCCGGTGGCGCCGGTGTTTGTCGATGGCGCGAAAACGGTAACGCTGAAAGGCGCTCACATAGCCGAGGAATTCCAGGCCATCGTCGAGCAATATGTGCGTGACAAGTACGCCCGCGTTGATTCCCGCGCCGCAAACTGATTTTCCTGAACATGAGTGAAACGATAAACGCCATACGCGGCATGAACGACATGCTGCCCGCCGACGCGCATCTGTGGGAGTTTCTCGAAGACACCGTGCGCGATGTATTTCGCCAGTACGGCTATCGCAATATCCGCACGCCGATGGTCGAGCGCACCGAGCTTTTTGTGCGCGGCGTGGGCGAAGTCACCGACATCGTCGAGAAGGAAATGTATTCCTTTGTCGATCTGAACGGCGACAATCTGTCGCTGCGGCCCGAAGGCACGGCACCGGCGGTGCGCGCGGCGCTCGAACACAGTTTGCTTTACAACGGCCCACGGCGCTTGTGGTATTCAGGGCCGCTGTTTCGCCACGAGAAACCACAGAAGGGACGTTACCGCCAGTACCACACCTTCGGCGTCGAGGCGCTGGGATTCGCCGGGCCGGACATCGATGTAGAGCTACTGGTTCTGGCACGCCGCGTATGGAAACAACTGGGCATCGATGGTGTCGAATTGCAAATCAACACCATAGGCAGCGCCGAAGAGCGGCGCGCGTTTCGTGGCAAGCTGGTTGAATATTTTGACAGCCATCACGACGCGCTGGATGAAGATTCGCGGCGCAGGCTCAACACCAATCCGCTGCGCATTCTGGATAGCAAAAATCCGGCGATGCAGGCATTGAACGACGGTGCGCCAAAATTGATCGACGCGGTGGGGGATGCCACACGCGCCAATTTCGAGGCGGTGCAGGCTGGGTTGCGTGAGGCTGGAATCGAATACGTGGTGAATCCGCGTCTGGTGCGCGGGCTGGACTACTATAATCTCACCGTGTTCGAGTGGGCCAGCGGCAAACTGGGGGCGCAAAGCGCGGTATGTTCCGGCGGGCGTTATGATGGTTTGTTCGAGCAACTGGGCGGCAAAGCGACACCCGGCGCGGGATTCGGAATCGGCGTTGAGCGCGTACTGATACTTCTGGAGGCCGCGCGCGAACGGATTGCCAAACGCGAGCCGGACGTGTATCTGGTGCATCAAGGCGAAGCGGCCGACCGCATGGCGCCGGGCGCCGCGGAGCAACTGCGCGATGCGGGTCTTGACGTGGTGTTACATTGCGGTGGCGGCGGTTTTAAGTCGCAAATGAAAAAAGCGGATGCCAGCGGCGCGCGTTTCGCGGTGATACTTGGCGACGATGAGGCAGCGGCGAATGTATTGACGGTCAAGCCCTTGCGCACCACCGGCGAACAGCAGAAGCTGCCGCTGAGCGCGGCTGTGGACGTTTTAAAAAGGTAATATAATCAATGGCTTACGATTTAGAAGAACAGGAACAGATTGCCACCATCAAGAGCTGGTGGCAGCAGTACGGCAATCTGGTGACGACCGCGGTGCTGGCGCTGGCGGTGGGGTTGGCCGGCATTCAAGGATGGCGCTACTATCGCGGCCAACAGGCGGTGGCGGCGGCGACGCTCTACCATCAAGTCGAATACGCTGAAAAGGCCAACGACGGCAAGCGCGTGAAGGAAATTGCCGCGCGCATTGCCGACAAATACGCATCCACGCCGTATGCGGCGATGGCGGCATTGCGCGCGGCCAAGGTCAGCGCGCAAGCCAACGATCTCGCGGCGGCAAGGCTCAATTTGCAATGGGTGATCGACAACGCGCGCGAGGACGAGCAAAAAGACGTGGCGCGTTTGCGGCTGGCGGGTGTGTTGCTCGACGAGAAAAAATTCGACGAAGCGCTGAAGTTGCTCGACGCCACGCATGGCACCGCGTTTGACGGGCTTTACGCGGATATGCGCGGCGATATTCTGGCGATTCAGGGCCGCCGCGCCGAGGCGCGCGCCGCCTACCAGATGGCGCTGGAGAAATCCGATGCGCGCAGCAACTATCGTCCGTTGATCCAGGTGAAACTCGATACGCTGGGTGACGCCAAGTGAGATTGACGCGCGTAATGCTGACGGGCGCGTTGCTGGCGCCGTTGTTATTGGCGGCGGGTTGCGACACGGTCAAGAGCACCTACGACAGTTGGTTCGGCGCGCCCGTGCCCTCGGCCAAGCCCGCCGAGCTGGTGGTCATCCGGCCCATCGTTACGCCGCGCGTGTTGTGGCAAAGTACTGTCGGCCCCGCTGAAAAAAATGTGTTTTTCCCCGCCGTCGTTGGCAACACGGTGTACGTGACCGGCGCCACGGGACAGATCGCGGGTTTCACCGCGAACTCAGGCGCGGCCGCGACGCGTTTTGATGCCGGGCAACGCTTGTCGGGCGGCGTGGGCGCGAGCGCCACGCTGATCGCGGCGGGTACGGCACGCGGCGAGTTGCTCGCGTTTGATGCCAGCGGCAAATCGCTGTGGAAGGCTCAACTGCCCGGCGAGTTGTTAGCACCTCCGGTGGTGGATGGCAATCTGGTGGTGGCGCGTGTCGGCGACGGTCGCTTATTCGCTTTGGACGCCGCCAGCGGCAAGCGGCTGTGGGTGTATCAACGCTCGACGCCCGCGCTGTCGGTGCGCAATCACGCCGGCGTGCTGATTTCGCGCGGCATGGTGTTTGCCGGGTTCCCCGGCGGCAGGCTGCTGGCGTTAAACGCCGTGAACGGCGCGGTGGCGTGGGATAGCGTGGTGGCGTTGCCGCGCGGCACCACCGAGCTCGAACGCGTGGCGGATATCACCAGTTTGCCGATAGCCGACGAGCGTCAGGTATGCGCGGTGGCTTACCAGGGGCGCCTGACGTGTTTTGACCGTTTGCGCGGCACCACGCTGTGGGCGCGCGATGTGTCGAGTTTCAGCGGCATGACCGCGGACAACCGCAATGTCTACGTCACCGACGACAAGAACGCGGTGTCGGCGCTATCGAGTGAAAACGGCGCCAGTGTGTGGCGGCAGGAGCGCTTGTCCGGGCGCGGGGTGAGCCGGCCGCTGGCGCTGGGGCGTTTTGTCATCGTCGGCGATTATCAGGGTTATGTGCATTTGCTGTCACGTGACGACGGTTCGTTTGCCGCGCGTGTTCCCACCGACGGCAGCGCCATCGGCGCCGCTCCGGTCGCACTCGATCTGAACAGTTTTTTGGTGCAAACGCGCGGCGGCGGCGTATTCGCGATCTCGGTGCAGTGAACACTGTCAGCGGGATCGCGCCACTGACCCCTGTGCTGACGCTAAAAATATGAAACCCACCCTGGTCATCGTTGGCCGCCCCAACGTCGGCAAATCGACGCTGTTCAATCGCCTAACGCGCACGCGTGACGCCATCGTGGTTGACGCGCCGGGCATCACGCGCGACCGGCACTATGGCGAGGGCCGGGTTGGCGATATTCCGTACCTGGTGGTCGATACCGGCGGCCTGGATACGGAAGCCGAAGACAGTGTTTTTCAGCAAATGGCGCGGCAGACGCGGCAGGCCGTGGATGAATCCGACGCCGTGTTGTTCATGGTCGATGCGCGGCAAGGCGTACAGCCGCAGGACGCGCTGATTGCCTCCGAACTGCGCCGCGCCGGACGTAACATATTTCTGGTGGTGAACAAGATCGATGGTCTGGATCAGGCGAGCACCGCCGCCGAGTTTCATGAACTCGGCGTGGGCGATCCGCTGACGATTTCAGCGTCGCACGGCGACCATATTTCTGATTTGATGGACTTGGTGCTGGCGGGCTTTACCGCCGGATCGCGGACCGCGCAGGAAGACAGCGATACAAAGGAAGCAAGGGAAGAGAGGGACGCGAGGGACGCAAGAGACAAGATTCCGCGCATCGCGGTGGTGGGGCGGCCCAACGTCGGCAAATCGACCCTGGTGAACGCCGTGCTGGGCGCAGAGCGCGTGATTGTGTTTGATGAGCCGGGCACTACGCGCGATTCGATTTATGTCGATTTCGAGCGTGAGGGCAAGTGCTACACGCTGATCGATACCGCCGGCGTGCGGCGCCGCGGGCGTGTCCTGGAGGCCGTGGAAAAGTTTTCTGTAATCAAGACGTTAAAGGCGGTTACTGACGCCAATGTGGTGGTTCTGGTGCTCGATGCGCGGCAGGAAATCGCCGAGCAGGATGCGCATATCGCGGGCTTCATCCTCGAACAGGGGCGCGCGCTGGTGGTGGCGGTGAACAAGTGGGAAGGGCTGGACGACTACGAGCGCGAAACCATCAAGCGCACCCTGCTGCGCAAGCTGGAGTTTCTCGATTTCGCGCCGTTGCATTTCATCTCGGCCTTGCGCGGGCAAGGCGTGGGCGCGGTGATGCGCTCGGTGGATGCGGCCTATGGGGCAGCCATGGCCAAGCTGTCCACGCCCCGGCTGACGCGTGCAATACAGGCTGCGGTGGCGCGGCAAGAGCCTCCGCGCAGTGGGATGTCGCGTCCCAAGCTGCGTTATGCGCACCAAGGCGGGTCGAATCCGCCGCGGATTATTATCCACGGCAACGGTCTGGAGCGTATTTCTGCCAGTTACCGGCGTTATCTGGAACGATTCCTGATGGAAACGTTCAAATTGCGCGGAACGCCGTTAAGAGTGGAGTTCCGTTCCGGTCAAAATCCCTACGCGCGCGGTTGATTACCGTTGCCGGCGTGGGGCGCGCGACTGACGCGTGTCAAGCGTCAGTATTTTCCAATCCAGGTATGAGCCTGAACGAAGTGTAATTTAAGTGGTTGAGCGTTCAGATTGATCGGTTGTTAAAAGCGGATTCTAAGCGCCCTGCGGCGGTGTTTGGAGAAATACTTGCCGGGTAGCGCTGTTCATTCTTGCG
>CAMDLH010000045.1 GCA_945901405.1 Bordetella parapertussis | reverse complement strand
GTTCCACCGTGACTCTCCTGCCATGCGAGCGACAACATGTATTCGCCGTTCACCAGCTTGGGCAATAGCTCGCGGCGCAGCGGCTCATTGTCGCCATGCAGCAGTGCGCCAGCGGCGAGCACCGCACACGCGGTAAACGGCTCGGGTATCAGCGCGCGCGCAAGCCCTTCGGCGGCGATGCGCAGCTCCGCGTAACCCAATCCCGCGCCGCCGTATTGTTCCGGCACCAGGATGCCGAGCCAGCCTTGCGTGGCGAGGCCGCGCCACAGCGCGCGATCGAATCCGGGCGGCGTATCGCGCAGCGCACGCACACGCTTGGTATCGGTGGCGCGTGCGGTGAAATCGGCGACGGAGTCGTGCAGCATGCGCCGCAGGTTTTCAGTATCGGAAGAACTTGCGGCGGAGCCGGCAATGAGAGCGCTCATGGATTGGTTTTGTTGAGTTTTTCGGAAAGTGCATTGTGCGGACGCAAGCAACCGGCAAGCTGATTCGCCAATGCGTCAATTTGCCGCCACGGATGGACAAGCAATAGTACATCAACCCATCGCGCCAGCAAGCCGCGCGAGCCGTGCGCAGTATGTGTTGTAAAATAGCAATAAAAACAATTACTTACATGAACGACCCGGAGGTATGAAAATGAATTCTCAAGGCATTATTGCCGCAGTGTCGTTTGCGCTTTGCACGGGCGCCGCCAGCGCGCAACCCGCATCGATAAGCCCGGGACAAGGTTGGGTGCCGACCAAAAACGTCGAGCTCGTGGTGCCCAATCCGCCGGGCGGCAGCAACGACAAAACCGCGCGCACCATCGAGCGCATCCTGGTGACAACCAAGGCGTTGCCGGTGTCGCTCACCGTCGTCAACAAGGCGGGCGGCGGCGGCAACATCGCGTATACCTATGTGCATCAACATCCAGCGGATGCGCACATCCTTGTGGTGTCCGGCCCACCGATACTTACCAACCACATCACCGGCTCGGGCAAATTGCATCACGGCGAATTCACGCCGATTGCGTCGCTGTTCGACGACTACACCGTATACGCGGTGAATCCTGGCGGGCCGATCAACACCGGCAAGGACCTCGCCGCGCGTTTGCGCAAGGATCCGAAATCAGTGGCGATCGGGTTCTCGCCGCTGCTCGGCAGCCACAATCATATTGCCGCCGGGCTGCTGATGAAGGCGATAGGCGGCGCGCCGCGCGACCTGAAAGTAATCGCGTTCAAAGGCTCGGCCGAAGCGATACCCAACCTGATGGGCGGGCACATCGATCTGGTGACCACCGCGGCGGGCAATGTCGCGGGCCACGTCGCATCGGGAAAGTTACGCGTGGTGGCGACCAGCGCCAGACAACGCCTGCCCGGCGCGCTGGCGAACGTGCCCACATGGAAAGAGCAGGGTGTCGATGTCGTCTTCGGCGCATGGCGCGCCGTGCTCGCGCCCAAGGGCCTCACGCCGCAGCAGATCGCGTATTGGGAGGGCGTGCTACGCAAGGCCACCGAAGCGCCGGAGTGGAAGGAAGACCTTGAAAAAAACGTGTGGTCGAACGTGTTCCTCGGCAGCGCGCAATTTGCCAGGGAACTCGACAAGGACTATGCCGACATGAAGGGCGTGCTGGTGGATATCGGTCTGGCGAAGTAAGTGCGGATAGCGGGCGGGGAACGCGGCCAAGCGCCTGCCAACAGGCGCGGATCAACTTGCGTTGTGTTGATCGCTTGCGCGCAGGTTCTCGCGCAAGAATTGGGTCATAAACACAACATCCGCCTGCGCCAAACGTTTCATCCATCGGCCATACAGATAGCCCGCTCCGATCAGTGCTGGAATAATCGCCAATCCCCACGCAGCGCCCGGTTGCGCATTCCCTATCAAAATTTTCACAAGCACCAGCACCCACATCAGCAGCAGAACACTGATCATTCCCCAGCAAAAGAGCTTGACGAAGCCACGGCCAAAGCCATGCATGGCGCACACGCCCTCGATCACCGCGCCGGCGCCATGCGGCTTTAACGTGCCGTTGAATATCGGTTTGAAGAGCGCGCCGTAGAATGAATAGCTGCTGGGCAGGCGCTTGCGCAGGCACATCGTGCCGTCTGCGGCCCTGCCGATGAGGTCATGAGAACCATTGAATTCCCTGGACACTGACGCGATGGAATTGTCATTGTCAATCGCGGTCGATATGCGTTTTGCACAGTCGTCCGCGCCGTACGGCGAAAAAAGGGTGAGTTGGCTGCCTTCCAACGCTATTTCAAACGCCATGGGAACTCCCGGTTAATCGCGTATGGAACTTTCGATCATCGTACTTGCAGGCGAATAACTTATCGCCAGCCCCGCCTACGGTCAATCACAAGTACATTTCGCCAGTACGTTTGTAGTAGTGCAGTGAATTTGCAAACCCCAACAACAGGATCATTCACCACGGAATACGCGGAACATGCGGGAGAAGTCCGACTTGAACTCTAATCGCGCCGTATACCGGCATTCTTGATGAGCTTGCCGAAGACGGCCATCTCGGACTTTATTTTTGCCGCGAATTGTTCCGGCGTGCTGCCGACGGTCTCCAACCCGACGTTGAACATGCGATCTACGATTTCCTTGCGCGCGATGATGCGCACGATTTCCTGATTCAGGCGCTGGATCAGCGTGGCCTGCGTTTTCACTGGAAAAAATGCGCCGTAGAGCGCGGCAATTTCATAGCCGGGCAGGCCGGATGCCGCGACGGTGGGCAGGCCGGGTGCCAGCACGGAGGGTTCGCGGCTGGTGACGGCAAGGGCGGTCAAGCGGCCTGATCTGACGTGCGGCATGGCGGCCGCGGCGATGGCGAACATCGCATGCACCTGGCCGCTCATCAGGTCGTTCATCGCGGGCGCAGTGCCGCGGTACGGCACGCGCAGCAGGTTCACGCCCGCCATGAACTTGAACAATTCCGCGGCAAGATGATTCGGCGCGCCGGTTGAAGTCGACGCATAATTGAACGCACCCGGTTTGGACTTGGCCAAGGCGATCAGTTCGCCGACCGATTTGACGGGCAACGACGGCGTGACCACCAGCACGTTTGGCGTGCTCGCTATCAGCACGATGGGTGCAAAATCCCTCACCACGTCGTAGGGCACATCCTGCACCAGCGGCGCGACCCAGAACGAGCCGCCGTAGAGCAGCATGGTGTAGCCATCGGCTTGCGCGCGCGAAACGATTTCTCCAGGGATCACGCCCGCAGGCCGGTTTTCGACGACCACCGATTGGCCCAGGCCACTGGCAAGTTGTTGCCCAACCAGCCGCGCCACGATGTCATTGCCGCCGCCAGCCTCGGAAGTAACGATGCGTATGGGCTTGACCGGATAGCTCTGCGCACACACCGCGCCGGTGGCGGCGATACCCAGCACCATCATGCCGAATACAGTACGCGCGCGCATTATTTTTCAGCCGGAATGCGGATCGACTGATTCGTTTGTATCGCGCGGTCTATGGCCAGCGTGATCTCCAGCGTCGTGCGCGCCTGCTTGCCGGTGGCAAGACAGCAGGGCCGTCCGGTCGACAGATGATCCAGCCAGTTGCGGGTCTCGTCGGCGAGCGGCCCCCAGAATTCGCCTTGCGCCCAGTCGCCAGACGAGCTGCTGCTCATGAACGCCATGTTGATATTGTGTTCCGGCACGTAGTTGTGCGGTATGCCGCGGTCGGAAAACAAAACTTGATCGCGGTTGTCGTCGTCGATCAAAAACACGCCCTCGGTGCCCAGAAGTTCCATGCGCGCGCTCGCGCCGAACGTGGGGTACTTCGCCGGCAGCGCGTAATCGACGCCCAGGCTCACCACCGCGCCGTCGGCGAATGTGAGTATGGCCCACGCCACGTCATCCACGTCGTAACCCGCCGCCTTGAACACTGCCCTTTGCCCGCGCGCGACGACTTCCACGGGCGCATTGCCTTCGAGAAACCAGCAAATCAGATCAACGTAATAAGTAAGCGCACCCATGACGATGGTGGCGGTGGGCGTGCGCGCGAGCACCTCGAGGTGATGCGCGCGCGTGTTGTAGGCGCGCGTATTCGCGCCGATGATCTGGCCCAGCCGGCCCTGCGCGATCTGCTCCTTCATCAGCAGGTAGCTGCGTTTGAAGCGCCTGCTGTAACCGACATGCACATCGACACCCGCGCTCGCGGCTGCCGCGAGTATGCGGTCGGCCTCATTCAGCCGCATCGCGATGGGTTTTTCGATCAGCACCGGCTTGCCGAGCGAGATCGCCTGCAACGCCGGCAGTACGTGTTCGCCTTCGCTTGAAGACACGATGACCGCGCCAACCTCGGGCCGCGACATGATTTCAAGATTATCGTCCGAATAAAAATCGGCGCCGACCTTGCCCGCGAGCTTTTGCGCGCGCGCGCGATCCGGGTCGGAGACCGCGATAAAGTTGACCGCCGGATGCGCCGCGGCGCGCTCGGCGCGGCGCAGGCCGATGCGGCCTGAACCGACTACGGCGATGCCAAATTGTTTGTGTTGCATGTGTGCATGTGCCCGCGATTATTTGCCGCCGAGCCCTGTGTCGCTGATGAACTGGGTGAACTCCGGCTGGCGCGTGACCAGGTAGCGGCTGTAACTGGCGCTGTTCATATAGACGGGTTCCATCAGGTTGCGCGTCATGTAATCCTGCCAGCCCGCGCTCTTGTAGACCTTCTCGAACATGCCATCAAGGTGCGCGGCGGCATCCTTGGGGATCGCCGCGGGCGTGGCAAAGGCGCGGCCCGCCGCCATGTGCATGTCGAAGCCCTGTTCCTTCATGGTCGGGATATTGCCGAGCGGCTTGAGGCGCTGTTGCGAGGCCACCGCGAGGATGCGCATCTTGCCGGTCTCCACGTGCGGCATCGCATCGCTCATTTGCCCGGTGCTCCAGTGCACGTGTGCGCCGAGCACCGCCGTTACCGCCTCGGCGCCGCTTTTCATGATCACAATATTAAAGCGCACACCGGCGAGCTTTTGCAATGTGTAGACGAACATGTGGCTGGTCGAACCCGCCGAGCCGATCGACACGTTGATCGTTTTCGGTTGCGCCTTGGCCGCGGCCACCAGCTCCTGCACGCTCTTGTAAGGCGAGTCGGCGTTCACCATCAGGCAGTTGATATCAAAGCCCAGCAGCGCCAGCGGATGAAATTTATCGAGGCCGATGTCGAGCCCGGAGCGCTGCGCGGAAGTCAGCATCATGCCGGTCGGGAAGGAAACAACGATGTACGGGTCGCCGCGTTTTTGCGCCGCGTAGGACGCGGCGATGGCGCCGCCGCCGCCGGCCTTGTTGCTGATCAAGATCGGCTGCGTTACGATTTTCTCCTTGCGCATCAAATCGGCGATCAGCCGCGCGAACACATCCGACCCCGCGCCGGGATTGCCCGGCACCACGAACTCGATGGGTTTTGATGGATACGTCTGCGCCAGCGCGCCGGCGTGCACGATGCAGGCCAGCAGCGGCGCCGCTACAAGGTTAATCAATTTCATGCGTATCTTCTCCACGTGTCGAAGCGGGACTCTATTGCCGGGCGAGCGAGTCGTCAATGAATGTTCTCGTTCCATCGTTGCATCATTGCCGTCCCAGTGTCTCGCGTTTGACCAGCGCCGGAAACCAGCGCATCCACAGCCCCACCACGGCGAGCGTGCCCAGCCCGCCCACCACCACGGCGGGCACCGTGCCCCACCACGCGGCGGTGATGCCGGATTCAAACTGGCCCAGATGATTCGCCGTGCCGGTAAACAGCGAATGCACCGAACTCACGCGGCCGCGCATTTCGTCGGGCGTTTCGAGCTGCACCAGCGACAGCCGAATCACCGCGCTCACCATGTCCGCGCAGCCCATGACGGCGAGCGCCAGCAGCGACAGCGGCAGCCAGGTGGAGACACCGAATACCAAGGTGCTCACGCCGAAAACCGCTACCGCGATGAAGAGCGTGCGCCCGACTCGGCGCTTTAACGGCATGTAGACCAGAAATAGCGAGGCCGCCACCGCGCCCAGCGCGGGCGCTGAGCGCAGCAGCCCCAAGCCCCACGGGCCGGTCTCGAGAATATCGCGTGCATAGATCGGCAGCAGCGCCACCGCGCCGCCGAGCAGTGTGGCGAATAGATCGAGCGTGACGGCGCCGAGGATGATGCGATGGCCGAAAATAAAGCGCACGCCGCCCAGCATGTAGTTAAGCGTGAGCGGCGCATGACGTGCCGCGCTTTTTGCCAGCGGAATGCCGACGATGATGATGGCGGCCAGCGCGAACGCAACCGCCGCGCACAGGTAAACCGCGGCCGCGCCCAATAGATAAATCACGCCGCCCAGCGCCGGGCCACCGATGATGGCGCACTTCTTCGCCGCCGACGCAAACGCGATGCAGCGCGGCAGCATGGCGGGTGCTACCACCATGGGCAACAGCGCGCGCAGCGCCGGATTCTGAAACGTCTGCCCGATTGCGCTGGCGGCCACGCAGGCATAGATGATGGTGCTTTCGAGCCAGCCCGCGAAATTGCCGGCGGCCAGAACCACCGCCGCCGCGGCCTGCGCAATCTGGCACACGAACGCGACATGTCTGCGGTCGTAGCGGTCGGCCGTGTGCCCCGCGGGCAACGTGCAGACGAGTTGCGCGCCGAAGTGAAACAGCCCGATCAACCCCAGGCTCAGCGCGCTGTTGGTGATGTCGTAGATCTGCCACGACACGGCGACCACCAGCATCTGATTCGCAAGCACGGATGCAACGTCTCCCAGCCATAGCCGCGTGAAGCGCGCGTCGCGCAATGAAGTAGCGTACATGCAGCGTGTGTAACAGAGTTGGCGGTGCAGGCGCAATGCACTGGCACTGCGGGATAGGGTTGTTGCGTAATTAAGTTATTGTTTTTATTGATATTTTTATTCTCGGTTTGTTGGGTTGATGTGAGGTGACGTGGTCAAACCGTACACTTGTTATGCTGCGTTTATGAAGACAGTGAAAACAGCAGTGCAGACTCGGCGAGCAGGTTCCATACGACCTGCTAACGGCGTTGCCGTCGGTTAACTGTCTCACCAGGAGGCAACATGTCACGCATCGTCCGGGTTTTGGCTTTCATCTTCGGCGCGCTCTGGTTTGTGCCGATCAGTTGCACCACGGGCATGTTCGTCACTTATCCACTGGTGTCGAAATCGTATGAATATCACATGGACAAGGGCGACAAACCCCATTCCTTCTTTACCGTCGTGTGGCAACCCGGCGCGGGGAACAAACCCTTTGGCTATTCGAAACTCGAAGCCCTTGAGCCGGCGGAAAAGGCGGCGCCGGAGCGCTCTTATCTCATGGCGCAACATGCCGGACAGATTGAAGGGGTCGTCGCCTATAAAGTGCTGTCGTCAACCACGGCCGAACAACTCATCAAGGTTGCATGGACCAAGGATCCCTACGGCAGCGTGAGCCGTTACCGCGCTACGCGCACGGAAGTAACTCCGGTGTTTTCCAAGGTCACGGCGCCTGAATTTATGATCATAGCGTTACTGTACGCTTTGGGTTTTGCGGTAGCGCTATTCGCGGTAGGCAAGCTGCTGCGAAGACAGGTCGCGCGCGCAGCGGCAAAGCAGATCATCGCGAAGTTACCGTAACTTCCGCATACTATCGATTCTCATGACCTCGGATATGCAGCCGCAAGCACAGGGCGCCGGCATGGAACCGGCCACCGGCAAAATGCGCTTTGCCGACACCGCGCCTGTAGTGAAGCATACCGATGCGGTCGCCCTGGTATTCGTGGGTACGGTGGTGACGCTCTACTTGGGCGGCTACTTGGATTGGCTCTGGTCCATGCCCGTTGGTTTTTGGGAGTGGTTGGGATGGGCGGTTTTTATCATCATCTGCGTCCTGCTCTTTGGAGCGCTCTGTTACTCGCGGGAAGTCGTGGTTGACGCCGCCACCGGGCGGGTCACGGAATGGCAACGACTTCTCAACTACGAGGTGGCGAAAAACGAATGGGGCTTCGCGGACTTCACGACCGTACTGGTCGAGCAGGATACCAGTCGGGAGCACGTCGCGACTTCCTCGCCTGGCTCTCAAGGCTACAAAGGGGCCTTGAAGACCGTCTACAGCAGGCGCTACGTCCTCAGCCTGCGCAGAGCCGATACTCAGACACACCATTCTCTGCTCGGCTTGCCGATGGAGGATCGAAAAGACCCGCTACTGGTTGAAGCTTTCGCGCGGCAGCTCGCGGATTTGGGCGGTTGGCCGGCCAAGCGGGCTGGCTACGCGCTGATGACCCGCGATGAGGCCAAACAGGCGTCCGGGCGCAAGCTCACGCAGCAGTACGGTCATTTGGACGGATGGTTGCCGCCAGATGAAGCGTTGGCTTTGGTGCAAGCTATTGGGTGGGGTGGAATATTACCGGCGGTTGACCACGCGCACAGTCGGGGGATACATTGGCTACCGGTCAAAACAATATTTGAAATTTCTGTTCTCGCAACGGGAAATTCAATCCGAATCTTGCCAAAAATATGAAGTTCATACATGAGTCCAGATAACCTCAGAAACGTATCGTTACAACCAGCGTACCCGCATCAGGCGGATGCGCATCTACGCTCGGTACCCGGTAATGTATCTTGGGGCTTGATCCCTGCGAACGCTCCGCCCGCACTACGCATAGCTTCCGGTCAAATTGTGCGCATTGACACCGTCTCACAGCAGGGGATTACCGCGGGCATTGATCCGGTGGAGTTCTTCGGCGCGGCCGGCATCGACCCTGACAGAGTCTTGGACGATGTCAAACAAATCTATCGTAACGTAAAGCGCGAACCCGGCGCCGGCGGACATGTGCTGACGGGGCCAATTTACATCGACGCTGCACGCCCCGGTGACATGCTCGAAGTGCGTATCCTCGACGTTGAGTTTCGCATCGACTACGGCGTCAACAACTCAGGTCCAGGACTTGGTGCCGCGCCGGAGTTGCTCTCGGAAGTGGCGCGCAACATCATCCGCCTGGATCTCGTGCGTGGGGTCGCGAAGTTTTCGCCGCGCATCGAACTGCCGCTCGCGCCTTTCATGGGCATCATGGCCGTGGCGCCGCCAAGCGCGCAGGCGCCGGCGAACTCCAAGCCGCCTGGCGCATTCGGCGGCAATATGGATCTCAAGGTACTCACGCGCGGCGCCACCCTCTACCTGCCGATATTTAACGAGGGTGCGCAGTTTTTTACCGGCGACGGCCACGGCTTGCAGGGCGACGGCGAAGTCAACGGCACGGCGATCGAAATTTCGCTCACGCCCACGCTGCAGTTCATCGTGCACCCCGGCGCGGGCCGCGACATGAAGTGGCCGCGCGCCGAGGATCGCGATTGCCATTACGTCATGGGCATGGATACCGATCTGGATGAAGCTGCGCACCTCGCTATTGTGGAGAGCGTCGCATTCCTGCAGGATCGCGCGGGGCTGAGCGCGGCGGATGCTTACGCGTTGACAAGTCTTGCCGTGGATTTTCGCATCGGCGAAGCGGTCAACCACGTCAAGATGGTCTACGGCGCGATTCCAAAACGACTGCTGTCGCAATCAACGTAGAAAACCTGGCTATTCGGCCTTGATGTTGCCAGTGCGGATCACCTTGGCCCATTTCTCGGATTCACCGGCGACCAGTTTGCTGAACTCGGCAACCGACATCACCAGCGGCATATCGCCAAGATCAGCAATGCGTTGACGGATCTTGGCATCGTTGAGGCCGGCACGGATTTCCCGATTGAGTCTTTCGACGTTGTCGACGGGCGTGCCGCGAGGCGCCGAGATGCCAGTGAAAGTAGTCGCTTCGTAGCCCGGCAGGTGTTCGGTCATTGCCGGGATATCGGGCAGCACCGAAATGCGCGCCGCCGTGGTTACGGCCAGGGCCTTGAGCTTGCCCGTCTTGATATGTGGTCCTGCCGATACCATGCCGCTGAAATAAATCAGGATCTGGCCGCCGAGCAGATCGACCATCGCCGGGCCGGCGCCGCGATAGGGCACATGCACCATGTTTACCCCAGTCATGTTGCGGAAGAGCTCCCAGTACATATGCGGCGAGCTGCCGACGCCTGCCGATCCGATGGTGAGCTTGCCCGGATTATTCCTGGCATAGGCGACCAGTTCAGGAACCGTTTGTGGCACAACCGATGGATGCACGACCAGCACGCCGGTCACGCGTGCAAGCGATGCGACCGGCGCGAAGTCCCGCACCAGGTTGAATTTGGCGTTGGTATAAAGAGTTGAATTCCACGTGTCGGCAGACGTGGTGAGCAACAGCGTGTGGCCGTCCGGCGTTGCCCGCGCGACCGACTCGGCGGCGATATTGCCGCCGGCACCGGGCCGATTCTCGACGATGAATTGCTGACCCATGCGGCCTGACAGCCATTCCCCGATTAAGCGCGCGTAGGCATCGTTGAAGCCACCCGGCGGGAAGCCGGACACGATGCGCACCGACCGCGAGGGATAGGCTTGCGCAACGTCCGCTGCGGCAGCCGCGGTCGTCATTGCTCCTACCGCGACGACAACTGACAGAGCGGCTGCAGGCCCCAGCCGAAATTTGCGGCCCGCAAATCGAACCGCCCTACTGTGTAGACTGGATAACCACGAGGAATTGCGCTGGAGACTGTCCATATCGGCCGCCATTCTGAAAAGGCGCACCGGGTTACGCCGAAGTGAAGGGGATCGAGACCACGCGCGATGCGCGCACCAACAATCATCCAAAGCCAATGGTGGGCTGATGTAGGGCGAAGAGCAACAGAAGTTATTCAGGCCAATTAACGCGCATCACCTGCAAATTGAAATGTAACAGCGACTGGCGGCTCATGGCCGGGAGCAGCCTGTCGACCGAGGTACGTTCTGACCCCACATATCAAATCAAGTCCCAACAGCCACACCTTCGGAAAGCCTGGCACAGCCGTGCATAATCGTTGCGGTCCACATCGGGCTTGCCTCGGTACGAAGCCGGAACAGGGTTACCTCTCAGCTTGCGCGGCGTTTTGTTTTTTTGCCGCTCAAATCAATCGTGGCGCCGCCCTTGATCATCGCCTTTAACACCGGCTCGAAGAACGGCGTGGTTTTCAGCACGCGCGTATCCTGCGTGACGATCCTGTCGGAGTTTTTCACGCGGTAGGCGTGCCACGCCGGGTCAGCGAAAAGTTTTTTACGCCGCCGCTCGCGGTCGTTCCAGTCCTTGTAGGCCCACATGTGCACGATCATGTTCTGCATGCCGACTTCGCTCACGTAAAACCCCACCATGTTGCCCAGGTGTTTGGTGATGACAGGCAGCGCTTCTTTTTCGTAGATTTTCAGGAAGGCATGCAATTGATGCACGCGCAGGGTGTACATGCGTTCTTCGAGTATCACTTTGCTTCTCCATGCTGGTTGTCGAAACTTTGCTTCAATTCGTCATCAAACGCGCCGTCGATCAGCACAAACAAGATTTTGCACGGCTTGTCCGAACGATTCGCCCACGAGTGGCTGGTGCCACGCTGCACGACGACATCGCCTTGCTTGAGCACCACGTCGCCCTCGTCGAGGATCATCGTCAATTCACCTTCGAGGATCACCGCGTAATCAATCGTTTCGGTGCGATGCATGATCGGGTGGCGTCCGCCGCGACCATGCATGGAGGCGTTTTCATTGCCCATCGCACGAAAAATCTCACGCGCGGTTTCGGGCGGCATCTCGCGGATTTCTTTCGGCTCCGGCGCCCACTCGGCGATGCGAAACACGGTGCCGCGCGGCTCGGGGTGTATCGGGCCTGGGCCGGGCAGCGTCGAGTCCGGCTCCGTTGCGGTGATCGGCGCGGGTGTCGCGCTGGTGCGCCAGATTTCGGTCGAGCGGTGGCCGGGGCGCAGCGGGTTGGTTTTGAGCGTGGGCGTGAGTCCGTCCGACAGCACGATCGACCTGCCGTTTTTATCGTGGCCGGTGACCACGCGTCTGACGAAGCCTGTCATGGTTACTCCGGCTGTATGCCCGCCAGTTTCACCAGTTCGGCGTAACGCTTGACCGCGCGCTCGACAAACGCCTTGAATTCCGCCGGCGAATTGCCCACCGGCAACATGCCGATGGCGGCAAGGCCGTCGCGCACTGCTGGCGTTTTGAGCGCGGTGCTGATTTCGCTCTGCATGCGATTGATGATCGCGGCGGGTGTTTTGGCCGGCGCGAACACGCCGTACCAACTGGCATCGAGCTCCATGCCGGTGACGCCGGCCTCGATCATCGTCGGCACATTGGGCAGCAGCGGCGAGCGTTGCGGCGCGTTGTAGGCAAGCGCGCGGATGCGGCCCGCGCGCACCTGGCCGATCAGCGTGCCGGGGTTCGACAGCGCGAGTTGTACTTCGCCGCTCATCAGCGCCACCGCCATCGGCCCGCCGCCCTTGTATGGCACGTGCGTGAGTTGAGTGCCGGTGCGCGCGGCGAACAGCGCGGCGGCCAGATGCGTGACGTTGCCCACGCCCGATGTGCCGTAGGCGAATTTCGCGCCCGGCCGCCTGGCGAGCTGGATCAGCTCCAGCACCGTATTCGCCGGCACCGACGGGCTGACCGCCAGCAGCAGCGCCTCGGAGGAGCAGGTATTTGTGACGGGTTCAAAACTACGGATCGCATCGAACGGCAGCTTGCGCGCGATGCTGGGATTGATGGCGAACGAGGCGGAGGTAATCAGCATGGTGTAGCCATCGGGCGCGGATTTCGCCACGATGTCGGCGGCGAGTATGCCGTTAGCGCCCGGCCGGTTGTCGAGCACCACGGATTGCCCCAACCGCGCGGTCAAGTGCGGCGCGATGATGCGCGCCACCGAATCAGGCGCGCCGCCGGGCGCGAAGCCCAGCACCCAGCGCACCGGGCGCTCGGGATACGTCTGCGCGGCGCAGAGGCCCGCCATCAAAAGCCCGGCTAACGCCGCGGCGTGCTGAAATTTTGTCATGACGCTCCTCTCAATCGCGGCGTGCTTATCGCGGCAAGGTTGCCGATTGCCGCCGCTTGTTGATTTGATCCAGTGTGGCGCTCGCGCTGGCGCGCAGCGGCCCGCCCAGCGCGACGGCGCGTTCGGCCGTGGCGCGCGCTTCATCGAGCTTGCCGCGATCAAGCAGCGTCTGCGCGAGATTATTCAGCGCCGGCACCGACTTCGGGTGCGCGGCGGCGGCTTCGCGAAACCGCGCCTCGGCGGCTGCCAGATCGCCGAGCACATACGCCGTGTTGCCCGCGCCCATCAACGCAACGATACTGCCAGGCCAGCGTTTGAGCATGGCCTCGTAGGCGCTGCGCGCGCCGCGCAGCTGGCCCGCGCGTTCGAGCGCAACCACGGCCTCGCCATAACGCGGCTCGGTGGCGGTGGCCGGCACGTGATCGGGACCTGCGGCGACCATGGCCCAGCGTTCGTTGCGCCAGAAATATTCGAAGATGGATATCGGCCCCGCCGCGCGCTCGTGTTTGCCGCTGTGGCGGATGATCTCGCCGCGCTCAAGGTCGTAGCCGATCACCACCGAGTAATGCCATACAGGAAGGAATGGCGCGCCGAAGTTCTCCAGCACGATAACAGGCGTGCCGGCGGCGACTTCGCGCAGCACCGCGGTTAATTCAGGTTCGATCAGGTAGGCAACCCGGCCATTGCGCCGCGCGGCGGCGAGCATTTCGACTTGCAGGCTGCCCTTGCGGCCGGGCAGATAGACTTGATCAACCAACGCCGTGCTGGAGACTTTGACGCCGGAGGCGTTGAGTGCCATGGCCAGCGAAGCCGGCCCGCAGTGGTATTCGTCCTGCGGGAAATACGGAACATCGTGAAGTTCCGCCCGCACCGGCAAATCCGCCGGACGGTGGGCGTTGAGTGCGCCGGATTGCGGCGCCAGCGCGGCGCAGCCGCTCAACAGCAGCAAAAACAAAAAGCCCGCTATGAAGCGGGGAATAAACAAAAAGCCCGCTATGAAGCGGGCTTGTGTCCCAGGCATCGTGTTCCGATGCGAAAGGTTACTTCGATGGATAGAACGCCTGCACGATCAGGTAGATGATGCCGATCAGCAGCAGTGTTGCGCCCACCACCAAGCCGGCGTCCGCGCCCGCGGGCAGCGAATCAATCTTGCCGGCGATCTGTTGCACTTCGATATCGGTCATCGCGCCCACGCGCTCTTGCGCGGCTTGCAGGGTGATGCCGTGCTGCTGCAACTGTTGTTGCACGTCCGCGCGCGCCATGAAGTCACGCACTTTGTTGCGTTCGGATTGGGTTTGCGACTGCGCGACGACCGCATCCGTGCCGATCATCTCGGCACGCACGGTGAACGGCAGGCCGATCAGGCACAGCGCGAGAAACTGGCAAACGAATCGTTTAAAGAATGATTTCATGGCGATCTCCGTTGTTGGTGGGCATTGTTGCAAGTTCGTTACAGCGATCTTATAGCTCCGAAAAGCGTGGCGCGTCAAGTGTTGGACCGCTGCAAACGCATGACATGCGGTAATTGAGGCAAAAACCGTACACTTGGGCTACGATTTTTCCAGGCCATACGCTTTCACCGATCCGATGCCGCGGGACACAACGCCGCGCTTTATCGCCCACCTCGACATGGACGCGTTCTACGCGTCGGTGGAGCTGCTGCGTTATCCGCACCTGCGCGGGCTGCCGGTGGTGATCGGCGGGCGGCGGCGCGGCGTGCCTGAATCCGTGGGCGAATTTCCCACTTTGCGCGACTACACCGGGCGCGGCGTCATCACCACTGCCACCTACGAAGCGCGCGCGCTCGGAGTGCATTCGGGCATGGGCCTGATGAAAGCGGCGAAGCTCGCGCCCGATGCGCTGTTGCTGCCGGCCGATTTCGATCAGTACCGGCGCTACTCGCGCTTGTTCAAGGAAGCGGTGCGCGCGGTTGCGCCGCTGGTGGAAGATCGCGGCATCGACGAGATTTACATCGACCTCACGGAGCTGGTGGGCGCGGGCGGCTGGCCGCGCGCGCGCGAAGTCGCGCTGCAACTGCAAGGCGCGGTGCGCGAGGCCACGGGGCTGTCGTGTTCGGTGGGTGTTACGCCCAACAAGCTGTTGTCGAAAATCGCCTCCGACCTGCAAAAACCCGGCGGTATTACCGTGCTCGGCATGGATGAAATCCCGGCGCGCATCTGGCCGCTGCCCGCGCGCAAGGTGAACGGCATCGGCCCCAAGGCGAATGCCAAGCTCGAAGCGCTGGGCATCCACACCATCGGCGAGCTGGCGAATGCCGATCCCGCGCTGCTGGTGGAACATTTTGGCCGTAACTATGGCGCGTGGATGCATGACGCCGCGCACGGACGCGACGAGCGCGTGGTGGTCACTTACAGCGAACCGAAATCCATCAGCCGCGAAACCACCTTCGAGGACGATCTGCACCCGGTGCGTGACCGCGAGAAACTCACGAGCATTTTTACCGGCCTTTGTGTGCGCGTGGCCGACGACTTGAAGCGCAAGGGCGTCATCGGCAAAACCATCGGTTTGAAGTTACGCTACGACAACTTTAAAACCGTGACGCGCGACCGCACGCTCGACGTGCCCACGGGTGACGCGGCTATCATCCGCCGTGCGGCGGGTGAGTGCCTGAAACGCGTGCCGCTCGACCGGCGCATACGCCTGCTAGGGGTGCGCGTGGGCACGCTGAGCAAGCCCGGCGCGGTGCCGCCGCTGACGCCTGAACCGCACACGCCGTCACTTTTTGATGTAACATAAGTATTTGTTTTTAAATGATTATTTTTGGAATTCTTCAAATGACCATCATCAACCCGTGGTACCAGCTCGGCTACATCATTCCGCATCTGCAAACCGACATGGATGCGTACCAGTTTTATCGCGTGGCGCCCGAAGGCATGATGCTGGTGACTACCGGGCTGAATCTGCAAGGCCACAGCGTCGAAGCGGTCGAAACCGAGTTGCCGGCGTTCTGGCGCGCGGTTGAAATTCTGAAGAGAAAGAGAGTCGATCGCATCGCGTTAAGCGGCGTGCCGGTGGCCTCGTTTCTCGGGCGCAAGCGCATACTCGAAATTCTCGCCGAGGCGCAGCAGCGTAGCGGCATTCCCTGCGACACCGATCTCGAGGCGCACATCGCGGCATTAAAACACCTGGGCGCCACGCGTATCGTGCTCGCCACGCGCTGGCACGACGCCACCAACAACGCGCTGAAACAATATCTCAGCGAGGCCGGCATCGAGGTCATCGGGCTTGCCGCGCGCGGCAGTTCGCTTGATCAACACAAAATCGCCGACCCTGCCGCCGATCACAAGCTTGCACTCGATCTCGCCGCCCAGGCCGTGCGCGCCGCGCCCGACGCGCAAGCGATCATGATGCCCGGCGGCCTGTGGCACGCCATGCACGCCGTGCCACTGATCGAGGCGCAATGCGGCAAACCGGCGATACTCAACATCCTGGCGACCACTTGGGCGGCGTTGCACAGCGCGGGGCCGCGCATGCTGCACAAGCCTGATGCTCGGTGGGGCAAATTGCTCGCAAGTTTGTAGACGTTTTGCGCCAGTGTTCGTAGGATGGGTGTAACCCATCACAAACACACGTGCACACGTGACACAGCAACAACCATTACCCGCCAGCACCCACCGCCAAGTATGGGCGATGGCATGGCCCATCATCCTTGCCAACGTCACCGTGCCGCTGCTGGGCGCGGTGGATACCGCCGTGGTCGGCCATCTGCCCGAGCCGTATTACATCGGCGCGGTGGCTATCGGCGCGATGTTGTTCAACTACATCTACCACCTGTTCAATTGCCTGCGCATGGGCACCACCGGCCCCACGGCGCAGGCGCGCGGAGCGGAAAACTACGCCGAGGTGCGCGCGATGATCGCGCGCGCGCTGCTGCTCGCCGGGGCGCTGGGCAGCGTCATCGTCGCGCTGCAATTGCCTATCATCTCCTTTGCGTTCTGGATCATCGACGCCAGCGCGCAGGTCGAGCATTACGCACGCGAATATTTTCTGATCCGCGTGTGGTCGATGCCGGCGGTGCTGGGATCGTACGCCATCATCGGCTGGTTCTACGGGCTGCGCAACGTGCGCACGCCGTTGGTGATACAGGTGTTCGTCAACCTGCTGAATATCGTGCTGGCGCTGGTGTTCGTGTTCGTGTTTCATTGGGATGTACCTGGTGTAGCCGCGGCATCATTGATCTCCGAGTACGCGGGTCTGCTGCTGGGCCTGTATGGCGTGTGGCGCACGCTTAAAACACTACCCGATGGCGGTCAGCGCTCGCGCCTGCTCGATCCGGTGCAACTAAAACGCATGGTGGCGATCAACGGCGACATCGTGTTGCGCACGATTTGCGTGGTGTCGGTGCTGGGCTTCTTCATGGCGAAAAGCGCGGAACTGGGCGACGTGCAACTCGCGGCGAATCAGGTGTTGCATCACTTTTTGATTTTCACCTCGTTCGCGCTCGACGGCGTGGCGCACGCAGCGGAGGCGATACTGGGCGAATCGGTGGGACGGCGTGACCGCGCGGCGTTTGTGCACGGCATGCGCGTGGTTTTTTTGTGGTCGGGCGTGGTGGGCATCATCAACATCCTGATCTATGTCGTGGCGGGGCCGTACATCATCGCGCTGATGACCAGCATTCCCGAAGTGCGCGCGGCCGCCGCGAGTTATCTGTGGTGGCCGACGCTGATGCCGCTCGCCTCGGTGTGGGCCTACACCTACGACGGCGTGTATCTCGCCGCCACGCGCACACGTATCATGCGCAACACCGTGATCGCGTCGTTCGCGATATTCTTGACGCTGATTTACACCTTGCTGCCGCTGATTGGCAACGCGGGATTGTGGATCGCCGTGGGCGGATTTCTCATCGGGCGCGGCGTGTTGTTACACTTGTTTTTCCCGCGCGTGCTCAAAACGATTTGATCATTATGATAGGCTCACCGATAAATCTTCACACGGAAAACGACCGATAAAGGGAGCACCAATCATGAGTTCCACCAAATTCGATTTCGCCCCGCTATTACCCGCTGGCCTGCCAGCCGCCGCCGTGCGCTGGAACGGCCGCGTCAAGTTTGATTTCACCGGCGGCAACAACGATGCCGATGCATTGCCGCTTGACGCGCTGATCGCGGGCGTCACCGCGGTGCTCAAGCGCGAGGGGCGCACGCTATCGACCTATGGGCTTAACAGCGGTCCGCAGGGCTACCGGCCGCTGCGCGAGTTTCTGGTTACCAAGTTGAAGGCCGATGCGGGCATCAACTGCGCGGCGGACGATATCCTGATGACTTCGGGTTCGTTGCAGGCGCTTGATCTCATCAACGCCACGCTGCTTGCGCGCGGTGATACGGTGATTATCGAGGAGGATTGTTACCAGGGATCGATCAACCGGCTCACGCGTCTGGGTGTCAACATCATCGGCATTCCGCTGGATAAGGATGGCATGCGCATGGATGCGTTGTCGAACGCGCTGGACGATCTGAAGAAGAAGGGCGTGCGGGCGAAGTACATTTACACCATACCCACGGTGCAGAATCCGACCGGCACCATCCTGCCGCTCGAGCGGCGCCACGAAATGCTGCGTCTCTCGGCGGCACATGGCGCGCCGATTTTCGAGGACGATTGTTATGCCGACCTGATCTGGTCGGGCGAGCGTCCGCCCGCGATTTACGCACTGAGCAAACACGGCGGTGTTATTCATATCGGTTCATTCTCGAAGTCGATCGCGCCCGCGCTGCGCGTGGGTTACATCGTTGCGCCGTGGGAGGTAATGTCGCGCACGCTGCCGCTCAAAACCGACGGTGGCTCTGGCGCGCTCGAACAGATGGTGCTGGCGGAGTTTTGCGGCGGAAATTTTGCCAGGCACGTGCCTGCGCTGCGCCGCAGCTTGCGAGCCAAGCTCGAGACTCTGATGGAATCGCTAAAACAGAGCTTCGGTTCGTCGGTGGAGTTTGACGATCCCAAGGGCGGCATATTCCTGTGGATCACGCTCCCCGAAGGCGTCGATACGTTAAAGCTCTATCAGGCCGCGCTCAAGGCGGGTGTGGCGATCAATCCGGGGCCGGAGTGGTCGGTGAACAAGGCGCGCGCCCGCAACCGGCTGCGGTTGTGTTTCGCGAGCCCGAGCCACGAGGAGATTTCGCAGGGAGTAGCGACGCTGGCGGATGTGTGCCGGCGCGAGTTTGGTTCGGCCCAGTAGCGGCGGCGTTGATTCACTCGGATGGTCACTCCACCCGTATCCCCGCGCCTTTAACAACCTTCGCCCACTTCACGATCTCGCTGTTGATGTAAGCGGCGAATTCGGCGGGTGTGTTTTCGATGGGTTCCGCGCCGAAGGAATACAGCCGCTCGCGCGTTTGTTTCTCGCGCATGATGCGCGCAATCTCGGTGTTAAGCCGCGTGACGATTTCATTGGGCGTGCCCGCCGGCGCGAGTATGCCCGACCACGAATTCACTTCAAATCCCGTGAGGCCGGCTTCCGACATCGTCGGCACCTCGGGTGCGCCGGGCCAGCGCCTGGCGGTGGTGACGCCCAACGCGCGCAGGCGGCCGCTTTGCACATGCGCCAGCGTGCCCGCCATCGCGGCGAAGAACATCACCACGCGCCCGCCCATCAGATCGGTATGCGCAAGCCCCGTGCCGCGATAGGGTACGTGCACGGTCTTGATGCCGCCCATCAAGTCGAGCAGTTCGCCCGCGAGATGGCTTGCGGTGCCGTTGCCCGACGACGCATAAGTGATCTGCCCAGGCTTGGTTTTGGCGAACGCGATGAGTTCCTTCACCGATTTCACCGGCAGCGACGGGTGCACCACCAGTATGTTGGCCGACGACACGCACAGAATCACTGGTGTGAAATCGCGCACCGCGTCGAACGGCAGCTTCGCACCATAAAGACTCGGATTCACCGCGTGCGCAAATACACCGAGCAGCAGTGTGTGGCCGTCGGCGGGCGACTTGGCCGCCAGCTCCGCCGCGATGTTGCCGCTGGCGCCGGGGCGGTTGTCGATGACAATCTGCTGCCCCCATAATTCGCCAAGACCACGGCCCACCGCGCGCGCGACAAAATCCGAATTTCCACCGGGCGGAAAGCCGACAAAGATGCGCATGGTTTTTGAGGGGTAGTTCTGCGCCGATGCCGCGTTGGTGCAGAGCGCCGGCAGCACGGCGAGCAATGGCACGGCAATGCGCATGAACATGATGCTTGCGATCAAAGGTTAAATCGAATTGTCATTCATCACCGCGCAGTGTGAGACTCAGGTGGCGCCCGGCGATGGGCTCGAATACGGCGGCGCTCACGGCCCGGTGCGCCGCACGCTGGCCATGACATCCTTGAAGTAGAGCAGGTTGCACATGAACGGATACTGATCGCCTTCGATCCTGAGCGCGCGGAATTTCAGCATGGCCATGAGATCATGAAATCCCGGCGGTGGATCGGGCTGCCAGAATGTGTTCCAGGTTTCGGCCGTGGCGCGCAGCGCGAATGTCCAGCACGGCATCACGAACGGCCCGCTCTTTACCGATTCGATGCGCCCCTCGCGTATGCGCACCAGCCATGCCGAGGGCGCGGCTTCGATCATGAAATCCGTGTTCACATTTCGTCCGCGCTGTACCAGCCACGCATTGTCATTGACCCGCTGTTGCAAGTTTTCAAGCATGATTAACCTCGCGTTCACTCAGGCTTTAGACCCGCCGCCTTCACCACCCTGGCCCAGCGCGCGGTTTCCGCTTCGAGCATCGATGCAAAACCCTGCGGGGTGTTGAGCAGCGGCTCGATGCCCGCGGTGGTGAAACGTTCTTCGATTTCGCGTGCGCGCACCGCCTTGTGTATCTCGCTGTTAAGGCGCTGCACGATTCCACTTGGCAGCTTCGCCGGCCCCATGATGCCGAACCAGTTGGCGGCGATCACGCCGGGCACGCCGGATTCCTCAAATGTCGGCGCGTCCGGATACGCCACCATGCGTTTGCTGGCGGCCACCGCCAGCAGGCGCACGCGTCCGGCATGAATCTGCCCGCTGACAGTGGCGGGGCCGGGAAACGCGATCTGAATCTGCCCGCCCAGCAAATCCGTCACCGCGGGCGCGATGCTTTTGTACGGCACATGCACGATATTCACACCCGCGGCGATTTTGAAAAGTTCGCCCGTCATGTGCGTGATGACACCGTTGCCGCCCGAACCAAAATTAAGTTTGCCCGGCTGTGCCTTGGCCATGGCGACGAGGTCTTTCACTGTTTTTGCGGGGAAGCTCGCCAGCACGATCATGATCATCGGCGTGGTGGCGGTGTTGCTGATCATGCTGAAATCGCGCACGGTGTCGAAGGGCAGCCTGCGGATCATGTGCGGAATGATGGAGTGCGGCGCGTCGGTGGACAGCAGCGTGTAGCCGTCGGGCGCGGCCTTGGCCACAAGATCGCGCCCGATGATGCCCGACGCACCCGGACGATTGTCGATGACGATGGTTTGACCCAGCGCCTCGCCGATGCGCGGCATGATGAGCCGCGCGATGTTGTCGGAAGCGCCGCCGGGTGAATACGGAATGACCAGGCGTATCGGGCGTGTTGGGTAGGCATCGGGCGCCTGCGCGCCCGCCGTTTGCGAAAACACCGCCGCGAGTAAAATGGCGTATCGTTGCGTGAACATTAATTCTCCATGTTGTCGTGGCCGATTCTATCAGCGCGGCAATGCATCTCAATCGATGGGTGGGCTAAATAAAATGTCAATAAAAACAATAACTTATGTCACGCTTGCGTCATTGCTTTCAGGCGCGGCGATGGCGGCGCAGGCGCAGGGCGCGCCCAACTATCCATTGCGCCCGGTGCGCACGCTGGTGCCGCTGTCGGCGGGTGGCAGCATGGACACCATCACGCGCAATCTTTCGTTGAAGCTGGGCGAGGCGTTCGGCCAATCGTTTATTGTCGACAATCGTCCCGGCGCGGGCAGCCTGGTGGCGCTGGATATCCTCGCCTCGTCCGCCCCCGATGCGCACACGCTGATGATGATAGGCGCGACCACGATCGTGTATCCGCTGCTCTACAAATCGCGCTACGACGTGGCGCGCGATTTTGCGCCCGTGGCGCAGGCCACCGCGCAAGGTTACGTGCTGGTGGTGCATCCATCGCTGCCGGTGAAATCGGTGATGGATTTTGCGCAATACCTCAAGACCAACCCCGACAAGGTCAACTACGGTTCGTCGGGCATCGGTAGCCCTATACACATGGCCGGCGAATTGTTCAAGCTCGCCACCGGCACGCGCATGACGCACGTGCCGTACAAGGGCATGGGCGCGGCTTATGGCGATCTCATCGGCGGACAGGTGCAGAGTTCGTTTCCAACCATCGTCTCGTCGATTGCGCATATCAACTCCGGCCGCCTGCGGCCGCTCGCCGTGACCACGGCCAAGCGCGTGCCCGCGGTGCCCAATCTGCCGACGTTCGCCGAGGCCGGCGTCAAGGGCGTGGTGGTCGTCAACTGGTACGCGATGATCGCGCCGCTAAAAACCCCGCAGGCCATCATCGCGCGGCTTTCTGCTGAAACCAACAAAGCCATGCGCTCGCCCGACATGACGAAGACGCTGCTCGCGGACGGCTCCGAGGCGGTGAGCGGCACGCCGACAGAACTCGCGGCGCATCTGAATGCCGAAACCGAACAATGGAGCCGCGTGGTGAAGGCCACCG
Source organism: Bordetella parapertussis (assembly GCA_945901405.1). Lineage (GTDB taxonomy): Bacteria > Pseudomonadota > Gammaproteobacteria > Burkholderiales > SG8-41 > CAMDLH01. Next base: position 14,556 of record CAMDLH010000045.1, on the reverse strand, counting down.
GCATACGGGGGAATTGAAGGCAGCGTGTTTGCACGAGTCGCAAATGCAAGCATGATTCATAAGGAACAGTGACTACGCTTAGGAGGAGGGGACGATGAGCAATCGATTAATGAAGTGGCTTGGCATGGCCGCCGCCACGCTGCTGTTTCCGGGTGTGGTTGCCGCACAGGCTTACCCCGCGAAATCCGTGCGCCTGATAACGCCGTTCACCGCCGGCAGCGCGATCGACGTGCTTGCGCGGCTGCACGCGCAGAAACTCTCCGACGCTTGGCGCCAGCAGGTGGTTGTCGACAACCGCGCGGGTGCCAACGGCATTATCGGCACGGAGATGGGCGCGCGGGCGCCGGCCGACGGCCACACGCTCACACTCGGCAATGTCGCAACACTCGCCGCCAACGTTCATCTCTACAAGAAGCTGCCCTACGACCCGCTCAAGGATTTCACCCCGCTGTCGCTGTCGGTCGTGATCCAGCTTGTGCTCACCGTGCATCCATCGCTGCCGGCGCATTCGGTCAAGGAACTCGTCGCGCTCGCCAAGCGCCGCGCGGGTGAATTGAACTACGCGTCGGGTGGCATCGGCAGCGCGCAACACCTGCCCATGGAGATGTTGAAATCCATGGCGGGCATCAACATCGTGCACGTGGTCTACAAGGGGCTCACGCCCGCGTTCAACGACGTGGTGTCGGGCCAGACGCCAATGATTTTCTCCGCGATCTCAAACGCCGTGACCATGGGCAAGGCAGGCAAACTGCGCATGCTCGCGGTTGGCGGCGCCAAGCGGTCGCCCAGCCTGCCTGACGTGCCCACCGTGGCGGAAGCCGGCGTGCCCGGCTACGAATTCGCCTCGTGGAGCGGTTATCTCGCGCCAGTGGGCACGCCACCCGACATCGTATCGCGCCTCGAAGCCGATCTGGCGCGCGTGACGAAACTCCCCGACGTGGCGGAGCGCCTCACGGCGCTCGGGTTCGACGTGGCCGGCACCAACGGCGCCGAGTTTGGCGTGATGCTCAGGAACGACATCAATCGTCTCAACAAAGTGATCCGCGAGGCTGGTATTCGTGCGGAGTGAAAATTTTGCGATTCGCGACCGGTTGCTTCGCGCACATTATCAAACGCGCTTATTGACGCCCTACGGTGTGCTCAACACTAAACACTAAACACTGCCCTTACTACTCCGCCAACTCCAACAACGCCGCCGCAAGCACCCGCGCTCCGGCAACCAGATCCCCCGGCGTGGCGTTCTCCGCTTCATTGTGCGAAATGCCTTTTTCGCACGGCACGAAGATCATCCCCGCTGGACACACGCGCGCCATGTAGTTGGCGTCGTGGCTCGCGCCGGAGGGCAGCTTCAGATGCGGCAGCTTCAATTCAATGGCGGCACGCTCGATGGCTTTCACCACGTCGGCGTTGAATATGCACGGGTCGTCGTGCAGCGTCGGTGTGACTTTTACCGTGCAATGTTTTACGGTATTGCGCGCGAGCGGCTCGACGGCTATTCCCAGACGCTGAATCGTTGCCGGGTCGGGGTGGCGCAAATCCACCGAAAACAAAACGTGACTCGCCACCGAGTTGGGTGAATTCGGCGTCACCAGCATGCGCCCCACGGTGAAGCGCGTGACATCCGCGGCGTCGCGCGCGAGTTCGGCGATGGCGTTGATGATGGCGACCGCTTCGCGCAACGCATCCTTGCGCTGCCCCACCGGCGTGGTGCCGGCGTGCGCGCTCTCGCCGAAAACTTCAACGTTGAACCAGCGCAGCCCTTGTATGCCGGTGACGACGCCGATGATTTTGTTTTCGCTTTCGAGCAGCGGGCCTTGCTCGATGTGCACTTCGATGTACGCGGCGGCGGGCGTGTTGAAGGCGCGCGGCGCTGCCTCGGGCGTGGCGGCGACGGTGCGCGCGAGTGCATCGCGCAGCACCACGCCGTCGTTGTCGGTGACATCGAGAAAATCATCCAGCTTGCGCACGCCGGTGAATACCGCCGAGCCCATGGTGCAGGGTGGAAAGCGCCCGCCTTCTTCGTTGGTCCACGCCACTACTTCAAGCGGGCGGCGGGTCTGAATACCCGCGTCGTCGATGGCTTCGAGCGCTTCGAGTCCGGCGAGCACGCCGTAGATGCCGTCGAAGCGTCCGCCGCGCGGCTGGCTGTCCATGTGACTGCCGGTCATCACCGGCGCGGCCGCGGCATCCAGCCCGGCGCGGCGCACGAACAGATTGCCAATGCCGTCGATGCCGATGGTGAAGTTACGCGCGCGCGCCCACGAGATCAATAGCTTGCGCGCAACAATGTCTTCATCGGAGAGTGCTGCGCGATTCACCCCGTTGCCGGGTATCTCGCCGATTTTCGCCATCTGCATGTGGCGTTGCCACAGGCGTGCTTCGTCGATGCGGTTTACTGCGTCTTGATGGGCTTCTCTCATGATGGGCGGCGGTGCTTGAGTTGCGGTGAGTGATGCGGCATTAAAACACGTTGCGCGTTAATACTCCCAGCTTACATTGATAGACTGATATTTCTGCCGCCCGCCGCCGCCGGCTGGCGTGGTGAATTCCTCGCTGCGCCGCACATGGGTGATCGATAGACGCACCGGCGCCATCCTTACTGACAGCCCGGCCTTGAGATCGTAGACAAATACGCGGCGATCCACCGACGCGCTATCGCGAAACGTGTTGCCATCGAGAAAAATATTGCGTCCGACCGCGCGCGCATCGATGCCCGCGAACACATACCACTCGTGGTTGCCGGGCGCCTGGCTGTCGGTCAGGCGCGTGCGTTGCAGCATGGCGCCGCCGGGTTCGATGGTGTCGGGGCCGAAGCCCGACATGTTTTGCCCGATGCGCACGATGCCGCCGGCGCGCGCGAGCGTCATCACATTGCCCAGGGTCATGCCGAAGTGAGGCACCGCCTGCAATCCGGTTGAAGGGCCGTAGCGCCATTTTTCGAGATACGCGAGCAGCACGCCGGGTTCGTTGCGCAACTGATTGCCCCAGCCTTCGGGCCTGTCCGCATCAACCAGTTTGTGCCATTCGGTCTGCACCTGTTTGCCCAGCGCAGCGGGGCCGACCATGCCGATGTCGATCTCGACCGTCTGTAAACGATTGCCCAGCACGCTTTGCGCAACGCCGCCGACGTAGAGCCACGCCGCCCATGGCCGGTCGAGCGGCTGCGGCCGCGCCTCGGTGATGCGCCGCGGCGTGTACATGTTTTGCCCAAGAAAGAGGCCCACATGCACTTCACCCAGATGACCGGAGATGCTCTCCAGCGCGGCTTTCGCCGGCGACTGCAACAGGCGATTGATCACGCGGTCGGCGTTCACGCCGCCGCCGAGTTTGATGCCGTTGGTGTAATAGCGATCGGTGCCCGCGCCGAAGCTGTCGTTCTCGATGTAGAGCTGAAACTCGCACGCCGTCGTCTTGTTGCATTCGAGCGGCGACTCGGCGGCGTGGGCGTTTGAAATCGCCGCCAGCGTCATGCAGAGGGCGGCAATGGTGCGCATGAACATCGTGATCATGCGAGTGTGACAGGCAAATGCCGCCCATGGTTCACGAATTTATCGTGAACCCGATGGAACAATCAGGCTTTTGCCGCGATCGTGAGACCGGCTATCTTGTTGGCTTCGATGAGGCGCGCCACCAGCCCGCTAGCTTTCACATCCTCGATGAATTCGCGCAGGTATTGAAACGCCGCGGCGCGGCCCTTGGGCACGCCGGATGCCTGCTGCACGGAGGTAAAGTTGCCGTCGAGAATGCGCGAGCCGGGGTAGGCGGCGTGGTCAGTGATGAGACGCGGGCGCAGGCCGGCTAGCGCATCGAGTTTTTCATCGTGGAATTTCTTGAACGTGTTGTCAGCGCCTTTTTCCTTCACCAGTTGCGCGTGCTTGATATTGCGCGAGAGCCACAACTCGTAGGCGGCGCGATCCGGCACCGCGATGCGTATACCGTTGGCGTCCACCGCCGCGCAGGATTTCAGGTTGGACCCCGGCGGCACCAGGTACGTTGCCTCGATCTCGACATAAGCGGCGGTGAAATCGATTTCAGTCGCGCGCTGCGGTTCGGCGCCGAGAAAGCCCACGTCCCATTTGTTCTTGTTCGCGTCGTCGGCGAGCAAGCCGGGGTTCGCATAGGGCACGAGTTCGACTTCAACGCCGAGCCGTTTGGCGAGCTCACGCCCCAGGTCGGGCGCGAGGCCGATCGGTGCACCGGCGGCATCTTTTGCGGTCAGCAGGAAGTTGCTCATGTTAAGCCCCACGCGCAGTTTGCCGGTGGGGGTGAATTCGGCGATAGCGGCTTTGGAAGGTGCGTTCATGGTGATGACCTTTCAGCTTGAACTTCTTGAGTTATCAGGCAATGGTTTAAAATAAATAATAAAATCAGATAGTTATATAGCTATCCCTTGGCCGCCAGTGCCGCACCCCGGCCCGCGATGCGCCCGAAAACCGCGCCCGACACCAGCCCGGTGCCGCTCGGATAATTGAAGAAGAACAAACCGCCGACCATTTCACCGGCGGTATACAAACCGGGAATCGGTTTCAGATGCACATCCATCACCTGCCCGGTTTCCTTGATGATGCGCAGGCCGCCGAAGGTAAACGTGATGCCGCAAGTGGTTTGATACGCATCAAACGGCGGCGTATCGAGGGCTTGTGCCCAGTTGGATTTTTGCGGCTCGATACCGACGGTGCATTTGCCGTCCTTGATGGTGTGGTCGAACTGCACATCCTTCTTGATCGAGGCGTTGTACTCGCGCACGGTTTTCAAAAAGGCTTGCGGATTGACACCTTCGAGCTTGGGCGCGAGTTCTTCGAGTGTGTTGGCCGACACCTTGGTCATCATCTTGATGCGGTACTCGGAGCGCAGCAGTTTGGTGACCTTGGAATCGAATACCTGCCAGGCGAATTGCGCGGGTTGCTTCAACACCTCGCCGCCGTACTTGGCGTAGGTGAACGAATGGAAATCCCAGCCTTCATCGACAAAGCGCTTGCCGTCGGCGTTGACCAGTATGCCGAAGATGTAGCTGTGTTTCTGGAATTGATCGCCCACGCTCACATCGCCGAACTCCGGCGCGTTGCGATCCCAGCCGACAGCATGGCTGCCGGACCAGTTGCCGTACGGCGCTGCGCCAACATCCAGCGCCATTTTCAAGCCGTCGCCCTGATTGAAACGCGAGCCGCGAACTTTCACCAGCTCCCAGCCGGGGCCGAGGTAGCGTGTGCGCATTTCGGGGTTGGCCTCGAAGCCACCGCAGGCGAGCACCACGGATTTGGCGCGGATTTCGGTCATCTTGCCGTTCATCTGCGCGCGCACGCCGGAGACTTTTTCGCCGTCGTATATCAACGACACCGCACGCGTGTTGTAGAACACCTGGATGCCCTTCGCCTTGGCGGCCTTGTCGAGATAATCGACCAGCCCCGCGCCGCCGCCATGCGCCTCAATTGGCATGCGGCCAAAAAACTTGCGCTTGCCGTTGACCAGGCCCGACTGGCGGCCGAAGTTCAGCAAGAATTTAACGCCCTTGCTGCGCAGCCACGCCATCACGTCCTGACTTTGCGTGATGAGGATTTCCGACAGATCGGGGTCGGAGCGATACGCGGTCAGGCGATACAGATCGTCGTAATACTCATTGGTGGTGTTGGTGCCGAAATCGCTAGTGGCGACTTCTTCATCGGTGACTTCGGTGATGCGCTTTAACTCATCCACCGTCTCGTAAGCGAAGCGCATCACGCCGCCGGCGAAGCGGCTGTTGCCGCCATGCTCGTCTTCGGAGGCGGCTTCGAGCATCGCGATTTTTACGCCGTGCTCGTGAGCGGACAGCGCGGAACACAGAGCGGCGTTACCTTTGCCGACAACCAATACGTCGAATTCATGCATGTTGATTACCTTGAAGAGATTGGGTTGATGGAATCGGGCCGGTTCTATGGATTTCCCTCACCCTCGATCCCTCACCCGGCGGGAGAGAGAGGCAAAACCCTTAGCCTTGCGGGAAAAGAGATGGAATGAAGGGGATTTAAAGCAGAGCAACCGTGATGCCGAATGTTAGCAGCCGCGCCACACCCGCTCAACTCAAGATTGAGTTCCGGCTTTGGTTGTTCCACAATCGGAACTATTAAATCTGAAGAGAAAGTCATCATGGTGTTTGCCGCAAAATTGCTGATCGTCATCGCAGCCCTTGTCCCAGCCGGGGTCTGTGCGCAGGGTTATCCATCCAAGCAGTTGCGCATCGTGGTGGCGTTCCCGCCGGGCGGTCCTATCGACATCGTCGCGCGCATGATCATGCCGCGGCTCAGCGAGGCGATGGGCCAGTCGGCGATTGTCGATAACCGCGGCGGCGCGGGCGGCACCATCGGCGTTGACAATGTGGCGAAGTCGCTGCCCGATGGCCACTCGATGGTGCTGTCGAGCACATCGCTCGCCATATATCCGCATGTCTATCCGGGCCTGCCGTTTGATTTCAATCGCGATCTGGCGCCGGTGTCGTTGATCACAACCACGCCGGAACTGCTGGTGGTGCACCCTTCGTTGCCGATGAAAAACGTGAGGGAATTGATTGCATTGGCGAAAGTGCGTCCGGGGCAACTCAACGCGGCCTCCACCGGCAACGGCGGCCTGCCGCATCTCGTGCTGGAGCTTTTCAAATCGGAAACCAAAACCGACATCGTGCATGTGCCTTACGGCGGCGCGGCGGCGGCGACGACCAATACGCTCGGCGGACACACGCAGATGATGATCGCCGATGTGCCGGTGCTGCTGCCGCATGTGCAAAGCAACCGCTTGCGCCCCATCGCGATCACCGTGGCGAAGCGTTCGGCGTTGCTGCCCGACGTGCCGTCGATGGTGGAGCAGGGCGTGCCCAAGGTTGATGCGATGAATTGGTATGGCATTTTTGTGCCGGGCAAAACGCCGCGTGAGATCGTCGACCGGCTCAACGCGGGCATCCACAAGGCGCTGGCCGACAAGGATTTGCGCGAGCGCCTCGCCGCGCGCGGCGCGGACCCCGCCCCCGGCACGCCCGAGCAACTGATGGCGATGCTCAAGACGGATTTCAACAAGTGGGGGCCGATCGTTAAAGCCGCCAACGTGAAACTTGATTGATGGTGGCGCGCCGCGGGTCGTAACGTGAACCTCACACGCAGATCGCTGTTGATAGCGGCGGGCGCGTGGGCCGCGCTGCGCGCGGCGCATGCGCAACTCGAACCCGCGGCGTTGGGCGCGCGCGATGAAATCGTGCCGGTGCTGCGCTCGTTTATTGGTTTGCAAGCCGACAGGCTGCGCCAAGTGCAAAACATCGTGCCCTATGCCGAGCCGGCGGCCAAGGGCGATCATGCGCCGGTGATCGATCACTTCGTCGGTGACCTGCACATTCGTTATGGCTTTAGCTCGCCCAAGGGCGTGGTAAACATGGTGCGCGAAATCGACTTGCGATTGCTGGGCGTGACGCGCGAGGAGCTGCTGAACCTGGCGGTCGCCAATTACCGCAAACGTTATCCGGGCCTGCGCGTCGAGCAGGCGAGCGCGCCGGTGTCGCGGCTCGTTGGCGGCGGGCGCGAAACCGAATCCACGGTGATGCTCGATACCGCGTTCTGGGAGCGCAACCGGCGCGGGCCGGAAATCATCGCCGGCGTGCCTACCCGTAATGTGCTTGTGTTCACGGCAGTGCCGTCGGAGCAGCGGCTCGATGATCTGCGGCTTGCGGTGCAGATCGAATACGCGCAGGCGGGTAGAACGGCGCTATCCAAACACCTTTATGTTTGGGGCGGCAAGCGCTGGGCGTTGTTTGAGACGTAGCGTATCCAGTGACGTAGGATGGGTGCAACCCATCACAAACACTGGTGCGTGAACTTGCGTTGTGATGGGTTGCACCCATCCTACGTAACTATTGCAGTATGGTTGCCAATGTCAATCCGCGCGCATGCCCGCGGCCTTGATGACCTTGGCCCACTTCTCAATCTCGCTGCGTTTGAGCGCCGCGTACTCCGCCGGCGTGCTGGCGCGTATCTGAAATCCGGCTTTGTCGAGTTGCTGCATGAGATCGGGATGCTTGAGCGCCTTCGTGATCTCGCTGTGCAGGCGCGTGATGATTTCTTTCGGTGTCGCGGCGGGCACGGACAAGCCGTACCAGATTTCAGCCTCATAACCCGGCACGCCCGATTCGTTGATCGTCGGCAGTTGCGGCAACGCCGGTGCACGCCGTGCCGAGGCAACCGCGAGCGCGCGCAGCTTGCCGGCGCGTATCTGCGGCACGGCGGGCGGCATGCTGGCGAACGACAGCGACACCTCGCCACTTAGCAACGCCACCATGGAGGGTCCGCCGCCCTTGTACGGCACGTGCGTCATCTTCACGCCTGCCATGTGGCTGAACAATTCCGCGGCGAGGTGCGGCGGCGTACCGTTGCCGGATGAGGCGTAAGCCAGTTGCCCCGGCCGTGCCCTGGCGAGTACGATCAAATCCTTCACTGATTTCACCGGCAGCGAAGGCGGCACGACCAGCACGCTGGCGCTGGCGGCAAGCAATGTCACGGGCGCGAAATCCTTCGTCAGATTGAAATTGACCTTGCTGTAGAGGCTGGCGCCGATCGCGTGCGCGATGGTCAGCAGCACCATGGTGTAGCCGTCGGGCGGCGCTTTTGATGCGGCCTCGGCGCCTATCATGCCGCCCGCGCCGCCGCGATTGTCGACGATGACCTGCTGTCCGATGTTTTCAGAGAGCCGCTGCGCCACGGGGCGCGCGAGTATGTCGTTGGCGCCGCCGGGCGGCATGGTGACGATCCAGCGCAGGGTTTTGTCCGGGTACTGTGCGTGTGCCGGCGCGAGGCACGCGATAAATAACAGCGCCGCGCAGAGAGTGCCGCGAGTCATTAATCAATCAGGCGGCGACACGCGCACGCGGGTGCGCCGGGCGCTGCGCGGCTTCGGCTACTTCGACTGGCCGCGTGCCTTTGACGTAGGTGCGGTGCATCAGGCGCCGAGCTTTCGGATCGAACGGATCGCGCCGGTGCAGCACGCAGCGGTTGTCCCAGATGATCACGTCGCCCACGCGCCACTCGTGATGCCAGGTGAACACGGGCTGTGTGGCGTGCGCCCACACATCATCGAGCAGCATTTCGGATTCTTCAATCGACAAGCCGTTGACGTAGGCGTACGGGCGCCGCCCGAGATACAGCGCGTTGTAGCCGGTGTCAGGGTGCGTGCGCACGATCGGGTGCGACGGGCCGGGTGTGGTGCGGATGTCGCCGCCTTCCTCGTAGCCGTCGCGTATCTGTCCGCCGGTGTTGTGCACCAGATCATTTTTGATGGTGCGACCGCGCACGCGTGCACGCAGTTCATCGGACATCGCGTCGTAGGCTTTGTACATATTCGCAAAACCGGTGTTGCCGCCCACGGGCGGAATTTCCAGCGCGCAAAGTATGCTCGCACCCGGCGGCACTTCGTAGAACGAGCTGTCGGTATGCCACACCGCCTCGCCGTCGCCGAGCACGCCGATGGGTTTGCCGTCTTCCTTGATGTTGGAGACGATGGCCATTTCCAGCAGCGCGGGGTCTTTCGGCTTTTGCCCTTTGACAAGCCCCGGCGCGCGTTCGAGTTCGCCAAATCCGCGGCCGAACGCAAGCAAATCTTGCGGGTCGTTGAGATTTTGCCCGCGCACGAGCAGCACGAGATTATCGAGCCACGCCTGGTGCAATCGCGCGAATGTGTCATTCGATATCGAACGCAAATCGCCGCAGCGCGCTTCGGCGCCGAGCGCGGCTTTCATGGGATGAACTTCGAGCGTCACTTTACTGACCCTTGTTCGTGAGAATTAGGAGACGCTCCGTAGAATAGCAGTACTTCACGCAGACATGATTAACGTTTATCCGAACCGCACCGGGATGCAACCCGGCGCGAGTGAGGTTGCCATCGGCATTGAGGGAGCACTAAATTCGCTTTGTGCCGTCCAGTTTACCCAGATCAGAGTCGAATGTTCCTAGGGGCAAGTGCCCTGCTTTGCGCGCAACTTCTAGCACCATGCAGTCGGAAAAACCCAGTGAAGGCTTCGAGCGATAGCGGGCAAGTGCTGCCGTCACCACTTCCGGTTCCTGCAACGACAGGTGCTCGTGGCTGAGAAGCATTTCAATTGCGTTGGCGATTACCTTGGGCGCAAGAGCATAAACCGAACGTAGCACCCAACTCGTTTCCACCAAGACAAGATGAGAAACCCAGGCGCCGCCGGCTATGAACGTCTCGGCTTGTGCTGCCTGATGCGCGTCATCGCCGGTAACGATGCGCAGAAGAACATTCGTGTCAACGGCGCGCATGACGCCGCTTCATGTCCTGGCTGATTCCATCCTTGAGTTCAGCGAGCGTGCGGCGCTTGGGAGGGGCATTGGGGAACAGCGCTTTTCTGATTTCAGCCGACGAATAGCATGTCGCGCGCCGCACGACGATATTGCCGCCTTCTTCGTCCCATTCCAGCAGCGAACCCGGCCCGATGCCAAGCTTGCTACGGATTTGCGCCGGGACCGAGATCTGCCCCTGGGCTGTCAATTTGGATTGTGCGATGGCCATAGGGATACATTACCACGGTAATGTAATTTCGCCTAGCGGCGGTATCACTGCATTACCAAGACCGACGCCGGCGGCAATGAACTGCCGCGCAGCGCGTTGATTCCTTGCGCCGCCTCATCCATGGTTTTCAACGTGCCTTTGTCGATCGGCAGCGCCTGCGCGCGCTCGATGCGAAAGCGCCGCTCGGCATCGCCCGGTATTTCAATCGGCGCATTCGTATCAGTGCGCCTGGCTGACTGCACATACTCGATAAACGCGCTGGCCTCCTGCTCGAAGTGCTCGCCCGCGCCGAAGCGTGCCGGGTCGAACACGATGGCGAGCATGTTGTTGTAAGCGCCGGGAATGCGCAGGCGGCTGGGCTGCGGCGTCATGCCGCCGAAGAGGGCGCTACCCAGCAGATCGCACACCATCGCCAGCGCATAACCCTTGTGGCCGGCGGCGGTGAGTAGTGCGCCCATTGGCTCCTCGAACATCACCGCCGGGTTGGTGGTGGCGTTGCCGTCGTGATCGATAAGCGCGCCGGCGGGTGCCGGGCCTTTGCGGTTGTAGGCCACGCGTATTTTGCCCACCGCGACTGCGCTGGTGGCGAAATCGAGCAGTATCGGCGGCCCGTTGCGGCGCGGCAGGCCGACAGTCAGCGGGTTGGTGCCAAAGCGGCTTTGCCGGCCGCCGTGCGGCGCCACCAGCGGGCGGCTCACCACGTTGGTGAAGTGGATCGACGCGAGATTTGCCGCAATCGCCTGCTCCGCCCAATGGCCGACGCGCCCGATGTGATGCGTGTTCTTGAGACCCACGATCACCACGCCGTTCTTGCGCGCGCGCTCAATCGCGAGTTGCATGGTCTGATACGCCATCGATTGCCCAATGCCGCGATTGCCGTCCACCACCAGCAGCGTGTCGGTGTCGGTGACGATGGAAAGCTTCTGATTCAGTTGTAGCTCGTTGGCGCGCAGCGAGCGCACGTAAGGCATCACCATGCCCACGCCGTGCGAATCATGGCCGGCGAGATTGGCGCCGATCAAGTGGTCGGCGGTGAGTTGCGCTTCGTGTTCGTTGCTGCCGGCGGCGCACCAGAGGTTGAACAGCCACTGGCGGGTCTGTTCGGTGGGTAGTTGTACGTTGGCTTCCACGGGAGCGTTCCTTTATGTGTTGTGGTGCGTGCGGTTGTGATGGGTACTGGCCAATGGCCGTAACCCATCACAACGCAAGGTGGCATGCGCTATTCGTCGTTTACAACCCAAACAACTTCGCCGCATTGCCATGCAGAATTTTCTGCAAATTCGCATCCGGCAGTTTCAACGACTCCACCAGCGCGTTCGGATACTCCACATCCATCTTGGCGTAGTTGTCGGTGCCGATTACCACGCGATCCACGCCGACGAGATCAATCATGAAGCGCAGCGTCTCGGGGTAATACGCCAGCGAGTCGTAGTGAAAACGCCGGATGTAATCGCGGATCGAGCCTTTCAATTGCGACGCGGCTTCAACCGCGCCTTTCTTGATGCTGTGCTCCACGCGCCCGGCGACGTACGGAAAGCAGCCGCCCGAATGCGGCAGCAGGACGTTGAGCTTGGGAAATTTATCCAGGTAGCCGCTGTAGATGAATTTCACGGCGAGGGTCGCGGTCTCGAACGGAAAGCCCAGCGTGTTGTAGATGAAGTTAGGGCCGGCGAGGCGCTCCGGCCCGCCGTAGTGATTGGGCTGGCCATCAAGCGGGTGAAACAAAATCGGGTAGCCGAGTTCCTCGAAGCGCGCGACCAGCGGCTCATACGCGGGGGTGAACAGATAGTCGATGCCCTCGACCGAATTGGGCAGATGCACCGCGCGCATGCCCGGCTTGCCGGCGATGCGGTCGAGTTCGCGCAGCGCGGCCTTGGGGTCGCGCATCGGGATTGCGGCGGCCGCGACAAAGCGATCAGGGAAATTCTTGTGCGCCTCGACGGCAGCATCATTGACGATGCGCGCGAGTTTATCCGCCGCGTCGAGCGAGGCCCATTGCCACGGCATGCCGCCCGACAGCGACAACACGTGCATCTTGACGTTACGCGAGTCCATCCACTTCATGCGCGCTTCAAGGTCGTACATCAGCGGGCTGGGCACGCCACCCGATACCTTGCCGCCTTGCTGCTCGGCATATTGCATGTAAGGCTGTGGCGACCAATGTGCGTGTGCGTCGATGGAGCCGCTGTGTTGTGTCATGTGTTTTTCTTCCGGGGTAACGTTATTTTTCGCCGATGCCGGCGTCCTTGATGACCTTGGTCCATCGCGCGAGTTCGCTCTTGATGCGTTCTCCCATTTGCGCGGGCGAGCTGGTAATGGGCAACAGCGCCAGCGATTCGAGAGTCTTGCGAAACTCGGCGCTGCCGTGCGCGGTTTTCATCTCGGCATTGATCCTGTTGACGATGGCCGGCGGCAAGCCTGCCGGGCCCATCAAGCCATACCAGGTGGTGTTGGTGAAGCCGGGGATCAACTCCGCCAATGCGGGGGCGTCGGGGTACTCGCGCACGCGCACGGGATGTCCGGTGGCGATCACGCGCACCTTGCCGCTCTGCACCGCGGGGGCAATGTAGGTCGTCGCGCCGAACAATGCCTCGACGCGCCCCGACATCAGGTCGAGCAGCGCCGGGCCGCCGCCCTTGTAGGGCACGTGCACGTAGCGCGTGCCGGCAAGTGCGTTCATGAGTTCCATGCCAAGATGGTTGGGCGTGCCTGCGCCGGGCGAGGCGAAATTTATCTTGCCTGGCTGCGATTTGCCCAGGGCTATGAACTCGCTGATGTTCTTTGCGGCCACGCCCGGTTGGATGGCCAGCACGAAAGGCACATCGACTGCGAGCCCGATCGGCGTGAAATCCTTCACCGGGTTGTACGTAACCTTCACGCCCCAGGCGGGCGCGACGACCAGTCCGCCCGAAGTGCCGAGCAGCAGGGTGTAGCCATCCGGCGCGGCCTGCGCGCCCAGTGCGTGGCCGATGGTGGAGCCTGCGCCACCGCGGTTATCGACCACCACGGTTTGTCCGAATTTATCGGTGAGCCATTGCCCGAGCGCGCGGCCGGTGGGGTCGGTCGATCCGCCCGGCGGATACGGCACGATGAGGCGGATGGGCCGCACCGGGTAAGCTTGCGCCTGTGCCTGTGCCGCAAAAGTGCAGAGCGCGAGTGCCGCGATGATGCCGTGTAGCCAACGATTCATGATTGCGCTCAATTGTTAATCCAGTTGCAGATTCATCTGCTTGATGGTTTTTTGCCACAGGGCGACATCGCGCCCGAGGAACTCGCCGAACTGCTCCGCCGTGTGCGGGGCGAATTCGCCGCCTAGATTGTTTATCACAAATGCCGTCGTCTGCGGCTCGCTCAGATAACGCCCGATGTCGGCGTTGAGCTTGTTCACGATGGCGGGCGGCGTGCCCCACGGCGCGAACAGTCCCATCCACAGATAGGCCTCGATATTGATGCCAGACTCCATCAGCGTGGGCACATCGGGAATCGCCGGCGAGCGTTTGGCGCTGGTCACCGCCATGGAGCGCAGCTTGCCCTGCTTCACGAACGGTTGCGGATCGAGAATATTGAGCACGGTAAAGCCGACTTCGCCCGAGGCGAGCGCGACCAGCGCCGGCGCCGCGCCCTTGTAATGCACGGCCAGGGTCTTGATGCCCGCGGCGGTGGTGAACATCTCCGCGGCGAGATGCGCGGCGCTGCCGCGGCCCACGGTGGCGTAGGTCAGATCATTCGGGCGCTGGCGCGCGAGCGCCACGAGTTCCTTGACATTGCGTGCGGGCAGGCCGACGCTGGACACGATATAAAGGCCGCTGATCGAGCCGCGTATGATGGGCGCGAAGGCGCGTGCCGCGTCGTAGGGCAGCTTGCGATACAGGAAGCCGGATACATAGTGCTTGATTGTAATCCTCGGCTGCCTCTATAGCAGCGCGGGTTTTTAGGGGTATTTTTCACCACGAAGATTTGCGCGGAATCGTAGTTTTTTGCGCAAGCGTGGGGCATAGCTGGCATTTTCCCTGAAATCTT
>CAMDLH010000044.1 GCA_945901405.1 Bordetella parapertussis | reverse complement strand
AGATTTCTTGCAGGCTCCCGCCTTGCGCCATCACTGGCGTAATGTCCGTCATCTTGCCCATCGCCTCTGCTCCTCATCAGATTGAACCCGCTGATGAAGTTAACAGAGGCGTCAATCAATTTCATTCACGCTTGCTGCAAGGACACGTTGTTTCATCTCGCCAACGAGCATGTCACCAGCGGCAGGCACAACGATGCGCTGGCGGTATTTGCGCAACTGCTCGATAGTGACCTCGACGATTTCGGTAAGGCGATGGCGTGCATCAACATGGCGATCGTCCACGACCAGTTGGGGCAGGTGCTTCAAGCGCTCGACGCCTACGATCGCGGCATCGTGTTCGATCAAGCATTGGGCCGTTATGACGTGGCGCAGCGCAAGGCGGCCTACTGTGTCGAAAAAGAACGCCACGGCGACGCGTTGGCCGCGTTGACGTCGCTGGTGGAGAGCGGCATTTCAGAGATGGATAAAGCCGATGCGTGCTTGAGCGCGGCGGTTGTCTGCGACAAGTTGGGCCAGACTGATCGCGCGCTCGATTGGTACGAACGCGGCATCAAGTATGAGCGGCCGCACTATCGCTTTGCCGTGGCCGAGCACAAGGCTTGGTATCTGTCGAGCAAGGGGCGCACCAAGGAAAGCCTGATGCTCTATGATCGGTTGTTGCTTGAAGCCTCGATGCGGGAAGCCGACAAGGCACGCATCAAAAACAACATTCACCTGCTGGCTAATCCGTAGCTTTTACGCCTGCGGCTTTAACCGCCTTGCCCCAGCGCTGATACTCGGCAAGCATGAATTTGCCGAATGCCTCCGGCGCCATCGGCGTCGGGTCGTAGCCGCGATCACTCAATTGTTTGGCGGCGTCGCTGCCGCTCAATATCTTGGTGAACACGCCGTTTAATTGCGTGATGATCGGTTGCGGCGTGCCCGCGGGCGCCATCAAGCCGTACCAGCCGCTGATGGCGAAGCCCTTGAAGCCTTGTTCGTCGAGTGTCGCCACATCAGGCAACTCGCGCGTGCGTTTGGCGGTGGTGACGGCGAGCGCGCGGATTTTGCCCGCGCGTATTTGCGGGATTGCAGCGCCGGGGCCGGAGAATAATGTTTGCACTTCGCCGCCGAGTGCAGCGGTCATCGCCGGGCCGCTGCCGCGATAGGGGATGTGCGTGAGTTTCAATTTCGCGGTCTGATAAAAAACTTCTTGTGCGAGATGCGCGGTGACGTTGCCGGAGCCGTAGTTGTAGCCGTTGGGCTTGGCCGCCGCGAGTTTCAAAAAATCCGCGAGTGTTTTCGCGGGCACGGTCGGGTGCACCGACACGATGTACGGCTGCTCGATCAGCATGGTGATCGGCGCAAAATCGCGGCTCACATCGAACGGAACTTTGTCGTACATCCATGGAGCCACTGCTGTTGCGCCGATTTCCGCGATGATCAACGTGTAGCCGTCGGGGTTGGCTTTCGCGCCGATGGCTGTGCCGCTGGTGCCCTGCGCGCCGCCACGATTGTCGATGAGCATTTGCTGGCCGAGTGCGGCTGTGACCGCGGGTTGCAATATGCGCGACACCAGATCGGTACCGCCGCCGGGCGGAAACGGCACGATCAGGCGAATGGATTTATTGGGGTACGCACCCGAAGCACCCGTTTTCTCGGCGGCGAACGCGAGTTGCGGCGCGACTATTACGCCAGCGGCCAGCATCAGAATGCACCTTTTCATACACGACTCCTGCGTCTGAATTGTGAATTGTGGCGTGACGTTACCATGCCTTCGGCCCTTACAAAAGCCGAATTTTTGGGTTTTCGCTTTTGATGCAAAAATAAATAATGTTTAAAAACAAATAGTTACGTAAAATACTTTAATTGTAACTTCATATTGTCAAGTTAATTTTGCCATGTTACTCTTGCACCCAAGGAATAACCATGAATTGCGCAGAACGCCTCGTAGAAATTTTCGGCAGTCAGGCCGAAGTGGCCCGCCGCTTTAGTCTTGACCGCGCGGTGGTCAACAATTGGGTGAAGTCGGGCTACGTGCCAGCGCGCTGGGCGATGGAAGTGGAGCAAGTCACCGGCGGCGATGTGACCGCAGCCGATGTGTTGAATGAAGCAACAGAACGCAAACCGATCCGGTTGAAATCGCGTCCGGACGGCGAAAATCTTTACATACCTAACGCTGGGAGCGACACCATGAGCAACGATTACGCACCATCCAAACGCATCAATTCTTTCCACCCGCCGCAGCGCACGTTGCTCGGCCCGGGCCCGACGGAGATTCATCCGCGCGTGCTCACCACCATGAGCCAGCCTGCGATCGGTTATCTCGATCCGGTGTTCGTCGAGATGATGGAAGAACTGAAATCGCTGCTGCGTTACGTGTATCAAACCAAGAATCCGCTGACGTTCCCGATCTCCGGCCCCGGTTCGGTGGGCATGGAATTCTGCTTCGTCAACATGGTTGCCCCCGGTGACAAAGTCATCGTGTGCCGCAACGGCGTGTTCGGCGGCCGCATGATCGAAAACGTCGAACGCTGTGGCGCCACCGCCATCGTCGTCGAAGACAAATGGGGCGAGCCGGTCGATCCGCAGAAACTCGAAGATGCGCTGAAGAAAAATCCGGATGCGCGTCTGGTGGCATTCGTGCATGCGGAAACCTCCACCGGCGTGTTGTCGGATGCGAAAACGCTGGTCGAAATCGCGCACAAGCATGACGCGCTGACGATTGTGGATGCCGTCACTTCGCTCGGCGGTGTTGAAGTACGGGTCGATGACTGGAAATTCGACGCGGTGTATTCCGCCAGCCAGAAGTGCCTGTCGTGCACGCCGGGCCTGTCGCCGGTGTCGATCAGCGAGCGCGTGGTTGATTTCGTCAAGAGCCGCAAAGACAAAATTCATAGCTGGTTCATGGACATGAACCTGCTGCTCGGCTACTGGGGTGCTACCACGCGCACCTATCACCACACCGCGCCGACCAACTCGCTGTTTGGCCTGCACGAAGCGCTGCTGTTGATCCGCGAGGAAGGCCTGGAAAACTGCTGGGCGCGCCACAAGCGTCACCACATCGCGTTGAAAGCCGGCCTCGAAGGCATGGGCCTGAAATTCCTGGTGAATGAAAAATACCAGGTGCCCGAAATGAACGCCGTGCATTGCCCCACGGGCGTCAACGAAGCCCAGGTGCGCAAGACCCTGCTCGACGAATTCGGCATCGAAATCGGCGCGGGCTTGGGCCCCCTGGCCGGCAAAATCTGGCGCTTCGGCTTGATGGGCTACTCGTGCCGTCCGGACAACGTAATGTTGTGTTTGTCCGCGCTCGGCTCCGTGCTTGAAGACATGGGTTACGCGGTGCACGTGGGCGACGCCGAAGCGGCCGCGCACGCGGCTTATGCTTCGATGCATGCCACGGCGGCGCAGGCCAAGAAGAAGCCTGTTAGAGCCGCGGCGTAGTAATCCGGCCGCGGTGTAATTACTTCAGCCTACGCTTCTACGACACCGGCCGCGCGGGCTTTGCCTTCGCGGCCGGTTTCTTATTGGGCGCTGGCTTTGAAGCTCGTGCCCGCAACGCAGCCTCGATGGCAAGCCGCGCCCACGGCAGCATCAGATGCGGCGCGTCCATGGCGTCGTCCGGCGCACGCCGGTAGCTCATGGTCATCTGCTTGCCGTCCTTCGAATACACGAACGGCGCGCACGACTCGGCATCGAACGCGGCCTTGGTGACGTCGTCCACCTTCAAATAAAGTTCGTCCCACGCGATGATCGCGATGAACAGGCCATCGACGTAGATGCCGTGGCCGCCGAACATGCGCTTGGTGACTACGTGTCCCGCCGGCGCCAGCAGCTCGCAGACGTGGTTTACGAGGTCGTTGCTTGATGCCACTACGGCGCCTCAAAAGTAGGCGCGAAGTCAGGCAAGCCAGTTCTCAAGCGACAATCCTTTTACGTTCAGAAAGTGCTTTTGATTGTTTGTCACGAGCGTTGCCTTCAGTGAAATGGCGTGCGCGGCAATCATGGTGTCGGCAAAACCGATCGGCGTGCCTTGCCGTTCGAGTTGCGCGCGCACCTTGGCAAAGACATCCACGGCGGCATTGTCCCAGGGCAATATCGCGATACGATCCAGAAACGCGTGAACCACGCGAGCCAGTCCGCGCGGGTTGCCGCGTTTTTCCACGCCAAACAGCAGTTCCGCGCGCGTAACCACCGAGATCGCCAGGTCGCGTGCGGCGGCTTTCGCGAGTCGCGAGTCGAGCGCGGCACTGGCGCCGCGAATGGAATAACTCGCGGTATCGGTATCCAGCAGATACCGCACTATCGCTTCTTGCGCGCCGCCTTTGCGGCACGTGTACGTGTGCGCTTGGGCGCGGATGCGGCGGCTTCAAACGGATCGCGACCAGCTTCAACAATGTTCATCGGCCTGTCGCTCATAAAATCCGCGGGCAGACGAGCGCTGTCGCGCAGCGCGAAAAATTCCGCCCAACCGCCGTGCATCGGGCGTGCCGAAAGGACGATATCGCCGGTCGCGGCATCCTTGTGGATGAAGACCTCCGACGCATCGATCCGGAATTGTCGCGGTATACGTACGGCCTGGCTGTTGCCGTTAGTGAAAACTCGTGCGGTACGCATGGTGTTTCCCAAAACCTGAAAGTTGATACATTCTTAATATTATACACACACTACAACACCAGCAGCGTGGCCAGCCCCAGCAGCAACCCCATGCTCACCACGTCGGTCGCGGTGGTGAGAAAAATACTCGAAGCCGTGGCCGGATCAAGCCCGAAGCGCTTCAACGTCAGCGGCACCAGCGCGCCGGACAGTCCGCTCGCCACGCAACTGCCGATCATCGCCAGCCAGACGACTACCGCGAGCATCAGCGCGTGCGGGGATTTTTGCATGGTGGCAATGAAGAACATGCCGAGGCCCGCGACCAGTCCCACCAGCGCGCCGTTCATCAGGCCGAGCGAGGCTTCCTTCATCACCAGCAACTTTTCCTGGCCGGGTTTTAATTCACCGAGCGTCATGCCGCGCAGCGTCACCGCCAGCGCCTGACAGCCGGTGTTGCCCGATTGCCCCGCGAGCACGGGTAGAAACAGCGCGAGGATCACCAGTTTGTCCACCGTGCCCTGAAACACGCCCACCACCGCGCCGGCGACGAACGCCGTGAGTAAATTCAGTTGCAGCCACGGATGGCGGAACTTGAAACTTTGCAGCCAGCGCGTGGCGAGCCGCTCTTCCTTTTCAACACCGACCATGGAGCCGGCCTGCAAGGTGATTTCGTAGGCCTGCGCCTGAAACATGGCTTGCCCGCGCACGAGGCCAAGCAGCACGCCTTGCCCGTCGCACACCGGGTACACCGGGTAGTGGCGCTCGAGCACCAGCTTCATCGCATCCGACAACTGCGAATTCGGATTGAGCGAAAACACGTCGCGCAGCATGATGGCGTCCAGCCGTACATCGTTGTCGGCGAATAGCAAGTCGCGCATGGTGACGAGGCCCAGCAGCTTGCCCGCCGGGTCGGTGACGTAGCCGTAGGTGATGAACGCGCTTTTTACCAGCGCACGCAATTCCTCGGTGGCCGTGCCCACGGTGGTCTCGGGGCGAAACACCGCGAGTGCCGATTCCATCATGCGCCCGACGCTGTCTTCCGGGTATGCCTGGTTGCGCGCCCATTGCCGCGCCACGGCGGGCGGGGCCTCGAGCAGGATGCTGTCGTGCAATCCGCCGGGCAGCGCCGCGAGTATCTCCTGCGCGGTCGCGGGGTCGAGCTCCATCAGCACGCCGCCGGTAACTGGCGCGGAATACGCGGAGAGCAACTCCGCCGCGGCAAGCGGCGGCAGTGCCCGCACTTCGCTTAACAACGTTTTTATCTGCTGCTCGTTTCCTCGCGGCGCTGCAGCTTTTGCTTCAGACATGGCGTGTACTCTCCCGGTAGATGGCGGCGTGCCGAGCCGTCATCATAGCGCGGAAGGAACCTGTTGCTAAGCCGGTGCCGGATCGAGTCGGTTGCGAGGCTCAATCGCCTTTCGCCATCGTCTTCGCCACTTCCCGCGCTGTCTCGATAAAAAGTTTTGCCGCCGGACTGAGCGTGCGGTTCTTCAGCGTGAGGATCGCCACGGGTAACTTAAGCGCCATATCCACCGGTAGGGCCTTGATGGGCCTGCCTGCGGCGCCGTAGCGGTAAACGGAGCCCGGTATGCAGGAAATGTAGTCACCCGATGCCAACAAGGCGAGACGCAAATTCATCGATGTGGTGTACATGGCAACCCGCGGCAGCCGCCCGGTCTTGGCCAATATGGTTTCGGATATTCGCGCCTGCGTCGCGTTACCCGGCTCGCCATAAAGCCACCCTTCGTCCATCAGATCCGCCAGTGCAACCTTGCGCCGGCGCGCCCAGGGATTTTCTCCCCGGCGACCACGGTAAACGCGTCCTCAAACAGGGTTTCCGAATGAAGATCGTCATCCCCTTGCGCCCGCGTGGATCGGCCGATCAACAGGTCCAGTTTGCGTTCGCTCAGGACGTGAACATTCTCTGATGGGTTTACCTCTGTCGCATGCACAATGATCTTCGGGTGCCGTTGCGCAAGCCGCTGAATCACGGCGGGCAATAATCCATGCAAAAGCGCTTCCATGCATCCCACCCACACGTCACCCGCACCGGATGTCGCATGGAATTCAATGTCGCGCATGCCCTGCTTTAACGCATCGAACGCTTCGGCACCGCGCTTTACCAGAATTTCGCCGAAGACCGTCGGCACGACCCCTTGCGTGCTGCGGTCAAACAGCCGCACACCCACAGCGTCTTCGAGATCGGCGATGGCTTGTGATACCGTGGGCTGAGTAGTCGCCAGATGCGTTGCTGCCTTGGCCATGCTGCCGTGCTGCGCGACACTGGCCAGGATTTGCAGGTCGCGTAGCTTGATGCGGCGGCCGATGTGGCTGTCGGTGTCTTTGGCGTTCTGGGACATTGCGATTTCCTATAGGGGTATAGCGGCTATAGCCGTATTACAAAGTACAGGGTTCACAAGGCGGTTGCGGACTGCCATAGTTCATGCACGTGCAGCAGAACAAGATTTTACGCGTGTTTTCCAATCAATCTTGTCAATCGAACCGGAAGGTCACACATGAACATTGATGCTTGCAGCAAACGCCTAACTTCTCCGGCTACGCTTAAGCGGGCTTTATCGATAATAGGTCTTATCGCGGCCACCTTGGGTTATACGGGCGCGCAAGCTGCTGATCCGGCGTGGCCGACCAAGCCGGTCAGGGTGGTGGTTACCGCCGCGGGTGGCATCCCCGATTTGCTCGCACGTTCCATTGGTGAAAAGTTGGCGCACTACAACGGCCAGCCGTTCGTGATCGACAGCCGGCCCGGCGCCTCCGGCAACATTGCCGCGGGCATTGTCGCCCGCGCCAATCCCGATGGTTACCACGTGTTGTTTACGCCCGGTAGCGTATTGACCATGAACCCGAGCCTCTATAAAGAGATGCCCTTCGATACGGGATCCTATGCGCCGGTGTCGTTGCTTGCGGACGTGGCGGTGTTACTGGTCGTGCATGCCAAGAATCCCGCAAAAAATCTCGGCGAGTTCATTGCAGCGGCCAAGCGTGAGCCGGGGAAGATGAATTTTTCTTCGCCCGGTGCGGGCAGTTCGCTGCACCTGACGACCGAACTGTTCCAGCGCGTTGCGGGCGTCACCGTTCAGCACATTGCTTACAAAGGCCCCGAGTTTGTGATTGCGGTAATGTCGGGGCAGGGCCACCGGAATGTTCGCGAACCCGCCGGCCGTGATACCGCAGATCAAAGCCGGCACATTACGGGCGCTGGCGGTCGCAAGCGCCAAACGCTTGCCGCAGTTGCCCGATGTGCCCACCACAGCCGAGGCGGGGCTGGCCGGCCTGGATGTTTCGTCCTGGTTCGGGGCCGTGGTTCCCGCCAAGACGCCGCGCCAATTGGTTACGCAGTTGAGCACGCAGATCGCCAAGGCGATGCGCGAATCGGACGTGCAGCAGCGGCTGGTGGATTTAGGCGTGCGCCCGATCGGCAGCAGCCCCGAGGAATTCGCCGAGTTCCTGAAAAAAGACAGGGCCAAGTGGGACGGTGTGATTCGTGCCGCGAACATACGGCTTGACTGACTCTTCTTAATGATTCATCAGACCATTCTGTGGGTGTAGCCCTGAATGCCACGGCGTTGGGCAAAGCACGCAAAACAAACCTCGTCATTCCCGCGCAGGCCGGAATCCATGAGGCGTCTCGTGTGGGACGGTGTTATGGATTCCGGCCTACGCGGGAATGACGGTGGTGGTTTATTGTCCGTACGAATCTCTGATGATCCTTCTCAAGTCACGCAGGAGTCTGTCCATGACCGTCGATATCGAAAAACTGCGTGCGGCTATTCCCAATACACAGCCGCCGTTCGCACTCAAAAAGCTGGGCCATGTAGTAATCAAGGTGACGGACTTGCGGCGATCACAGGCGTTTTACGCGGGCGTGCTCGGCTTCAAGGTGTCGGACATCATCGGCGAAGACAGGATGCCGGGCGGCATGATCTTCATGCGCTGCAATCCCGACCATCATGGCATCGCGCTGGTGGGTGGCGCGCCGGGGGCTACACAGCAGCACGAGCTGCATCACATCGCGTTTGAAGCCGCCTCATTGGATGACCTCTTTCGCGCGCGTGATCATCTGCGCCAACAGGGTGTCACCATCGTGTTCGAGGGCCGCCGCGGCGCAGGCGCGCAGGTGGCGATAGAGTTTCTCGACCCCGACGGCCACAACCTTGAGTTCTATTGGGACATCGATCAAATTGGCGCCGACGGCGTTTCACGCCCGCCACACGAATGGCGAAGCGCGAAATCGCTCGAAGAAGCCGTTGCGCACCCACCGGTTGGCAAGCAGGCGCACAACCGCGCGTAGACTACAACTTGAGCCGCTTCCAGATGGCGGTGGTCAGCCCCGACTGATTCATCGTATAAAAATGCAGCCCCGGCGCGCCGGCCTTGAGCAGGTCTTCGCACAGCCGGGTGACGACATCCAACCCGAACGCGCGGATGGAATCGGTGTCGTCGCCATAGCCTTCGAGCTTCTTGCGGATCCAGCGCGGTATTTCCGCGCCGCAGGCGTCTGAAAAGCGCGCCAACTGCGAGAAGCGGCCGATAGGCATGATGCCCGGTACGATGGGGATGGTGATGCCCATCTTCTCGCATTGGTCAATGAAGTGGTAGTAGCAGTCGGCGTTGTAGAAATACTGCGTGATCGCCGAATCAGCGCCCGCTTCGACCTTGCGTTTGAAATTGTTCAAATCATCCAGCGCGCTTTTTGCCTGCGGATGGTACTCCGGGTAGGCTGCGACCTCGATGAAGAAGTGATCGCCGAATTCCTTGCGGATGAAGGCCACCAGTTCGTTTGCGTAGTGAAACTCGCCCGCCGACGCGGTGCCCGATGGCAGGTCGCCGCGCAGCGCCACCAGATGCTTGATGCCGTTATCCTTGTATTGCTGCAAAAAATCGCGCACGCCCGCGTGCGTGGAGCCGATGCACGAAATGTGGGGTGCCGCGGCATGCCCGGCCGCGCGCAGATCGAGCACGGCTTTTAACGTGCGCGCCTGCGTGGAGCCGCCCGCGCCGTACGTGACCGAAAAAAATTTCGGTTTTAGTACGGCGAGCTGCTCGGCGGTCTGCGCGAGTTTTTCCGCGCCCTCGTCGGTGTTGGGCGGAAAAAACTCGAAGCTGTAAGTGTGGGGATGCTTGCGTTGTGATTGCATGGCATCCTCGCTCTCAATAGCGGTAGTGGTCGGCCTTGAACGGGCCATCCACCGACAGATGCAGATACTCGCACTGCTTTTCGTTCAATGTCGTCAACTCAACGCCAAGTTTTTTCAGATGCAGGCGCGCGACTTTTTCGTCGAGATGCTTGGGCAGCACGTAGACTTCGTTCTTGTATTTGCCGCCTTGCGTGAATAACTCGATCTGCGCAAGTGTTTGATTGGTAAAGGAATTTGACATCACGAATGACGGATGCCCAGTGCCGCAGCCGAGGTTCACCAGGCGTCCTTCGGCCAGCACGATGAGCCGTTTGCCGTCGGGGAATATCACGTGATCGACCTGCGGCTTGATGTTTTCCCACTTGTATTGCTTCAAGCTGGCGATATCGATTTCGGAATCGAAGTGGCCGATGTTGCACACGATGGCGTTGTGCTTCATCTTCTTCATGTGATCGTGATGAATCACCGACAGATTGCCGGTGGCGGTGACGAAAATATCCGCTTTGTCGGCGGCATAATCCATGGTCACCACGCGAAAGCCTTCCATCGCCGCTTGCAGCGCGCAGATCGGATCGACTTCGGTCACCCACACTTGCGCGGAGAGCGCGCGCAACGCCTGCGCGCTGCCCTTGCCCACGTCGCCAAAGCCGCAAACGAGCGCGACCTTGCCGGCGATCATCACGTCGGTGGCGCGCTTGATGGCGTCCACCAGTGACTCACGGCAGCCGTAGAGATTGTCGAACTTGGATTTGGTGACCGAATCATTGACGTTGATCGCGGGGAACGGCAGCCGGCCTTCTTTTTGCATCTGATACAAACGATGCACGCCGGTGGTGGTTTCCTCGGTTACGCCTTTGATGTTGGCTTGAATCTTCGAGTAGAAACCGGGCTTTTCTTTCAACGTTTTGCGCATCGCCGCGAACAGCACGACTTCTTCCTCGTTCGTGCCTTCGGGCGGCTGGGTTTTGTTTTTCTCGTGTTGCGCGCCGAGTGTCACCAGTAGCGTGGCGTCACCGCCGTCATCGAGAATCATGTTGGGCGTGCCGCCGTCGCTCCACTGAAGAATGCGATGGGTGTAATCCCAGTAGTCTTCGAGCGTCTCGCCTTTGTAGGCGAATACAGGAATGCCAGCGGCGGCGATGGCCGACGCGGCGTGATCCTGCGTCGAGAAAATATTGCATGAGGCCCAGCGGATATCCGCGCCTAGCGCCGCCAGGGTTTCGATCAACACCGCGGTTTGAATCGTCATGTGCAACGAACCGGCGATGCGCGCGCCTTTGAGCGGCTGCTTGCCTTTGTATTCCTCGCGGATCGCCATCAGACCGGGCATTTCGGTCTCGGCAATGGCGATTTCCTTGCGGCCGAAATCGGCCAGCTTGATGTCTGCTACGTGGTAATCGGTAAAATTTTTAGATGCGGCGTTCATCACGCGCTCCTTTCAATTATGAAAAAAGTTCGTGAGCGCCGTTGCAGGGGTTAGGTCCACCGAGCCTGGCGGCTGCACGTGAATACGTGAAAACCGTCGCAACGCTCCTCGGTGAGGGCGCGATTATAGCGCAGTTGCAAGAATTCTTAAATATTGTTTAATATCAAATACTTACGATTATCGTGAGGTGCGGAATGGCACGCAAGGTTTTCTACAGTTTTAACTACGCGGCAGACTTCACGCGTGCCGCGGCGGTACGCGCACTCGGCGTCGTCGAAGGCAACGCGTCGGCGCCGGAAAAAGACTGGGCCGCGTTGACGAAAGCCGACGATGTCGCGATTCAACGCTGGATCGACGGCCAGCTCGCGGGCCGTGAGTGCACCATCATATTGATCGGTGCGAACACCGCGGGCCGGCGCTGGATCAAATACGAAATCGAGAAATCCTGGGCCGATAAAAAAGGCCTGCTCGGCATCCATATTCACAACCTGACAGATGCCGCGGGTGCGAAAGCCGCGAACGGTAAAAATCCGTTCGACGGCCTGCAGATAAAAAGCACAGGCGCCTATCTCGCGAAAATCGTCAAGGTCTACGAACCGCTGCCCACCGGGAACCGTGCCATCGGCAACTACCTCGGCATGAATCTGGCGAAGCGGGTGGACGAGGCGATGCGCATACGCAGTGCGCATCCATATTATTTTTTGCGCGCTTTGTCCGACGCCGCGAAGTTCGAGCCTGGACCCACGGATCAGTCTGATGAACCTAAATTAGGGAGTACCCGCGGCCGGTGTTCAGCGCGCTGTGTGTTAAGCCCCAAGCAACGTAATGCCCAGTGCGTCCGCCGCCGAGCGCATATCCTGATCGAGAGCGGCCAGCGGCAAGGCCAGGCGTTGTGCAAGTTCAACATAAGCGGCGTCATACAGCGTGAGCTGAAATTGATCCGCCAGGCGCAATGTCGCCGTCCAGGCCTGCGCATCGGTGTTTATGTCGATGTCGATGGTGAGCGCGCGTAAATCAGCGAGCGTGGCATCGCGAAAAGCGGCGTCGATACGTTTGCGGCGGACGGCCATTTGCAGGGCGTTGGCGACTTCCAGCCGCCACAGCGACGGCGCCACCGCGCCGGATTCCGCTAATTGCGTGAGCACGGCGTTAACCGCGGTCGTGCGCTCATCGGCAAAGCACCAAGCCAGTGTGACCGAACTATCGATGACCAAGCTCACGGACGGCCTTCGTTGATCAAGTCCTTGATCTTGAGGCCGCCGAGCGTGACGCCAATGCCGCGGGCGCGAATGTTATCGGCGGCGCGCCTGGCTTTATCGCGATCAATGCCGGGCGTGGCTGGAACCAGACGCGCAACGGCCTTGCCGCGCCGGGTGATCAGAACTTCCTCGCCGTTTGCCACCCAGTCGAGCAGGGTGCCAAGTTTGTTTTTTGCTTCGAATGCCCCGATCTCGCGCATAGCGTCACCTCGAATAAGCTAGATTACAGGCTAGATTGTAATTCTAGGCGGTGGTACAGTCAAAAGATGGAGGCGTGAATATAGAATGTTAATAAAAACAATGTGTTACAAATTATCTCTTGTCTACGAAAGCGGCGGCAAGCCGCCGCACTCCAAAAAAAAGGCCGCACTCGGCGGCCCTGTTCGCTCCGGATTGTCGTGCTAAACGCCAGCTTCAGCCTTCAGCGCCGCCGCCTTATCGGTGGCTTCCCAAGTGAACTCCGGCTCATCCCGCCCAAAGTGCCCGTGCGCGGCGGTTTTTTCGTAAATCGGGCGCAGCAGGTTGAGCGAGTGAATGATGCCTTTGGGGCGTAGGTCGAAATGCTTCTCGACAAGTGCGGCGATTTTTTCATCGCTGATTTTGCCGGTGCCGAAGGTCTCGACCAGCACGCTGACCGGGCGTGCGATGCCGATGGCGTAGGCGACCTGGATTTCGCATTTTGTCGCGAGGCCCGCGGCGACGATGTTTTTCGCCACGTAGCGCGCGGCGTAGGCGGCCGAACGATCGACTTTTGACGGATCCTTGCCGGAAAACGCGCCGCCGCCGTGACGTGAATAACCGCCGTAGGTGTCAACGATGATCTTGCGGCCGGTAAGGCCGGTGTCGCCTTGCGGCCCGCCGATGACGAAGCGCCCTGTCGGGTTGATCAGATATTTGGTTTCCTTGCTGATCATGTTTTTCGGCAGCACGGGTTTTACGATCTGCTCGATCACGCTCTCGGTGAGCGGCTCGTGCGAGATGTCGGCGGTATGCTGGGTGGAGATCACCACGGTGTCGATGTGATGCGGTTTGCCATCGACGTAGCGCACGGAGACCTGCGATTTCGCATCGGGGCGCGCCCACGGCAGGCGCCCGTCCTTGCGCAATTCGGCGTGGCGTTCCATCAAACGGTGCGCGTAATAAATCGGCATCGGCATCAGTTGCGGCGTTTCATCGCACGCAAAGCCGAACATCAATCCTTGATCGCCCGCGCCCTGATCAAGGTCGAGGCCCTTGCCTTCATCCACGCCCTGCGCGATGTCGGGCGATTGCTGATCGTAAGCGACCATCACGCCGCAGCTTTTGTAATCGAAACCGATGTCGGAATCGTCGTAGCCGATGCGCTTGATGGTCTTGCGCGCCACTTGCGCGTAATCCACGCGCGCGCTGGTGGTGATCTGCCCGGCGAGCACCACGAGGCCGGTGTGGGTGAGTGTTTCAGCGGCGACGCGGCCGGCTTTGTCTTGCGTCAGCACGGCGTCAAGCACGGCGTCGGAGATCGCGTCGGCGATTTTGTCGGGGTGGCCTTCGGAAACGGATTCAGAGGTGAAAAGGAAGTTGCTCATGCGTGCCAATGGTTTCGGAGAGTTTAAAAAGTCGCATAGAATACCACGAACACCTTGATTTCCAGCGATTAACCATGCTTATTGCCGTGCTGCGCCTGCTCGCGCGCCTGCCGCTGGGGCTGCTGCACCGCGCCGGTGCGGCGCTCGGCTGGTTGGTCTACCGCCTCTCGCCCGCCTACGCGGCGCGTACGCGCGAAAACCTGCGTATCAGTGGTATTGGCGGTATCGATACGTTACTGCCGGTGGCCGTGGCCGAGGCCGGCAAGGGCGTAACCGAAATACTCAAGGTCTGGTTCGGTGCTGACGCGCAAATCGCTAGCTTGGTGCGCTGCGACGAGTGGCATGTCGTCGAATCAGCATTGGCAAAAAAGAAAGGCATCATTTTTTTGACGCCGCATCTGGGGTGTTTTGAAATTGCGGCGCATTATCTGTCACGGCGTTTTCCGCTGACGGTGTTGTACCGTCCGCCCAAGCAGCGCTGGCTTGAGCCGTTGATGAATTTCGGCCGCCAGCGCGGCCAAACAATTTTGGCGCCCGCGAATCTCAAAGGCGTGCGCTTGCTCTACAAGGCGCTGCAACGCGGCCACGCCATAGGCCTGCTGCCCGATCAGGCACCCGGATTTGGCGAGGGCGTGTGGGCCGATTTTTTTGGCAAGCCGGCCTATACCATGACGCTGGTGCGCCGGTTGCAGCAGTCGACAAACGCATCGACAATCATGGTATTCGCCGAGCGCCTGCCGGATGCGCGTGGATACCATTTGCATTTCTACGACGCGCTGGCGAACAATTTCGATGAAGCCGCGCTTAATCGCGCTGTCGAAACCGTGATTCGCAAATGCCCGGCGCAATACCTGTGGGGTTATAACCGCTTCAAGGCGCCGGCGGGCGCTGCGCCGCCGCCCTCATGACACGCATCGGTCTTGCAATCGTTTGGGTATTGCGGCTGCTGCCGCTGCCGTTGCTGGCATTGCTGGGCCGCATCACCGGGCTGTTGCTGTATTGCATCGCACGTGAGCGGCGCGAGGTTGTGCAAACCAATCTCGCGCTTTGTTTTCCGCAATGGAGTGAAGCCGAACGCGCACGCGTCGCGCGGCGGCATTTTCAGAGTTTTGCACGCAGCCTGCTGGAGCACGGCATTCTATGGTGGTCGTCGCGGGCCCGCGTGGAGCGCTTGGTGCGTATCACCGGGCTCGAACACTGGCAGGCGGTAAGTGGCGGGCCGGTGATCTGGTTCGCGCCGCATTTCATCGGGCTTGACATGGGTGGGGTGCGGCTGGCCACGGAGTATGCGGCGGCCTCCGTCTACAGCCGGCAGAAGGACCCGCATTTTGACGCGATACTGCTGCATGGCCGCTCGCGCTTCGTGCCGCAGGAGCTTTATTCGCGCCAGCAGGGCATCCGTCCGCTGATACGCGCCATGCGCGCGGGGCGGCCGTTTTATTATCTGCCCGATATGGATTTCGGCGAGCGTGATTCCGTGTTCGTGCCGTTTTTCGGCGTGCCCGCGGCGACCATCACCGGGCTTGCGCGCATCGCGCAATTGGCTGGGGCGAAGGTGGTGCCGTCGGTCACAACACAATTGCAGGGTGGCGCGGGCTACGAGTTGCGTTTTTATCCGGCGTGGGAGAATTTTCCATCGGGTGACGCGCTGGCCGATGCGCGGCGCATGAACGAATTCATCGAAGAACGCGTGCGCGAAAATCCGGAACAATATTATTGGCTGCACAAGCGCTTCAAGACGCGGCTGCCGGGGGAGAAGGCATACTACGCATGAAGGGCAAAGTAGCGATTACACCGCTGACGATGGATGCCATCGGCGAGCTGATCGCGCTCGCCGGCGTTACGTGGCGCGCGCATTATCCGGGCATTATCAGCGTGGCGCAGATAGAATACATGCTGGCGCAACGCTACAACGTGAGTGTGATTCGCGGCGAACTTGAACGTGGCGGGGCGCACTGGGATGTGTTGCGGGCGGATGGCGTGATGGCGGCGTTTGCCTCGTATTTCGCCAACGAGCGCTCGCGCATGGCCAAGCTCGACAAGCTCTACGTGCATCCGGCGCATCAGCGCAAAGGTTATGGCGGGCTGCTGATCGATCACGCTTGCAAGGTGATGCGCGAGGCGGGGTGCGATTCGTTGATGCTGGCGGTCAACAAGCACAATGTGAAAGCGATTGCGGCGTATCGCAAACACGGCTTTCACATCGCCGAGTCGGTGACCAAGGATATCGGCGAAGGGTTTGTGATGGATGATTACATTATGGTTAAGAGTGTGAACACGTGAAGGGTGAAGGGAGATAAACCAATGGTGGTTACGAAACGGCTGAGCTATGTTTGAAAACCCAAGTATCGAGGATTGTTGTGCGCTGTTAAAACGCGTGAAAAACATCGCGGTGGTTGGGCTGTCGCCGAATCCGTCGCGCCCCAGCTTTGGCGTGTCGATGCAAATGAAGCGCTACGGCTTTAACATCATTCCGGTGCACCCTGCCGCGCAGGAAATCCTCGGCGAAAAAGTCTATGCAAAGCTCGCCGATGTGCCGCAAGCGGTTGATCTGGTGAACGTGTTTCGCAGCGCCGAATTCATTGATGGCGTGGTTGATGAATGCATCGCGATCAAGGCCCCCGCGCTGTGGATACAAGACGGCATCGTCAACGAAGCTGCCGCCGAGCGCGCCCGCGCGGCGGGCATTACGGTCATCATGGATCGCTGTATCTATCGCGATTATCGTAATTACTGTGCTGAAAAGTAGTTAAATGCGTCTAAAATTCACCAAGATGCACGGTCTGGGCAATGACTTCGTGGTGCTGGACGCGACTACCACGCCGGTCAACTTGACCGCAAGTCAGCTTAAATTTCTGGCAGACCGGCATTTCGGCGTGGGTTGTGATCAGGTGCTGCAAGTCGAGCCAGCGCGCTCGCCGGACACCGATTTCTACTATCGGATTTCTAATGCCGACGGCGGCGAAGTGGAGCAATGCGGCAACGGCGCGCGCTGCTTCGTGCGCTTCGTGCACGAGCGGGGACTGACGCGCAAAACCGAGATACGCGTGGGCACCGCCGCCGGGGTGATCGTGCCGCGCCTTGAGGCAGACGGGCAGGTCACCGTGAACATGGGCGCGCCGGTTTTCGAACCCGAGCGCATCCCCTTCGTCACACGTGAGCGAGCGCCAACCTACGAATTGGCGGTTGATAAAAATATCATAATAATCAATAGTTTATCCATGGGTAATCCGCACGCCGTGCAGGTGGTGGCTGACGTAGATACGGCGCCCGTGGCGAGCGAAGGCCCGCTGATCGAATCGCACCCGCGCTTTCCGCGGCGAGTGAATGCGGGCTACATGCAAATCGTCGATCGCGGTCACATACGGCTGCGTGTGTATGAGCGCGGCGCGGGCGAGACGCTGGCGTGCGGCACGGGCGCTTGCGCGGCGGTGGTGGCGGGCATCATGCGCGGGTTGCTTGACGACACAGTGCGCGTTACCACGCGCGGCGGAGACCTCGGTATATCATGGGCGGGGGAGGGGCGGCCGGTGATGATGACCGGCCCCGCCGTTACCGTGTTTGAGGGCGAGATCGAGATTTAAAAAGTAGCACGAACAAGGAAAACAATGAGACCAGAAGACGTCGCGGCTTGGCTGAAGGAACACCCGGAATTTTTCGAGCAGTATTCCGAAATGATCGCGGACATGAACATCCCGCACCCGCACGGCGGGCGCACCATACCCATCAGCGAGCGGCAAATTCTCTCGCTGCGCGAGCGCAATAAGGATATCGAAGGCAAGTTGCGCGAAATAATCCAGTTCGGCGAGGAAAACGACGCCATCGGCGAGAAAATGCATCGCGCGACGCTGGCGCTTATGGGCGCGCGCGATCTGGCGAGCGTGATTAACGTCACGCACTACCATCTGCGCGAGGATTTCGCCGTGCCGCACGTGGTGATGCGCATCTGGCGTGATGGCGCTGCCGCGCAAGACCTGCCCGAATTCGCCGCCGCGAGCGAGGCCACGCGTGCGTTCGCCGCGAGCCTCGCGCACCCGCTGTGCAGCGCGCATGTGATGGTCGATACCGCCGCGCTATTCGGCGGCGCCGCGGCGCTGTTGAAATCGTACGCGTACGTGCCGCTGCGCTCGACCGATTGCTTCGGGCTGCTCGCGCTGGCGAGCGAGGATCAGCACCGCTTTTATCCGGAGATGGGCACGATGTTCCTGTCGCGCCTAGGCGACATGATAGACGCGGCGCTGCTGCGCTACCTTGGCTGATGATACCGCCGCTGGTGTGAATCCCGCGCGCGATTCTGCGTACGAACCCTCGCGTGTACACCTGCGCGATTACCTCGACTACCTCGCGCACGAACGGCGCATGAGCGCCCACACCACGGCGGCTTACCGGCGTGATATTGAAAAGCTGATCGAACTCGCGGGCGCAACACCGCTCGACAAGCTCGACGTGCATCATATCCGGCGCTTTACCGCCAGGCTGCACGCGGGCGGACTGGACGGACGCTCGCTGGCGCGCGCGCTTTCGGCGTGGCGCGGGCTTTACAAGTATCTCGCGCGGGATCGCGGCTTCAAGGTCAATCCGTGCATGGGCCTGCGCGCGCCCAAGTCGGTGAAACGGCTGCCGCACGCGCTCTCGCCCGACGAGGCCGCGCGGCTGATGCAAATCGAGGATGGTGACGCGCTGGCCGTGCGCGACCGCGCGATGCTGGAGCTTTTTTATTCATCCGGCCTGCGCCTGTCGGAGCTGACTGGCTTATCGCTTGACAGTATCGACTACGGTGACGCAATCGTGCGCGTCACCGGCAAGGGTAGCAAGACGCGCGTCGTCCCCGTAGGCAGTCACGCCATCGCCGCGCTGCAAACATGGCTCGTGCAACGCGCCGCAATCGCGAATGAGGACGAGAGCGCCCTCTTCGTCAGCCAGAACGGCGCGCGACTTACGCCTCGTGCCGTGCAACTCCGCTTCAAGCGCTGGGCACTAAAGCAGGGCCTCGATTCCACCCTGCACCCGCACATGCTGCGGCATTCGTTCGCTTCCCACGTGCTGCAATCGAGCGGCGACCTGCGCGCGGTGCAGGACATGCTGGGGCACGCGAGCATTTCGACGACACAGGTTTACACCTCGCTTGATTTTCAGCATTTGGCGAAGGTTTACGATGCGGCGCATCCGCGGGCGCGGCGGAAGGGCTGAAGAAAGAGCTTCACCGCAGAGGCGCAAAGACGCAGAGGACAAGCAGAGAACCCCTTTGGAACTGCTTTGCGCCGTTGTGCCTTCGAGTCAATTTCTCATGCACAAACTCATACTGAAACCAGGGCGCGAAAAATCGCTCAAGCGCCGGCATCCGTGGGTATTCTCCGGGGCAATCTCGAGCGTCGAGGGAAAACCCGAGCCGGGTGAAACCGTGGAGGTGCGCGCGAGTGGCGTCGAGTTGCTTGCAGTCGCGGCGTACAGCCCGGAATCGCAAATCCGCGCTCGCGTGTGGGACTGGCGTGCGCGCGAAATCGACGCCGTTTTTTTTCGTGAACGCATTGCTCAAGCCGCGCAGGCGCGTGCAAATCTTCTTGCCAGTGGCGTCACCAACAGCGTGCGATTGGTGCATGGCGAATCGGACGGTTTGCCCGGCGTGATCGCCGATCAGTACGCGGATACGGTTGTGGTGCAGTTGCTCGCAGCGGGTGCTGAGCGCTGGCGCGATGCCATTGCCGATGCGTTGCTGTTGCTGCCGAATGTTTCTCGCGTGTGGGAGCGCTCGGATGCCGATGTGCGCGCGCTGGAAGGTTTGCAGCCGCGCGTGGGGCTGTTGCGTGGGGCAGCGCCGTCCGCGCCGCTCTACGTTCACGAGCACGGCCTTAAATTCAAAGTCGAAATCGAGGCTGGACACAAGACGGGTTACTATCTCGATCAACGCGATAACCATTTGTTTTTAAGGGGATTTTCTAAAGGCCGCTCGGTGCTGGATTGTTTCTGCTACAGCGGCGGGTTTGCATTGAATGCGCTCGCCGGCGGCGCGAGTGCGGTGACAGCCATCGACAGTTCAGGCCCCGCACTCGCGCTCGCGCGCGAGAACGCGCGCATCAACAAGCTGCCTGATTGCGAATGGATCGAAGGTGATGTGTTTCAGTTGCTGCGCAAGTTTCGCGATGGCGGACGGCGCTTTGATGTGATCGTGCTGGATCCGCCGAAACTCGCGCCCACCGCCGCGCATGCCGAAAAAGCCGCGCGCGCATACAAGGACGCCAACCTGCTTGCGTTCAAGCTGCTCAACGCAGGCGGCACGCTGATGACTTATTCGTGTTCGGGCGGCGTGAGCGCGGATCTGTTTCAGAAAATCGTCGCGGGCGCGGCGCTGGATGCCGGCGTGGATGCGCGCATCGAATCGTGGCTGCACGCGTCGGACGATCATCCCGTGATGCTAAGTTTTCCGGAAGGCGAGTATCTCAAGGGGCTGGTGTGCAAAATCCCGGCGTAGGCGATAATCGGCAAACAATGTTCCCGATTAAATCGCACTCCGGAGGTACGCCGCTTGAATAGCGCGAAACAGGCGCGCGACCTGATCAATGCGCTGCCGCGGGAGAATCTGGTCAAGGCGCTCTCCATCGTAGCCTCCGGCTGCGAGCTAGCCGCGCGTGCATCCGGCACCGCACCCGTGGAGCGCTTTTCGGTGGTGTCCATACTCGACAGCGGAGTCGAGCCTTACCTGAGGCGCATCGCGCCGCCGGATATGGACGAAGCCCAGTTAAATCTCAACGCCAACGCCAACGCCAACGCCAACGACAAGGCATCGCGCGCCTACTTCGACTGTGTGCGTACCTTGGGCGGCGCCTATCTGATCTGCCTGCGCGAGTTGCGGCTGGATACGGCGCGCGCGGGATTGGCGGCGGTGCGCACCCTGCGCATGCTGGGCCAGCAAGCCAAGTGGCGGTTGACGCGTTACCAGGTCGTCGAGGAGCGCATCTGGCAGGAACTGGGGGACGCATATCATTTGTCCGAGAGCTTCGGTTTTGCGGGGCGCCGTGTTCCGCATGATTCGGATGCCGGGCAGGACACCACCGCGCGTGACGAATTTCTGCGCGCATTGCTGCTGCAAGTTTCCGCGACCGATAGTTTGTCCCCCGCGAAGACCCAGATCGCCGAGCAACTTGTTGCCCTGGCGGCGCCAAACGCGATACTGGAAGCAACGAACACGCAGGACTGCCCGTTTTATTTCAACCTCGCGCGCAACCAGCCGCCGGCCCGCGTGCGCGAGGGTTTCGCCAGCGGCCCCATGATGCGTTACTTCAGCGCGGGCGCCAGCGAGCAGATGTTGCGTGATATCGCGAAGGCGGTCTGGAGCGGCGAAAAAGAAACCGCATCGTTCGGATTGGGGCAATTCCAGGCGGATTCGGTGATCGCGGTGACGCAGCACCTGGAACGCTATTGGGGGCAAGCCTCGCCGCAACGCCGTCACGCGCGTTATCCGCTGCAATCGGAGATCCATGTCACGCGCGGCATCACCGCGGCCGTGCAACGCGTGCGCGAGTCGACCGGCGGTGATACGCAAGGAGCGCGGGCAACGGCAGGCGATGAACGCTGGTCGGTCATCGATACCAGCGACAAGGGTTATGGCTTGAATGCGAATCTGTCCGAGGGCGCGCTGGAACTGGGCGAATTGCTGGCGCTGCGTCTGGAGGACTCCGCGCTCTACAGCGTGGGCGTGATACGCCGGTTATTGTTCGGGCGCGACGAACAATTTAACGCGGGCGTCGAGGTGGTGGGCGATATAGTCATCCCCGTCGAGCTATGGAAATGGGTAGACCAGGTGCCGGCCGGAGAAACAAACCAGACTACCCTGGCGCTGATGATCTACGATCGTTCGCACGAGGATGTCGATGTTTTTGTGATAACCGCCCCCGGCAGCTTTGTTGCGCAAACGCGCTACGGCATGCGCGTGCAGGGCCAGCACTATGTGCTGGAATCCGTCAGCCTGGCCGAATCAGGCCCGGACTACGACGTGATACGCTTTTCGATCCTCAGCGCGCCGTGATCGCGCGCCGTAGCACCGCGCCGTGATCCCGTAAGCGGTACGGCGCGGCCGCTGTAATATACTCGGCTCGGCGCCACGCGTAAGCGTGGATAAACGGGTACAACAATGAATTTTTTCCGGCATATCAGCCGTATCAGAAAGAGGAGATGATTTCAAATGGCATTTCGTAGAGTCGTCACGGGATTTAACAAGGAAGGCAAGAGCTGCATCAAGTGGGATAGCAACATCGATCAAGTCAATCTGCGGCCGGGTTTTGACAACGTGCCGCTGTGGGCGACCAAAAAACTGCCGGCGGAAACAGCAACGGACGATCCGAACAACTGGGAACTCGGCACCAGCCTTGCGGGCGGCTCGGTGTTTCGTTACGGGGTTTATGAGCCGGGCAATATCGCGCGCTGGCACAGCACCGATTCGGTGGATTACGCGATTTGCATTTCGGGCGAAATGTGGATGGAGATGGAAGAAGGCGAAGTGCATCTCAAACCGGGCGACGTCATCATCCAGCTCGGCACCAATCACAACTGGAACAACCGCGGCAAAATTCCGTGCGTGATGGCGTTTGTGTTGATCGCAACCGAGGGCGCCAAAACCACCGGCTGGGGCGAGCACAAGAACACGCCGCACAAATAAGCGACCGCGCGGCCTACTTGGCCGCGCCCTTTTTCAACGGCACTTCATCCACGCCGCCCGGATGCCACGGTGCGCATTTGACGATGCGCACCAGCGCCAGCCAACTGCCGTATATCGAGCCATGCTTCTCGATGGCCTCCTTGGCGTAGCTCGAACACGTCGGGTAGAAACGGCACTGCGTGCCGAAGTAGGGACTCAGCAGCAGCTTGTAGAGATCGATCAGTTTGATCAACACGGTTTTCATGGCGGCGTTGAGTAGTTTAGCATTGGCATTTTTAGCATAGTTCTTAAATACCGGGGCACGATGATGGGGATCGCGCAGGTTTGCATGGGGATTGTGGTCAGTGTGGCCGCACTTGCAGCAATACCGGCCAATGCCGCCGATACGGCGTCGCTGCGCATCGAACGCCTCGCACGCGAGGCGCGCGAGCGCTGGCTTGATCTGTCGCCGGTTTCAGAAACCATGGGCGCGGGCGCCGGGCCGCGTCAGGACCGGCTGGAGCTGACGTTCACCGATGCGCACCGCGAGCGCCAGCGCGAACACAACCGCTGGGTGCTGCGCGAGCTTGGCGCGATTTCACCCGCCACGCTCAATGCCAGCGAGAAGCTCACCCACCAGTTGCTTGAGTATCAGGGCCGCGAGTCGCTGGAGTGGCTGTCGTTTCCGTTGCACCGGCACTACATTTTCATTCAGTTGAACGGCGGCGTCGCCAACAATCTGATCAATCTCGTGGGGCGGCAGCCGTTGCGCAACGAGGCCGACTACGCGGCGTGGCTGCGGCGAGTAAAACGCTACCCCGAGCTACTGTATGGCGCGGCGAATGTCATGCGCGAGGGCATCGCCTCGAACATCACCATCCCGCGTGTTCTTGTCGAACGCGCGTTGCCGAAACTTGAATCGCTGGCGCCGGACGTGAGCGACATGTCGAAAAGTTCGCCGTGGAAACCGGTATTGCGGTTTCCCGCGGACATGAATGCCGAGTCGCGCCCGCGTTTTGAAGCGGACTACCGTAAGTTGCTCACCGAAGAAGTGTTTCCCGCGATACGCCGCTTGGCTGCGTTCGTGCGCAACGACTACCTGCCGCAGGCGCGCATGGAGGCTTGGATTGAAGAGCTGGCCGCAATAAAATAGTCAATAAAAACAATAAGTTACATAGTATCTTGCGGACGGCCAAGCCTGCGCAGGTATTCGCTAACTGATCGTCTGTAGGCGGTAGCGCTAGAATGCGCGGCACACCGCAGTTTGCGGTTTCACGTCAGGCACCATGCAGGCACCATGTTTAGCGTTCAAAATCTCACTCACAACTATGGCGGCGTCGCGGCGTTAAAGGTCGATGCGTGGCAGGCCGAACAAGGCGCGCACTGGCTGATCCTCGGGCCGTCGGGCAGCGGCAAGACCACGCTGCTGCATACGCTGGCCGGCATCTTGAAGCCGACCGCGGGCAAGGTGGTGGTGGCGGATAGCGAGCTCACCGCCATGAAGCCCGCCGAGATCGATCATTTTCGTGGCAAACACATCGGCATGGTGTTGCAGCGGCTGCATCTGATTTCGAGTCTGACCGTGCTGAACAATCTGCTGCTGGCGCAATACATGGCCGGCGAGCCGCAAGATGCCGCGCGTGCGCGCGAGGTGCTCGGCAGTCTTGATCTCGCCGATAAGGCGAATGCGCATCCGCATGAGCTGTCGCACGGACAGGCGCAGCGCGTGGCGGTGGCGCGCGCGGTGGTGAATAGACCGAAGCTGCTGCTGGCCGACGAGCCGACGTCGAATCTGGATGACGTGCGCTGCGTGCAGGCGCTCGATTTGCTGCAAGCGCAGGCAAAAGCATGCGGCGCCACGCTGGTGATCGCCACGCACGATCAACGCATCAAGTCCAAAGTGGCGAATCATTTTGATTTGCACGCACAATCATGAATCTCGCCACCATCAGCCTGTCGTATCTGAAGGCGCGCAGTCTGAACACGCTGCTCAATGTGCTGCTGCTCGCACTCGGCGTGGCAACCATTGTGTTGTTGCTGCTCACCACGCATCAGCTTGATCAGCGCATGCGGCGCGACGCGCAGGGCATCGATCTGGTGGTCGGCGCCAAGGGCAGCCCGATGCAGATTATTTTGTCGAGCATTTTTCATCTTGATGTGCCCACCGGCAATATTCCCTACAAGCAGGCGATAGAGATTTCACGTCATCGCCTGGTGAAAAAAGCGATTCCGCTGGCGTTGGGCGACAGCTACAAGGGCTTTCGCATCAATGGCACCACGCACGAGTATCTGGCGCACTACGGCGCGAAGTTCGCTAGCGGCCGCGCGTGGGAAAAGCCGCTGGAAGCCGTGCTCGGCGCCGAGGCCGCGTTGCGCACGGGGCACAAGACAGGTGACAAATTCAAGGGCGCGCACGGCATGGGCGACAGGCCCGGCGACGAACACGAGTCGCTGCCGTATACCGTGGTTGGCGTGCTCGCACCGTCGGGCACGGTGATCGACCGGCTGGTGATGACCAGCATCGAAAGCGTGTGGGCGATGCACGCCAGTCATCACGACATCAAGGACATCAACGAGTTCGCCAAGCAGATGAAGGACGAGGAGAAGGAATACACCGCGCTGTTGATTCAGTATGCCTCGCCCATCGCCGCGGCGATGCTGCCGCGCTATGTGAACAACAACTCCGAAATGCAATCGGCCTCGCCCGCGTACGAAACCGCGCGGCTTTTTTCCATCATCGGCGTGGGTGTCGATGTGTTGCGCGGCTTCGCGCTGGTGCTGATGTTCAGCGCCGGGCTGTCGGTGTTCATCGCGCTCTACAATGCGCTGAACGAGCGCCGCTACGATCTTGCGGTGATGCGCACGCTGGGGGCGCGGCCCGCGAAGCTGATGGCGCTGCTGTTGTTCGAGGGTTTGCTGCTGGCGCTGATCGGCGGGCTGCTCGGTCTGGTGGTTGGGCACGCGTTGACTGAAATATTGGGTTACGCGTTAAAGGCCGCGCAGCAGGTATCTGTCACTGGCTATACGTGGGTACATACCGAGTGGTACGTGCTGGCGCTGGCGCTCGGCGTGGGCGTGGTTGCGGCTCTGATTCCGGCGTGGCGCGCGTATCGCACCGACATCGCGGGAACGCTGGCGCGCGGATAGTGGAATAGCTGGATGGTGTCTATACTTTCAATTTGTCAGGAGCAGTTTATGAAATGGTTGAATTGGTTTTTTGCGGCATTCGTTGCGGCGATTTTGGCGTCAGGTTCGGCCGTGGCGCAAGACAAAGGCAAGGCGCACACCAGCGCTGAAGTGAAGAAAGACATCGACAATCATCGCGCGATGGCGGATGCGCATCTTGCCGCCGCCAAGTGCCTGGAGTCCGCGAAGGGCGAAAAAGTGTGCCATGAGCAGTTGGCCAGGGATTGCAAAGGCCTGGGTATAGGCAAGATTTGCGGCATGCAGCACAGGCATTAAAAATATCAATAAAAACAAATATTTACAAAACATTAACTTGTAGGCGTATCATATTCAGCCGGGTTGAACACGATGAACACGCAGAGGAGTACATCATGAAATTTTTGATTGCATTTGTATCGTTGCTGCTCGGCATGCAGGGCTTTGCGCTGGCGCAAAAGCCGCCGGGCAAGGATCTTTTCGCCAAAGACCCGCTCGCCGACCAACAGCCGCCGCAGATGATGGACAAGCCGCTGCCCGAATTGAAAGGCGTGGTGTCGTGGAAGACGTTGTCCGACGTAAAGCCGGTCAAACAAAAAGACAAATTCGTGCCGGAATTCGCCAAGGGCGTTGCGGCGCTCGACAAAAAAGAAGTAAAAATTCAGGGCTTCATGATGCCGCTCGACATGGGCGAGAAGCAGGCGCGCTTCATACTGACTTCGATGCCGCCGTCGTGTGCGTTCTGTATGCCGGGCGGACCGGAGCAACTGGTCGAAGTGCAGGCCAAGGTGCCGGTGAAATATGGCTTCGAGCCGATCGTGCTTAGCGGCAGATTCTCCGTGCTGAGAGACGACCCGATGGGCTTGTATTACCGGCTCACCGAAGCCGTGCCTGTTACAGTCAAGTAATCACTTTCATGTGGCGCGGCGCCCTGCCGCGCCGCGCTGTCCTGCAACAGCGCAAACGGCTGGCAGCTTTTTCCACAATCTTTCATGTCGTTCCATACAGGGGCAGTTATCGCCCGGGCCGTGCTGCGTGCACCCAATCGCCGACTGCAGCTCGCGTGCGTGGCGGCGAGCATCGGGTTACACGCGGCGATATTGAAGCTGCTGCCTGATTTACGCGCGCCGCGCGATGCGCCGGCACAACCACTGATAGTCGATCTCAAGCCAAAGGTAGAGCCGCCGCAGCACATCGTCGAGCCGCCACGAAAAGAACCCGAAGTGCGCCCCGAGCCACGCGAGCAGCCGCGCGTGCAAAAGCCGGCGCAAGCCGAACCCGCGCCGCAATCCGCGCGGGAAGACAAAACGCCGCCGGTTGCAACCGTGCCGCCGGTGCTGAGTATTCCGCCAGATCCCGCTGCCACAACACCGGCGCCCGCGCCGGTGTTCACCGTGCCTGCGCCGCCACCGGAGCCGCCGCGTGTGCAAATCGCGCCCCGTGTGCGCACCGATGCCGCGTATCTGCACAACCCGACGCCGGCTTACCCGGCGGCGGCGCGGCGGCGCGGCGATCAAGGCACCGTGATGGTCAGGGTACTGGTGAGCGCCGAGGGTTTGCCCAAGAACGTGAGCCTCGAAAAAACCAGCGGTTTCGCGGCACTTGATGAAGCTGCATTAAATGCCGTGCAAGCGTGGCGCTTCGTGCCCGCGCGCGAAGGCGGGCAGGCGGTCGAGGCGCTCTACACCGTGCCGGTGGTTTACCGATTGAACTGAGCTGCGCCTGGTAACCGCTATAATCCTCGCTTGAAGACGCGAAACGCGTCCCCACATTCGTATTTCTCCCATCGCGCGGCTTCCTTATTTATGTCTTCCGAAGTTTTTCACGGCACCACCATTTTGTCGGTGCGGCGCGGCAGCCGCGTGGCGCTGGGCGGCGACGGGCAAGTGACGCTCGGTAACGTGGTGGTGAAATCCACCGCGCGCAAAGTGCGGCGCCTCTACCACGAAAAAATTCTCGCCGGTTTTGCGGGCGGCACCGCCGATGCGTTCACGCTGTTCGAGCGTTTTGAAGCGAAGCTCGAAAAGCATCAAGGCAACCTGATGCGCTCGGCGGTGGAGTTGGCAAAAGACTGGCGCACCGACCGCATCCTGCGCCGGCTCGAAGCCATGCTTGCCGTCGCAGACAGGGATCATTCGTTGATCATCACCGGCGCCGGTGATGTGCTCGAGCCCGAACTGGGCATCGTCGCCATCGGCAGCGGCGGCTCGTTCGCGCAATCCGCCGCGCGCGCGCTGATGGACAACACCGATCTGGCGCCGGAAATCATCGTCAAGAAATCACTCGAAATCGCGGGTGATTTATGTATCTATACCAACCAGCAGCATCTGATCGAACTACTTGAGTGAGGCGTGAGGCGTGAGGCGTAACCCCAGCCTCGCCACGGACTCCTCACTCGTAACTCCTCACCCCTCACGCCATGAGCACAATGACTCCCCAGGAAATAGTCCACGAGCTCGATAAACACATCATCGGGCAGGACGACGCCAAACGCGCGGTGGCGATCGCGCTGCGTAACCGCTGGCGGCGCCAGCAGGTTGACGAACCGCTG
The DNA here is from genome assembly GCA_945901405.1 of Bordetella parapertussis. Classification (GTDB taxonomy): domain Bacteria; phylum Pseudomonadota; class Gammaproteobacteria; order Burkholderiales; family SG8-41; genus CAMDLH01. Next base: position 9,008 of record CAMDLH010000044.1, on the reverse strand, counting down.
CGCCAGGAAATCACGCCGAAGAATATTCTGATGATCGGACCCACCGGCGTTGGCAAGACGGAAATCGCGCGCCGCCTCGCAAGACTCGCCGATGCGCCCTTCGTCAAGATCGAAGCGACGAAATTTACCGAGGTAGGTTACGTCGGGCGCGATGTCGATACCATCGTGCGCGACCTGATCGAGACCGCGATCAAGGACATGCGCAATCACGCCACGCGCAAGGTGCGCCGTCAGGCCGAGGACATGGCCGAAGAGCGCGTGCTCGATGTACTGCTGCCGCAGGCGCGTGATTATTCCGGTGCCGCCGAACCCGACGAAGGCGAAAACACCACGCGGCAGAAATTTCGCAAGAAACTGCGTGAAGGCGAACTTGACGACAAAGAAATCGAAATCGAGGTCGCCGGCATGCAGGCGCACATGGAAATCATGGCCCCGCCCGGCATGGAAGATCTCACCGCGCAGATTCAAGGCATGTTTCAGAATCTAGGCACGGGCAAGAAACGCGTGCGCAAGCTCAAGATTCGCGACGCGATGAAGGTGCTCAGCGAGGAAGAGGCCGCCAAGCTCATCAACGATGACGATCTGAAAACGCAGGCCGTCAACAATGTCGAGCAAAACGGCATCGTGTTTCTCGACGAAATCGACAAGATCGCCGCGCGGCAAGAAACTTCAGGCGCGGATGTCTCGCGCCAGGGCGTGCAGCGTGATCTGCTGCCGCTGGTGGAAGGCACGACGGTGTCCACCAAGTACGGCATGATCAAGACCGATCATATTTTATTCATCGCCAGCGGCGCGTTTCATCTATCGAAGCCGTCTGACTTGATACCCGAATTGCAGGGCCGTTTTCCGATCCGTGTCGAATTGCAAAGTTTGTCCGTCGCTGATTTCGAACAAATCCTCACCAACACGCACGCGAGCCTGGTCAAGCAATACGAAGCGCTGCTCGCCACCGAGGAAATCAAACTCAGCTTCGGCGCGGACGCCATCAAGCGCCTCGCAGAAATTGCCTGGCAAGTGAACGAAAAAACCGAAAACATCGGCGCGCGGCGTCTCTACACCGTGATGGAAAAACTGCTAGAGGATGTTTCGTTCAATGCAACCAAGCACACCGGTGAAACCGTGATCATCGACGCCGCCTACGTGGACAACCGCCTCAAGGAACTCGCGCAAAGCGAAGACCTCGCGCGCTACGTGCTGTAGGTTTGACTTGTGGCAGAGAATGGGGTTTGCTATGGTATGCAAATGGAAGATCTGAATTCTCGCCTTCGGTCGATTGCGTGCTTGCCTATTGTCCGATGAATGGTTCTCGTCACCCAAATTCGCGCATATTAGCGAGCTTTTGAGTTGTGAGCGGGGAATCGGAACGGTCAGAAATATCAACGCGATGATCGCGAAGATACGAATGGACGAAAGCTTGACGCCGGCGGAAGCGGCGGCATGAGTGGCATGGATTACGAATTCGAGTGGGATGATACGAAGGCACGGGGTAATCTGGCCAAGCATGGCGTTGATTTCATGGACGCAATGAGTGTGTTTGCCGATCCGTTGACCAGGTTTGACGATGAACATATTGATGAGGAAGAACGTTGGGTATGTGGGTCGCGCGGCCAGCGGCCAACTTCTGCTGATTGTCTATACGTTCAGCGCCGCTGGCCCCAACACGGCGCTGGTGCGTTTGATCTCGGCGCGCACGGCGACACGGCGCGAGCGTGAGCAATACGAAGATGGTTAACGGTTGCCATGAATAGCCAACCTGTATAGGTGATGCGATGAAGGATGAATACGATTTCACGAATGCTGAGCGCGGCAAGTTTTACCAGCCCGATGTGCGTCTGATCCCGCCGGTGCGCCTTGAACCGGATGTACTCGAATTTCTCGCTACTTGCGCCAAGGAACGAGGCACGACGGTCAATCAATTGGTTAATCAGTTGCTCAAGAAGGATATGGAGTTGATTAAGGTGGCGGCTGGGTGATCGGCCCTGATACAGCCAAGCACACCGGCGAAACCGTGATAATCGACGCCGCCTACGTGGACAACCGCCTCAAGGAACTCGCGCAAAGCGAAGACCTCGCGCGCTACGTGCTCTGATTCTGTTCAGGCCTGTGCTGTGTTTAGTCCGGGGCCGTGTGCAGGGCGAGTAAGCCTTTGGAGCGCGCGCCCAGCGCGAAGCCGTTGCTGCCGGCAGGACACCAAGACGCGTATTTTTTAATAAAAACAATTAGTTATGAAATAATAGGCGCATATCCGAACTCGGTCACGATGAACGCCGCCGCTCACACTTACAAGTATCTGCACCCTTCGGTGGTGACGGAAGGCGCGCATCCGAAGTTGGCGCTGGCCACAACCGACTACGGCGGCGAGCGGCATCCGTATTTTTTTGAAGGGCGGGTGCTTCAGCCGCGGCTGGTCGCGGAAATACTGAGCGCGGTGCATTTGATTGTCGGCGCCAGGTTTTTCACGCCGGCGAACACCGTTGGGAAAATCATTTCACTGGCCGACCCGGTCGTGACGTCCGGCGGCGGCTTGTTGCGATTCGAGGGGTTTTCGTCCTGTTGCAGCGCCTACGTGCGCGCTGATTTGCTGCCGGCGGTTTACGAGGGGGATGTTGTCGGCAAGGGCACGACGAACGTCGATTTTAATGCGCCGATGCGTGCCGCGCTGGCGCGCATACGCGACGACGCGGGACTTGCGTTGTCGGTGGGGCGGGACGAAGTACGCTTGCGCTCCACCGGCGCAGATGTCACCGAACGCAAGGTCGAACTGCCGTCACGCTGGATACGCGGCCTGCTGGAGGTGCAATCCTATCAAGCCGGCATGCGCAAGCGATTCTCGGTATCGGCGGTTGACGCGCTGCGGTTTTTTCGCTCATTGCCCAAGGCCTCAACCAGCAGAACCCCGCTCTGGATCGCGAACGGGCCACAGGGTCTTTACGCGACAACGCGCGCGGTTGATGGCGGCGTGCGGATTACAGAGGCGGCACGTCTGCGCGTGCTGCATGGGCTGTTGCTGAAGGCCAGGGAACTCGTCGTCTACGCGGACGATGGCGGACAAGTACCAGCACAGCAAAGACCACACGTGGTCGCAAATTCTGCGCACGTTATGTGCACGAGGCGTGTATACGCGGGCAACGCTGCTGGACAAGACGCTGACGAGTCTTGAGCGCGACTGGCCTCAATTCCGCTCGGGATGGTTTTCGCGTTTTCACGGCGAACTGGACCCCACGGTCAGCGAGATGCGGCTCCATGCCCGGCGCTACCTCGCGCTGTGCCATAGCCGTATTCCGCCGACGGTTACGTTTGCGCTGGGGATGGTTCAAAAGCTAGATGACGATGCGCCGTTTGCGGCCGCGGATTTGCTCGATGCATTGCGACCGGTGATGTCCGCCGGGGTCAAGGCGCAGGTGCTAGCTGCGTTAAAACTTCTCGATCGGCTCGAACAACGCGACCCGGCGGCCACCGCGCAATTGGCATCACTGGCGGCAGTAGGCCTCTCGCATGAGGCGGCGGATGTGCAAAAGCAGGTGCTGGCGCGCCTCGCGAAATGGGGTGTCGGCGAGCTATTGCGCGCAACACTTGCGGATAGATTGCCCGGCGTTGCCGCGGTGAACAGAAAAGCGCTCGAAACCTTGAGCGGGAAATCAGCAAGCGAATCCGGGGTCGCGCCGCCGCTGGCGACGACAACGGCAAAGGTCGGGGCGCTCGACGCGGGCAGACGGCTGCCGGCAATCGATGATCCTGGCGAGCTGGTTGAGCGCATCGCCTACGTGTTCGAGAACGATACCGATATTGATGAGTTCGAACGCGTCATCGCCGCTCTTGTGCGGCTAGCGCCGCTGTCGACCGACCTGCGGGCGCGGCTGGGGCCGGTCGCAAAACGCGCGGCCAAGGTTAAGAAGCCCATCGCCTTTGAGTTGGCGCGGTTACTGCATTTTGTGCTGGACGGCGCCCGGCAGCCCTCCGCGCCAAGAGTCAGTTCGCGCGACGGCAGGACAGGCCTGGCCGAGCGTTATCTCATCGACCGTGTCAATGGATTGATGGATGTCGCCGCGCTAGCAAGGGAATAACGCCATTGTCCACGCCTACTCACCAACGGGGATTTATCGACCCTGCCGTACTGGTGGAGCGCGCTCGGGCGCATCAGCGCGCGGACGTGCAGTCGCCGCTGATTGAGCAGTTGCAGAGCGTGCTGCGGTTGCACACCGCACGCAACGAGAGCACTTTAGTTCAGGCGCGCACGCTCGAAGCGACGCCGTTTGTGCTGGCATTGCGCTATGCATTGGGTGATGACGTCAGACCGAAGGGCAACGCCGAACTGTTTGCGGCGGCGGCGCGAATCAGGCATCCAAATGCCGATGACGAGCGTTTGTTGAAGGTGCATGGTGACGCAGAGCCGGATGGCGCACATTGTGCGCGGTATCAATGGCAAGTCACAATTCACAAGTCGGCGCCCTATGTTTGGCGCAGGCTGCACGTGACATCGGGCTTTGCGCCCGCAAAGCTCGCGCCTGCTTTTGCGGCAATTGCCCGACATAGCCCAGAGTCTGCGGCCAAAGAGCCGTGGTATCTGCGCTGGCGATTCGGCGGTGAAGACCCCGGCGTGATTCTGTATACCGCGACCCTGCTGCCTTCAAGTTTGGAGCATTATTTCGCGGAAGGCGCCGATGCGCTGGGTAATAACCTCGACTGGTCCGAGGCGCGGTGGGAGACGAGCGCTTACTTGCGTCCGTTGTTGGATCCGACCGTGCCCATGACGCCAATGGCGACGCTGTTGCTGGGGCTGACATTGGCAGCGAAGGAGCCGGGCCAAGCCGCGCTGGCCGTTGACGCGCTGGTTTTGTCCTGGCGCGAATCCCGGCTCGACATCGCGGCGCTGGGGCAAGTCATGCGCGATCTGTTGCGCGAACCAATGGTGATGGCGTCGCGCTATGCCAAGTGCCTGCGCGCGGCGCTCAGGATCGAACCCCGTCTGTCGGCTGATCTCGTGGACTTGCTATGCATCACGATGCAGGCGAGGCCCGCCGAGCCGCCGAAGGATACGGCCATGTTGCTGGAGCTATTGCAGGAAACCATGTTGAACGCCAAGCGTGCACTGCCGGACCATGCGCGGCGGGTAATCGGTCAAATGGCATTAGGCGGTAAAGGGGCCGCGCTGCGGCGCAACGTGCTGGGCGCATCGATCTGAAAAAAGCGCCGGTGTGTTCCATGCCAGTCCGCCCCTTCCCGGTAATGCCAAAAAAAAGGGGCATCCCGAAGGATGCCCCCTGTTGCACGGGGAGGGACGCGCAACTCCTACAGGGTTTTACACGTGATACGCGGTCTCGCCGTGAGAGGTGATGTCGAGACCTTCGCGTTGCTCTTCCTCGGGCACTTTGAGGCCGACGATGATGTCCGCGATCTTGAAGGCGATGATCGAGACCACCGCTGTCCACACCACCGTGACGCCCACTGCCTGCGCCTGCACCCACACCTGCGCGGCGATGGTATCGAAGCCGGGCTTCATCTCGAACCAGTTGTTGGGGAAGCCGGGGCCGCCCAATGCCGGCGAGTTGAACACGCCGGTGAGCAGCGCACCGAGTATCCCGCCCACGGCGTGCACGCCGAATACGTCCAGCGAGTCGTCAACCTTGAGCATGCGTTTGAGGCCATTAACACCCCACAGGCACACGATGCCGGCAATCGTGCCGATCGCGAACGCACCGGCGATGCCGACGTTGCCCGCGGCCGGCGTGATCGCCACCAAACCGGCGACCGCACCCGAGGCCGCGCCCAGCATCGAGGGCTTGCCCTTGATCATCCACTCGGCAAACGTCCATGACAACACCGCGCACGCCGTAGCGAGGAAGGTGTTTAGGAACGCCAGCGCGGCGGTGTTATTGGCTTCAAGCGCGGAGCCTGCGTTAAAGCCGAACCAGCCCACCCACAGCAGCGATGCACCAATCATGGTCATGGTCAGGTTGTGCGGCGTCATCGCCTCTTTGCCGAAGCCCACGCGCGAGCCGACCATGTAGGCACCGACTAAGCCGGCGACACCCGCGTTGATATGCACCACGGTGCCGCCCGCGAAATCAAGCGCGCCCCACTGCCACAGCAATCCCGCGGTTGCATTCAACTTATCGACGAGTTTGGCGTCGGTGTAGGCATCCGGACCGGGCCAGAACCACACCATGTGCGCGATCGGCACGTAGCTGAAGGTGAACCACAGCACGGTAAAGATCAGCACGGCGGAGAACTTCACGCGCTCGGCGAACGCGCCGAGGATCAGGCAGCAGGTGATCGCCGCGAATGTCGCCTGGAACGCAATGAACACCAGTTCCGGCAGCACCACGCCCTTGCTGAATGTCGCCGCGGTGGCGAATTCGCCCTTCACCGCGTCGATCACCGCGCCCTGCAGGAATAATCGGTCAAAGCCGCCAATGAAGGCGTTGCCCTCGGTGAACGCGAGGCTGTAACCGTATACGCACCACAACACCGTGACCAGCGAAAACACCACGAACACCTGCATCAGCACCGAGAGCATGTTTTTTGCCCTCACCATGCCGCCGTAGAACAGCGCCAGCGCCGGCACGCTCATCATCAGCACCAGCGCGGTGGACATCAGCATCCACGCGATGTCGCCCTTGTCTGTTTTTGACTTGGCCGGCGCGGGTGCTGCCGTGGCTGCCGGTGTTGCAGCTGCCGCGGGCGTGGCTGCTTTTTCAGCGGGCTTGTCCTGTGCATGCGCGGAAATTCCACCCACGCACAACATGGCCAGCATCGATAGTACAAATATCAGGCGCTTCATTTTTGTTTCCCCTTTTACAGTGCTTGCGCGCCGGTTTCGCCGGTACGTATGCGGATGACTTGTTCGAGTTCAACGACAAATATTTTTCCATCGCCGATCTTGCCGGTGTTGGCGGCTTTCTCGATGGCTTCGATTACCTGTTCGAGCATTTCGCTCTTGATCGCGGCCTCGACTTTTACCTTGGGCAGAAAATCGACCACGTATTCCGCGCCGCGATAAAGTTCAGTGTGGCCCTTCTGTCGGCCAAAGCCCTTGACCTCGGTGACGGTGACGCCGGACACGCCAATCGCTGAAAGCGCTTCACGCACTTCGTCGAGCTTGAATGGTTTAATGATTGCAGTTACGAGTTTCATGATTTCCCTTTGTGCGTGATAAAGAAAACAGATGATTGCGTTTGGTGCCGATACCGTGTGTTGATTGCACTGACTTGGCTATCGCACATACCGTACCAGATCAAAATAACTGATTAAAAACAAATACTTATGTCAATACCACCTAAGTGCGACGCACTCAATAGGTGCATGGCGTAGGACATTTGCACCTAGACGGTGCGTTCAATTGCGTAGCGCAATATTGAGATTGCCGATCCAAATTCGAAACATGGATTCTTGCTGCGGCATGCGCGCAGCGCATTTGCACGAATGTAGTACGTTTTGCGCAACAAGCACAGGAATCCGCATGGAATTCTGAGTCGCATGCAAATTCGACGCGCGGTTACGATCTAAAATTCATGTATCAGCCGTGCAAGCAGGAAGTGGGCGCGGGTTTTGCGTAGACGATAGATGTGTCTATTTTTTCAATATGCTTAGAGAGGATCACAACAATGCGTAAGACCCTAATGTGCACTGCAATTGCCGGAGCGCTTGCCGCGCCGCTTGGCTTTGCACAAACTGCTCCTGCCACGCCAGCTGCCCCGGCGGCGCCCGCGTCCCCTCTGACGTTTAACGTCGGTGTTACTTCCGACTACCTGTTTCGTGGCGTGAGCCAAACGCACGGCAAGCCCGCAATTCAGGCCGGCATCGACTATGCGCATTCCAGCGGCTTTTATATCGGCGCATGGGCGTCGTCGATCTCCTGGGTCAAGGACTGGACCGGCAGCGGTTCGGTTGAAATCGATGTTTACGGCGGGTTCAAGAACTCATTCGCCGGTGACTGGAACTACGACTTGGGCTACATCACCTACAACTATCCGGGCAAGGGCTCGTCGATTCCTGGAGTGTTTGCCAATCCAAATACACAGGAAGTCTATAGCTCGATCGGTTACAAGTGGCTGACCCTGAAATACTCTCACGCGACATCCAGCCACTTCATCGGCTGGCTGGGCGGCAATCCCGCCACGGGGAAAACGCGCGGATCAGGCTACCTGGAACTGAATGCCAACTATGACTTGGGTGACGGCTGGACCTTGATTGGCCATGTCGGGCATCAAAGGGTCAAGAACTTTGTTGCCATACCTAACCTTATTGAATCGGCTTCATATACCGACTGGAAGTTGGGCGTCAGCAAGGACATCGGCTTTGGCACCGTAACCGCGGCGTATTCCGATACCAATACATCGGGAACCTGTAGCTCTACTGGCGGCACCAACGCCTACTGCTGGGGCAAGGGCGGGGTTGTCTCTGGTGTCTCTGGTCCGACCAGCAACTTCAAGGATGTGAGCAAGGGCAAGTTCCTGCTGTCCTGGCTGAAGACGTTCTAAGCAACACGGCTCGGTAAGAAAGCCGCCCTCGGGCGGCTTTTTGTTGGCATGCGGCGCGCTTACTCGGCTTTGATACCCGCCTTGCGCGCAAGATTCGCCGTGATCGCCAGTTGATCCGCAAGCATCTTGTCGAACTGCGCCGGCGTGCCAGGCATGGGCTCGGCGCCCAGCGACACCAGCCGCTGCTGCACATCGGACGAGGTGAGCGCGCGGGTGACTTCGCGATTGAGTTTGTTGACGATGGCGCGTGGCGTTTTGGATGGCGCGAGCAGCCCGCCCCACGAATCCCACTCGAAGCCCGTAAGCCCCGCCTCGGCGATGGTCGGCACATCGGCATAAGCGCGCACGCGTTTGGCGGACGACACGCCCAGCGCGCGCAGTTTGCCGTCGCGCACCAGGTTGATCGCGCTCGCCAGCGGCGACATGAAAAACTGCACGCGCCCCGACACCGTATCGGTCAGCGCCTCGGGCACGCCTTTGTACGGGATGTGCATGACGTCGATGCCGGCGGCGGCCTTCAGCATCTCC
>CAMDLH010000043.1 GCA_945901405.1 Bordetella parapertussis | reverse complement strand
GGTGTGGCGAAGGTACGCGTGAAGATCACTACGTGGTGGCATTGCCACGCCAGCGCCGCAGGTGGTTCACCGGCCTTTGGAGCACGGCGCTTGATCCGCCACGCATTCCGGGGTTAGAGATCAATAGCTCCTAATGAATAATCTCGGTTAAATGCGGTGCTCATCATCTCGGGCGCGTTCGGCGTGTTCCGCAAGGAAGCGGTGGTCAATGTCGGCGGCTATCGCCACAAGACCATCGGCGAGGACATGGAACTCATCGTGCGCCTGCACCGGCATTACCGCATGAAACGCATTCCCTACCGCATCACCTATGTCGCCGACCCGGTGTGCTGGACCGAGGCGCCGGAGACGTTCGCGGTGCTGAAAAATCAGCGCGTGCGCTGGCAACGCGGCCTGTGCGAAAGCCTCACGCTGAATCTGGGATTGTTGTGCCACCCGCGCGGCGGGTTGGCTGGCGTTTCCGTTTCTTGCGGTATTCGAATGGATGGGGCCGTTGATCGAGCTCGCCGGCTACGCGTTTTTGTTGTTTGCGTGGCTCTTCGGCGCGATATCGGGCACGGCGTTTGTCTTGTTGATGCTGCTGGCGCTGAGCCTTGGAATGCTGCTGTCCGTCGCCGCGCTGATGCTCGAGGAGGCGTACTTTCACATCTATGAAAAACCGAGTCACACCGTGATGCTGGTGCTGGCCACGGTGCTCGAAAACTTCGGTTACCGCCAGCTCAATACGCTGTGGCGGCTGATCGGCATGTACAAGTGGGCGACGGGCGCGAAGAGCGTGTGGGGCACGATGACGCGCACCGCCACGTGGAGCAAGCCTGGGTCATGAACCCAAAAACACCACCGCAAAGACGCAAAGGGGCAAAGGGGCAAAGGAAACGCAAAGAAGCTCAACTACGCATTTGATTTTCTTTGCGGCGGTTCTTTGCGCCTTTGCGTCTTTGCGGTGAAGATTTTGCCGCTGTTACTACATCACTCCGCGCGCATTCCGGTTTCGCGTATCACCCGCGCCCATAGCGCGGTGTCTGCGGAGATGCGCGCACGAAACACCTCCGGCGTCGTCGCCGCAACTTCCGCGCCGTCGCGCGCGACACGCTCGGTCACGGCGGGCTGTCTTGCTGCTCTCACCACGTGTTCGTTGAGCAGCTTGATGATGTGCTGCGGCGTTGCCGCGGGGGCCAGCACACCGACCCAGGCGTTAAATTCATAGTCGGGCACGCCCGACTCCGCCACTGTCGGCACATTGGGCAACGCGGTAAATCGCGTCTTGCCGGTGGCCGCGACCGCGCGCAGCCGGCCCGATGCGATGTGGCCCGACGCCGACAGCAGCGAGTGCAGGCTCACGTCGCATTCGCCCGACATCAGCGCCACCGACGCCGGGCCGCCGCCCTTGTAGGCGATGTGCGCGAGATTCGTTTTCGTCAGATAACGCAGCAGCTCCATGCCCATGTGCGGCAGCGTGCCGGGGCCGGACGAGGCGTATTTGATTTCGCCCGGCCGCGCCCTCGCCAGCGCGACGAATTCCTTGATGTTGCGCACCGGCAATGACGGATGCACGACGATGACGCTGGGGCCGTTGATCACCATCGAGATCGGCGTAAAGTCACGCTCCGGTTGAAACGTGAGCTTGGGAAACAGGCTCACGTTGGCCACGGTGGGGATGGTGTTGATGAGCAGCGTGTAGCCATCTGCCGGCGCGCGCGCGACGTACTCCATGCCGATATTGCCGGAGGCGCCGCCGCGATTGTCTATCATGACATTCTGCCCCAGCGACTCGGACATGCCGGGCGCGATCAAGCGCGCGACATTGTCCACGCTGCCGCCGGGCGGAAATGGCGCTACCAGGCGTATCGGCTTGACCGGATAATTCTGGGCAAGCACGTTTGCCGCCGCGCAGCCCGCAAATAATATAAGGCCGCTCATCGCGCGGCCCATGACGCTTTTGTTCATGCGCAATTCCCGCCGCGGTATCGAGAGCTAATTTTTTAACAAACCAACGTGCGTGAGAAAGCCGCGAAACTCCTCGCGCCGCGAGTCGAGATATTTTCTGAATTGCGCGCCATCAAGGTAATTTTCCTCGAAGTTATTGTTGGCCGAGTATTCCTTCCACAGCTTCGAGTTCATCGCACGGCGCAGCATTTTCTCCATCGTTACGGCGGCTTCACGCGGCACGCCCGCGGGCAAGGCCACGCCGCGCCCGGTGCCGACGATGATCGGGTAACCGAGCTCCTTCATGGTGGGCACATTGGGCAACACCGCCATGCGGCGCTCGCCCGTCACCGCGAGCACGCGTATCTTTTTCGATTCAAGATGCGCCGCAACCTCGCTGTGGTTTTCGGTCGTCAAATGGATGTGTCCGCCGGCAACCGCGGTGCCCGCCTCGGAGCCGCTCTTGAATGAAACGTATTTGAACCTGGCGCCGGTTTCTTTTTCGAGCATGTACTGGAACAACCGTCCGGAGCCGGTGGCCGAAGCAATTGCGCTGACGATGGTGTTCGGTTCGCGCTTCGCCGCGTCGATCAGCTCCTTGACGTTGGTGAACTTGCTGTCACCCGACACCGCGACCACCTGCGGATCCATCGCGAGAAACGCGATCGGCGTGAAGTCGTCAATCGAGAAGCCGAGGTCGGGCCGCATCAACGCCGACATGAAAGTGCCGGTCGCCACCGCCAGCACCACGTGCGGATCGCCGCGCTTGCCCTTGACGTAGTTGTAGGCAATCGCGCCACCGCCGCCGACGCGGTTGGACACCACCGGCGCCTGCGTCACGATTTTCTCGCGCGTGAAGATTTCCGCCATCAACCGTACGAACTGATCGGTGCCGCCGCCGGGCGCGGTGTGCGCGACGATCTCCAGCGGCTGCGACGGGAACTGCTGTGCCGGCGCGTTTGTCGATGCAAACGCGGCGGCAACGGCAATACTGCGTATCCAGTGTTGAATGCAGGTTGTTTTCATACAGACTCCAATTGATAATTCAGGCGCAGTTTAGCCCGTCGCGGCGCCTACCGAAATCATGCTTTTAGCCCTTGTTTTTGCTGCCCTTTTCAGGGGCGTGACAAAAGCGTAGTATTACCGCCATTTTCCCGACCTTGGCCTTGCACGGGTAAAATTTACTTTTAAAAACAATTGGTTACAGTAATGCGCTGCGTTTGATAGCGCGCTCCCGGAGTTCTGATTGAAACCCACCGATATTGCCGACCCTAATTACTTCCACAAAGTAGTCGATTGCCAGTGGGCCTGCCCGGCCCACACCCCTGTCCCTGAATACATCCGCATGATCGCCGCGGGCAAGTATGACGATGCCTACATGGTCAACTGGAATTCGAATGTGTTCCCCGGCATTTTGGGGCGCACTTGCGACCGCCCGTGCGAGCCCGCGTGCCGCCGCGGCCGCGTCGAAGAAGGGAACGTCGAGCTGCGCAAACCCTCCGAGCATGGCGAGCCGCATCCCGAACCTGTTGCGATCTGCCGCTTAAAACGCGTAGCCGCCGACAACAAGGCGAAGGACGGCGTTTCCAAACGCATGCCCAAGGCGCCCACGAAGAAAAACGGCAAGCGCATCGCCTGCGTCGGCGCGGGGCCTGCGTCGCTGACCGTGGCGCGCGATCTGGCGCCGCTGGGCTACGACATCACGATATTCGAGGCCGACCCCAAGGCGGGCGGCTTCATGCGCACGCAGGTGCCGCGCTTTCGTCTACCCGAGGAAGTGATCGACGAGGAAGTCAGCTACATCCTCAACATCGGCAACATCGATTACAAGGGTGGCCACCGCATCGAGAGCATGAAGGCGCTGATGAAGGAAGGCTACGACGCGATTTTCGTCGGCACCGGCGCGCCACGCGGACGCGATCTTGAAATCCCCGGCCGCACGAAAGCAGCAGCGAATATTCACATTGGCATCGATTGGTTGAACAGCGTGTCGTTCGAGCACATCAACAAGATCGGCAAGAAAGTAATCGTATTGGGCGGCGGCAACACTGCCATGGACTGCTGCCGTTCCAGCAAGCGCCTCGGCGGCGACGACGTGAAAGTCATCGTGCGCTCCGGCTACGAGGAAATGAAAGCCTCGCCGTGGGAAAAAGAAGACGCGGTGGAAGAAGGCATCCCCATTCTCAACTTTCTCGTGCCGAAAGAATTCAAGCACGAAAACGGCAAACTCGTGGGCATGACCTTCGAGAAAGTCAAAGCTGAATACGACGCCAAGGGCCGCCGCAATCTGGTACCCACCGGCGAGCCGGAACATTTTTATCCGTGCGACGACGTGCTGGTGGCCATCGGCCAGGAAAACGCCTTCCCGTGGATCGAGCGCGATATCGGCCTCGAATGGGACAAGTGGGGCATGCCCAAGGTGGATACCGTCACCATGCAGTCGAATGTGCCCACCCTATTCTTCGGTGGCGACGCGGCGTTCGGCCCCAAGAACATCATCTGGGCGGTGGCGCATGGGCACGATGCCGCGGTGTCGATTGATCTCTTCTGCCAGGGCGGAAACCTCAAGGATCGCCCCGATCCGATGACCAATCTGATCTCGCAGAAGATGGGCATCCACGAATGGAGCTACGACAACGATATCTCGGACCAACTGCGCAACAAGGTGCCGTGGAAAGACAAGAAGATCACGTTAAAAGACATCAAGGTCGAGGTCGAACTCGGCTTCGATGCGAAATCCGGTTTCGCCGAGGCGCAGCGCTGTTTGAACTGCGACGTGCAGACGGTGTTCTCGGAGAAGCTCTGCATCGAGTGCGATGCGTGCGTTGATATCTGCCCGATGGATTGCATCACTTTCACGCCCAACGCCGAGGAAACCGAGCTGCGCGCGCAACTGATGGCGCCCTCGCTGCACGCCAAGACGCAAGACCTCTACGTGTCGGAAACACTGAAAATGACCGGGCGCATCATGGCAAAAGACGAAGACGTGTGCCTGCACTGCGGCCTGTGCGCCGAGCGCTGCCCGACCGGCGCGTGGGACATGCAAAAGTATCTGATCGAGATGACGCACGCTGGCCCGGCCTGCCACAAGCCCAAGGCGCCCCAGCGTAAAGCCGCATAAAGCCTCATAAAAACGTTTAAAAACAAATACTTACATGAAACCAATCACAGCAACCAACGACTTCGTCGTTAAATTCGCCAACGTCAACGGCTCCGGCTCGGCATCGGCAAATGAACTTTTCGCGCGCGCGATTTTGCGCATGGGCGTGCCGGTGTCGCCACGCAATATTTTCCCGTCGAACATTCAGGGCCTGCCGACGTGGTACGAAGTGCGCGTGAACGAGGCCGGCTATCAGGGCCGGCGCGGCGGCGTCGATCTGATGGTGGCGATGAACCCGCAGACATGGGACAACGACGTGAAGGAAATCGAATCCGGCGGCTATCTGTTCTACGACAGCTCCAAGCCGATGCCGAAATCGAAATTCCGCGATGACGTGCACGTGATCGGCATTCCGCTAACCGAGATTTGCAACGCGACCTATTCCGATCCGCGCCAGCGCCAGTTGTTCAAGAACATCATTTACGTCGGCGCGCTGTCGGTGCTGCTCGAAATCGACCCGGCGGAAATCGAAAAACTTTTCTCCGAGCAATACAAGGGCAAGGAAGCGCTGCTGCAATCCAACATTAAAGCGCTGCGCCTCGGCCGCGACTACGCCACCGAACATCTGCAATGGCCGCTGGGCATCCGCATCAAGCGCTCAAACAACGTAGGCAACAAGGTGTTCATCGACGGCAACAGCGCGGCGGCGCTGGGCGCGGTCTACGGCGGCGCCACGGTGTGCGCGTGGTATCCGATCACGCCGTCGTCCTCGCTGGCCGAAGCCTTCATCAAGTATTGCCAAAAGCTGCGCCACGATCCGGCCACCGGCAAGGCGCGCTACGCCATCATTCAGGGCGAGGACGAACTCGCCTCGGTGGGCATCACCATCGGCGCGGGCTGGAACGGCGCGCGCTCGTTCACCACCACCTCTGGCCCCGGCATTTCACTGATGACGGAATTCATCGGGCTGGCCTACTTCGCGGAAATCCCCGTGGTGCTGATCAACGTGCAGCGCGGCGGCCCCTCGACCGGCATGCCCACGCGCACGCAGCAAAGCGATATTTTCTCCTGCGCCTACGCCTCGCACGGCGACACCAAGCACGTGCTGCTGTTCCCCGAAGACCCGAAAGAATGTTTCGACATGACCGCACAGGCGTTTGATCTCGCCGAGCGGCTGCAAACGCCGGTGTTCGTGATGACCGATCTCGACATCGGCATGAACACGCGTTTGTGCGAACCGCTGGCGTGGGACGACACCAAGGCTTACGACCGCGGCAAGGTGATGACCTATGAAGCGCTGGAATCCGGCAAGGATTTCGGCCGTTATCACGACATCGACGGCGACGGCATTGCGTTCCGCACCTATCCCGGCACGCATCCGTCGCGCGGCGCGTACTTCACGCGCGGCACCACCAAGGATCGTTACGCGCGTTACAGCGAGACCGGCCCCGATTACGTGGATAACGTGACGCGGCTGCTGCGCAAATTCGAGACCGCGAAAAAACTCGTGCCCGCACCGCTTCTGTATCCGGCGGAAAAGCCCGCGCGTTTCGGCGCGATATTCTTCGGCTCCACCAGCCCGGCAATGCAGGAAGCTATGGCGGTGCTCGCGGCCAACGGCATCCACGTGAATGCGCTACGCGTGCGCGGCTTCCCGTTCGCCGACGAGATCAACGATTTTGTCGCGGCACACCCGTGGGTATTCGTCATCGAGCAGAACCGCGATGCGCAACTAAAATCGATGCTGGTGAATGAGAACAAGATCAACCTCGCGCGGCTGATTTCGATACTACACTACGACGGCACGCCGATCACCGCGCGTTTCATCGTCGATCAGATTTCCAAACACGCGGCGGCACACACCGTGGTGCCCATCAAGAAAGCAACAGCTTAATTGCAGGATTGAGTATCTAAAAATGACCTACCTGGCCAAACCCAAACTGCACCACCCCGCGCTGACCAAAAACAGCGTCGGCTACACCCGCCGCGACTACGAAGGCAAAATCTCCACGCTGTGCGCCGGTTGCGGACACGACTCCATCAGCGCCGCCATCGTGCAAGCATGCTGGGAGCTCGACATCCAGCCGCATCGCGTGGCGAAGCTCTCCGGCATCGGCTGCTCGTCGAAAACGCCCGACTATTTTCTCGGCAATTCGCATGGCTTTAACAGCGTGCACGGGCGCATGCCCTCGGTGCTGACCGGTGCCAATCTCGCCAACCGCGAATTGATTTACATGGGCGTCTCGGGCGACGGCGACTCTGCCTCCATCGGCATCGGCCAATTCGCGCATGCCATGCGCCGCGGCATCAATATGGTGTACATCGTCGAGAACAACGGCGTGTATGGCCTGACCAAGGGCCAGTTCTCCGCCACCGCCGACAAAGGCTCGAAATCAAAACGCGGCATCGTCAATTCCGACGAACCGCTCGATTTGATCGGCATGGCGATGCTGCTCGGCGCAACCTACGTCGGGCGCAGCTTCTCCGGCGACAAACAGCAACTCGTGCCGCTGATCAAGGGCGCGATCGAACACAAGGGTGCGGCGTTCATCGACGTGGTGTCGCCGTGCGTGGCGTTCAACAACCACGCCGGCTCCACCAAGAGCTACGAATACGTGCGCCAGCACAACGAAGCGGTGAACCGCCTCGACTTCATCGAGCATCGCGAGGAAATCACCGCCGACTACAAGCCGGGCGAAACCATCAATGTCGAGCAACATGACGGCAGCGTGATGCGCCTGCACAAACTGTCGGAAGACCACGACCCCACCAATCGCGTGAAGGCGATGAACTACGTGCAGGAGCGCGCCGCGAAAGGCGAAGTAGTGACGGGGCTGCTCTACATCGACCCGCAAGCCGTCGATATGCATGAGCACCTGAACACCGTTGAGACGCCGCTTAATCAACTGGGCGCCAGCGAGTTGTGCCCTGGGTCGGTGGCGCTGGATCGGATTAACGCTAGCTTACGGTAAGTTATTGTTTTTAATAAACAAAACTACGGTGATTGCCGGGGTTTTTGTTTGCGCATATGCGATCCGTGAGCGTAATGCCGCGCGAACCCCACGCAAATACTATACAGGCTCGGCCAAAATTGTCCGCACTGTTTCAAGCGTGACAAGCAGCGTCATCGGTTGCAAAGGTGAGGCCACGAGTCCGCGCGACAAATAAAACAACCTGGCTGAATCGGACAGCGCGTGAACCAGCAACGCAAATACGCCTGCATCGCCCGCGACACTGACAGCACGTATCATCGCGTCACGCAGCAACCCCTGACCGAGCCGCTGATTGTGGTAACGCCTGTCAACGGCAAGCCGCCCCAGCAGTAACACCGGCAACGGGTCAGGCATATTGCGGCGCTGCGCCTTGGGCGCGGACTCACGGCTGATCGCGCCTGCTGACAGGCTGTAATAGCCAATGACGGAAACCCCCTCGCACAATACGAAACAACGCGATGCGCCGGCCAGATGGTTTTTAAGCGCTCGCCTCCTGAGCCATTCGTTCAAGGATGGCTCGCCGCAATCGAAATCCGCCAGCATGTGCGCCGCCGTGATCGGCGCGGGAGGCGTCAAAATCTTGGCCGGTCATTTATCCCACGGCGCTTTCGTCTTGAGCAAACGGCGCAATTTATCGGTTGGCGGCAACGGCCGGTCGAGAAGCGCCTGAAATTTGCCAAAAGTACCGGCATCGACGGTAAAAAATGTCTGGTCGAGCAACACATCCTCGGCCTCGCGGCAGGCGGCGTCGAGCATGAACTCCGAGCGGCTGCGGCCTAGCCGTTCGGCAGCCCGGTCGATCAAATCACGTTGACGCGCCCTCGCGCGGATATTGATGGCGACGGATTCTCTGGTTTCTGTTTGCGGCATACGAACATTCCTGTGTATTTTAATATTATACACAATTGTATATATGTTTGATACACAAATTATGTAGAGCGGACAAAGTCAGAACGATGGGTCAAGTCTGTACAAGACAGAAAAGTGGTGCGTCGGCGCATTACCTCGCCTTCGGATGTACAAAACGCAATAGAGCGCAATAGGCTTGTCGAATCGCATTAAGAAACTTTGTTGATATGAATATGCAATTGGCCAAGCCTGCCCCATACCAGAGTCAACGACAGGTTTGCCGCACTCACCGCCAGGCCGAGGCGAAGGTGCGCGCAAATCTTTTCGCCGGAGGACGTTCGGTGTAATCTCGACAACTCAACGGGGAGGGTCACTATGAGCAAACAACACGATTCGCAAGATATTGCTGTGCAGGGCGAAACGCATCCCGCACCGGCTGAGGCGACACCGGCCAGCATTAGGCGCCGCCGCTTTCTAACCCGAAGCGCATCTGTCGCGGGCGCGCTCGCCGCGGGAGGAGCCGCCGCGCAGGAGGCGCCGCCGTGGATGAAAACGCCGGGGGCGCCGATGCGCAACTACGGCACGCCGTCCAAATTCGAGGCCCCGGTGCAGCGGCCGTTTGCATCGGGCTATGCATCGGTGTCGCCGGCCACCGGTGCTTCGCGCACGCCGCATCAAGCGCTTGAAGGTACGATCACGCCGAGCGGGCTGCACTTCGAGCGCCATCATAACGGCGTGCCGGATATTGATCCAGCGAAGCACGAGTTGCTGATACACGGGCTGGTGAATCGTCCGCTAGTGTTTAGTCTCGCGGCGCTGTCGCGTTATCCGATGGTGAGCCGCACGTACTTTGTCGAGTGCGCGGGCAACAGCGGCGCGAATGCCGGCGCGAAACCGCCGCAAGGTACTGCCGGCGCGATACATGGCCTCGCCTCCACCAGTGAATGGACGGGCATACCGCTGTCGCTGCTGCTCAATGAGGCGGGTATCGCAGCCGGTGCGCAATGGATAATCGCCGAGGGCGCCGATTCCGCGGCGATGGTGCGCAGCGTGCCGCTATCGAAGTGCATGGACGACGCGATGGTGGCGCTGTATCAAAATGGCGAGCGCGTGCGGCCCGAACAGGGTTATCCGATGCGCTTGTTGTTGCCGGGCTGGGAAGGCAACATGAACGTGAAGTGGCTGCGCCGCATCAAGGTCACCGACGGCCCCGCGCATTCCAAGGACGAGACATCGAAGTATTCCGACCCGCAACCCGACGGCAAGGCGCGCCAGTTTACGTTTGAGCTGGGCGTGAAATCGATCATCACCTTTCCGTCGTTCGGTCACAAACTCGACCGCCGCGGTTTGTATGAAATCACCGGCATCGCGTGGTCGGGCGCGGGGCGTATCAGCCGCGTGGAAATCTCCGCCGACAGCGGCGCAAGTTGGGTAGACGCGCAGTTGCAAGGGCCGATCCTCACCAAGAGTTTCACGCGCTTTCGTTTGCCGTGGGAATGGAACGGCGCCGCCGCCGTGCTGCAAAGTCGCGCCATCGATGAAAAAGGCAACGTGCAACCGACGCGGCAGGCGTTCGCCTCGCAATACGTCGCGGGCATGAATTACCACAACCATTACATCCAGACTTGGGCCATCGCCGCCGACGGGAGCATCAGCAATGTATTCGCATAAATCAACAGCGGGTGCACTGCTCGCCGCCGTGTTGCTTGCGGCCTGCGCCTCGACATCCGATACCACAACCAGCAGCACACCCACGCGCGGCCCCAACCTGGGTGCAACGCCGTCCGCCGCCATGCTCGCGGCGATGGACACCAGCATACCGCCCAGCGGCGCGGGATTGCCCGCCGGCAGCGGCACTGTCGCGCAAGGCGCCAAGGTGTACGCGGCCAAGTGTGAAAGTTGCCACGGCCCCAAGGGCGCGGGTAAACCCGCCGACCCGCTGGTGGGCGGCATAGGCTCGCTCGCCTCTGGCAAACCCATGCGCACCGTCGGCAGCTATTGGCCTTACGCGACCACGTTTTTTGATTATGTGCGCCGCGCAATGCCCACCAACGCACCGCAGACGCTGACCGACGATGAGGTCTACGCGGTGAGTGCCTACGTGTTGAATCTGAACGGCATCATTCCCGAATCAGCGGTGATGAACGCGCAAACGCTGCCGCAGGTGAAAATGCCGAACCGCGACGGGTTCATCGATTATTCGCGAAAGTAATTTCAGCAAGAGGGGAGCCGCATGAGTGGAGCACCGCGTTTTGAATTTGATCCCACCTGGCCCAAGCCTCTGCCCGCGGGCTGGATCACGGGCCAACTGCCTTGCGTGTATGTCGATCACCGCGACAACGTACTGATCGTCAACCGCGGCAATATCACCGATGAGGAACGCGAGACCTGCATTCAGGCGCCGCCGGTGATGATTTTCGACCGCGCGGGCACGTTGTTGCACGCCTGGGGCGAGTGGGACGTAATGCCCTCCACACCGCACAGTTGCGCGGTCGATCACGACAACAATGTGTGGATCAGCGCCAACGGCGACGGCATGGTGCAGAAGTACACCTACGACGGAAAGCTGTTGTTGCAAATCGGCACGAAAGGCGTCTTCGACACCGCCGACGGCGCCAAGCGCGGGCCGGGCGCGAACGCGGCGCACGACAGGCTGAATAAACCGGCGGGCATCGCCTGCGACCCGGACAACGGCGACGTGTATTTCGCCGATGGCTACGGCAACCGGCGCGTGGTGGTGTTCGACAAGAATGGTAAATTTCTGCGCCAGTGGGGCCGCCAGGCCACGCCGGAAGAAATGGAGGCCGGTGTGGGCGGCGTGTTCGCCGAGGTCGTGCACAGCGTCGAAATCAGTAAACAGGGTCTGGTGTACGTAGGCGACCGGCAGGGCGACCGCGTGCAGGTGTTCGACAAGCTGGGCAATTTCAAGCGCAACATCTGGGTACGCACCGGCACCAAGACGCTGCCCGACAAGCGCGGCACGGCGTGGTGGACGGCATTCTCGCCGGACGCCACACAAAAATATCTCTACGTGATGAATGGCCGCAACGAGCAAGTGCACATACTCGATCACGCCAGCGGCGAAATCCTGTCGAGCTTTGGCCGCCCTGGGCATCAGTTGGGCGACTTCACGCATGGCCACAGCCTTGCCGTCGATTCCAGCGGTAGTTTGTATGTAGCCGAGACCAACTGGGGCCGCCGCGTGCACCGCTTTCGCCTTATCGCATAACATAACGCAACGACTGGAGGTTCCATGAATATCGCGAATCGATTTGCCGTATTGCCGCTGCTTGCATTGACCTTTGCCGCCGCCGGCGCCCACGCGCAGGGCTGGAAGCCTGACCGCAACGTTGAACTGGTGCTGCCGGCCTCCCCCGGCGGCTCCAACGATATCGCGGGGCGCACCATTCAAAAGGTATGGACGGATCTCAATCTGCTGCCGGTGTCGAGCTCGGTGGTCAACCGCAGCGGCGGCGAACACAACGTCGCGTATACCTACGTTGCGCAGCGCGCGGGCGATGCGCACACGCTGGGCCTCATGTCCACGCCACTCCTGGTGAACCAGATCGACGGCCGTTCGCAACTCACGCAAAACGACGTGACCCCCATCGCACACCTGATCACCGAACCAATGATCGCGGTGACACGCGTGGAGTCAACGCTGATAACCGGGCGCGATGTGGTCGAGGCGCTGCGCAAGAATCCCGCTGCACTGTCCATCGCGCTGACCAGCAGCGGGCACCGTGTGTCCATCGGCATGCCGCTGCTGAAAGCCGGCATCACCCTGAAAGGCGTGCGCATGCCGGCGTTCAAGGGCGGCGGCGAATCAGTCACAGCTGTGCTGGGCGGCCACGCCGATTTGCTGGTGACCTCGGTGTCGACCAGCGTGCCGCACATCGCTTCCGGCAAAATGCGCGGCCTCGCGGTCAGTTCCACCAAGCGGCTGGGTGGCCCGCTAGCGCAGGTACCAACGTGGCAGGAGCTGGGGTATACAAGCTCAGGATCGTGGAAAGCCATCATGGCGCCCAAGGGCATCACGCCGGCGCAAATCGCGTACTGGGAAGACATCGTGCGCAGGACCGCGCAGAGCGATGAACTCAAGCAATATGCCGAAAAAAATCAATGGATCATCGAATTCAAGGGTTCGGCGGAATTTCGCAAATGGCTCGACGAGGAGTTGGTGGCGCGCAGATCAGCCATGACCGAACTCGGGCTGCTCAAGCAAGCGCAGTAACGCGCCGCGAAGTACGGAAACAGGCCGCTCAAACTTCGCAAATTGTCTTACGCGCTCGGTGCCGAAGTTTGCGACATCGATGTCGCGGCGCCCATGAGCGAGGCTGCTTTCGGCGACCTGGAGACGCAAGGATCATTGTCGCAAAACGGCCACCCGAATTATCCGGAACTGCTGCTGGTAACCAACGAGCCAAACGCCGTCGGGCTATGCGGTGATGGGTGAGTAGAGCAGCACGGACTCCCGGTTCACGAACTCTGTTGCTACAACTCTGTTGCTAATTATTGCGAAATCAGATTCGATCTGATAGCCTGCATTCATGAAAACCCTGACCGTCACCGAGGTTGCCCGTAATTTTAGCGCCGTCATGGATGGCGTTGAATCCGCGCAAGAAGAGATCGTGCTGGTGCGCAATCACAAGCCCATCGCCCGTCTCGTACCGGAACCCCAGGCGCAGAACGCCTTGGAAGTTCTGGGCGACCTCTACCGCACGCTGGATGACGCCACTGCCGGCGCCCTCGCCGACGCCGTCAATGCGTGCAGAAAATCCAAGCGCGGGACCCTCAAGGAGCTGCGTAACCCGTGGGATTCCTGATTGATACGAATCTGTGGATCGCGGTCGAGCGCGGGAAGCTGAGTGCCGGCGACATCCACGCGATAAAGAGGCAAGCGCCGATTTATCTATCTCCGGTGAATATCGCCGAAATTCGCTTTGGCATCGAATTGATGAAGGATACGAAGCAAAAGCAGCGCGCAATGTCCATGCTGCGCCGGATGCGACGCAAACCGTTGCTGCGCATCACCAGTGAAATCGGCGAGGTGTTCGGAACCGTTGCCGCAAAGCTCGCTCAAGCCGGCCGAGGCGCCGATTTCCGTGTGCAAGACCTGTGGCTCGCGGCTCAAGCGATCCAGCGCGGCTTCACGGTGCTTACCGCGAATGCCAAGGATTTCGTGGACATTCCAGGCTTGAAGCTCGTGGTTATCAAAGTGCCTTAATCGATTTCATTCGAGCTTGATCCCTGTCGCACGAATAATCTTGCCCCAACGCGCGTAGTCATCGCGAATTAGCTGCTCGAACTGCTCCGGCGTATTCGTTTCGGGATCGACGCCCTGCTGCGTGTATCGATTGCGCACATCGGGTTGCGCCATCGCTTTTACGATTTCGTTGTTGAGCCTGCCGATGATGTGCTTTGGCGTTGCGCGAGGCGCAACCAGTCCGTACCAGATGACGAATTCCGCGTTGGGGTAGCCCGCTTCCGCCATGGTCTGCACTTGGGGCATGCTGGCGATACGCTTGCGGCCCGCGGTAACAATCACGCGAACCTTACCCGATTGCGCGAGCGCCACCACCGGCGGAATACCGGTCATCACCATCGCGACTTCGCCACCGAGCAAGCTGGAGATCGCATCCGCACCGCCTTTGTACGGCACATGTACGATGTCGGTGGCAGTGGAACTCTTGAGCATCTCGCCGAGCAAATGATTGACACTGCCCGCGCCGGTTGAGCCGTAGTTAAGTTGCCCCGGCCGCTGCCTGGCGATGGCCACCAGATCTTTCACGTTCTTCGCCGGGATCGACGGATGCACCACGATCACCAGCGGCCCCGTGGCGAGCAGGCTGATCGCGGCGAAATCCTTCACCGGATCAAATTGCGTTTGGGCGTAGAGTATCGGCGTGTGTATCAGCGGCCCCAACGCCGTCATCGTGAGGTTGTAGCCATCCGCCACGGCTTTCGCGCCGGCCTCGGTGCCGGTTCTGCCGCCGCCGCCAACACGATTGTCGATAATCATTGCCTGCCCCATAGTCTCGTGCAGCTTGGGCGTGATGAGCCGAACCAGCACATCCATCGCGCTGCCGGGGCTGAAAGGTACGATGACCCTGATCGGCTTGTTCGGGTATTCCTGCGCGATCGCGAAATGCGCGGCGCCGGCAATCGCCAAGGAAAACAGAAGTTTTTTCAAACCGCCTCCTATTCGATTTTGATCAAGCATGCGCGCGCACGTATTGCGCGGCTTCGGCCTCCAGCTCCTGCAAACGCATGGCGGCAAATTGATCCGCCATCTTGCGCAATTCTTCCGCCGGCGGCAGCAGATACGGCAGGCGCAAACCACCGTTGTCCGTGCCCATGACCTTCATGCCCATCTTCACCCAGCGCGCGGTGGATGGCGCCCACTGATTGACGATGCGCAAAAACATCTGGATGGCGCGATTGCTTTTCGACACCTGCTTGAGGTCACCCGCCATCCACGCGTCAATCAGGCTGCGGCAAAGATACGGAATGATATTGCCCGCCGGATTGATGTAGCCCGCCGCGCCCAGCGTCGCGTGTTGGGTGAATTCGGGCACGCCGCAATAAAACTTCACCGATTGCGGAATCGCCTCGCGCAACTCAAGAAAATACGACGCATGCGAGCCGACCAGGCTGAACGCCACGATCTGTTTGTAGCGCGCAACCAAGTCTTGCAACAACTTCGTGCTCGCCTTGAATTTCGCCTCGTAATGAATCGAGATCGCCACCGGTGTGTGTATGTTGTCGAGCAGCTCGCGCCAGTACGCCTCTTGTTCGCGCGGCGTGGGAATCATGCCGTGGCCGTTGTCGAGTTGGTAGAGCTGCACCGCATCCACGCCGGCGCCGATCGCCTCCTTCGCCACCTCGTACATAGCGGCGGCGCTGCGCGACTCGCGCAGCCCCGCATACACGGGCACCTTGCCCTTGCCGGCCTCGACGCCGATCTGATAGATACGCCCCATTTCCTTCGGTGTGAGCACATGCGCCTCGCCCGCGCCGCCGCTGCACAGATACAGCGAGGTGCGTGCATCCACCAGACGCTTGAGTTGCGCGCGCAGGGTGTCTTCGTCAAGCGAGCCGTCCTGGTGATACGCGTTCGGCGTCATGCAGAACGCGGTTAACTGATAGTCGATCATTGGGTTCTCGTTACGTTATCAACGCTCAGGCGCCTCTGACGTAACGCCGCATCGGCGCGCGCACATGCACGCTGGTACGCGGAATGATACGCGCCGTCCATGGCGTCGCCACCGCGGCCTTCCATGTTTTCGACGCGCATACCTCCGGCGATTCGAGATGGTAGACGGCGAGGTACTTGTGCGATCCGCCTTCGGTGCGAAAGCGCCGCGCGCACAGACAGCCCGGCACGCCCATGAGACGCGGCAGATGCCCGGTGTCGTACCAGGCGTTAAATTCCTCTTCCACCTGGCTGTCGACACTCATCGCGACAAACAGCAGGCCTCCCGCGTTTGGCGGCCCCGCCAGATTGCCGGGCGTGATCTGCTCGCCGACAAAGCGGCCGATCTTCTGCAATCCGCCCTCGACACGTTTGGTCCACGGCGACTGGTTCACGCCAGTGAAAGCGAGATACGGCGCGCTCTGCAACACGTCGATGGTTTCAAGATCGTAAGTGGCAAACGCAATTCTCGGATCATCCGCGCCGATCCAGCGTTCGGCGTTGATGAAGCCCTTCACCCGCAGACGTTCGGGTATATGTTCGGTGTCGTACCAATCGTTAAACTCGTCCTCGGCGACGCCGGAAAAATTAAATCCTGCACACATGATTGCCATTGGTTTTGTCATCTGCAAATTCCCTGTTTCCTAAAAAATATCGGCGTGCCCGATGTTTAACGCCGCTATTGACGCGATCGCTCCGCACGCACCTGCATAAGCAAAATACCCAACCGGTTCGCTCATGCGTACATCACCGCGCACATGATGCCCGCATCGTTCGCGTCATTTCGGCACGAGCTTGATGTCGCGCGCCACCTTGCCGTATTTGTCGTATTCGCTTTTCATCAGATCGCGAAAATACTCCGGCGACTCGGTCCATACGTCTACACCCAGCGTTTCCATCTTCGCGCGTATGTCGGGCCGTTTCATCGCGGCGTTGGCTTCGCGGTTGAGCACGGTGATGATCTGCCGCGGCGTCTTCGCCGGCGCGACGAAGCCGAACCAGCCGCCGGATTCAAAGCCCGGCAGCGTCTCGGCGATGGTGGGCAGATCCGGATAGTTAGCCGCGCGCGTGGCCTTCGCGATGCCGAGCAGCCGCACCCTGCCTGATTGCACGAATGGATACACGCCGGTGAACGAACTGAAGGCCGCATGCACGCGCCCGGTCATCACGTCCTGTGCCATCGGCACCACGCCCTTGTAAGGCACGTGCACGTACTCGAAGCCGACCTGCGAACGGAACAACTCGGCCGCCATGTGCAAAAACGCGCCCTCGCCGTTGCTGCCGAACGAGACCTTGCCTGGATTCGCCTTCAGGTACTTGATGAATTCGCCAGTGGTCTTGAACGGCGCGTTCGGGTACACCACCAGCGCGAGGTAGTTGGTCGCGATCAGCGCGATCGGCGCAAAATCCTTGATCGCGTCGTAGGGCACGTTTTTCATGGTGTGCGGCACCACCGACATATTGCCGCCCTGCCCGCAGGCGAAAGTGTGCCCGTCCGGATTCGCGGTGGCGGTAATGGCAAGGCCGATGGAGCCGCTCGCACCCGGCCGGTTATCAACGACAAACTGCTGGCCGAGGCGCTCGCCCATGTGATGGCCGAGCAGGCGCGCAAACGTGTCACAGGAATCTCCCGGCAATTGCGGCACGATCACGCGCACCGCGCGCTGCGGATACTGTTGCGCGGCCGCCGCCGCGGCAAGGCCGGCGCCCAAGGCAAACGCGAATAACGTTCGTTTCAGCATGTTCATTTTAAAGTCCGTGTTCAGGTTGGCGGATGGGGTGGGAACGGCAGTCAATAATTTTGCAGTGCAATCTCACGGCTTCACGCCCTTGGCCATGCCAAGGTTGGTGAGTATCTGGGTGTAGATTTTTTCCTCGGCATCGAGTTCCCTGCGAAACGTGGCGGAGTCGGCATAGGCGTCGTACCAGCCGTGTTGTGCGAGATACTTGCGCCACTCGGGCGTTTTAACCAGCGCCGCGAGTGTTTGATCCCATTATGCCACCACCTCGCGCGGCACACCCGGCGGCGCGAACATGCCGCGCCAGTGGCGGATTTCCACATCGATGCCCATGGACCGCCACGTCGGCATCTTCGCGAGTTCTCCCGGCAACGCTTCGCCCGCGGAAATCGCGATCACTCGCGCCTTGCCGCCCTTGACCTGCTCGATCGCCTCCGACAGCCCGGTCGAAATCACCGGCACATGGCCGCCCAGGAGTTGCACGGTCGCATCGCTGCTGCTCCTGGGACGATTTTCACGCGCCGCGCGTCGATGCCCGCCGCCAGCGCCGGGCGCAGGATATTCATCTGGTCGTTGCCCGGTACCGTGCCCACGCCGAACACCACCGACTCCGGATCCTGCTTCATGCGGTCGAGCACGTCCTTCGCGGTGCGGTACGGCGAATCCGCACGCACCACCCACGCCAGATATTCGGTGATAAGGCGCCCCAGCGGCGTCACGTCATGATGCGACAGCGTGGTTGTGCCGACGATGCGATTCACAAAGATGCGATTCGACTCGATGTAAATCACATGGGTGTCGCCCTTCTTTTGATGCACCTGCGCGCGCGCCACGTTGCCGCCGGCGCCGCCGACGTTCTTGATTGCAAACGACTGCGAGAACAGCTTGCTCTCGCGCAGCGCGGTTTCCAGCGCGCGGCCCGTCATGTCGAGACCGCCGCCAGCGGCGCCCGCGACCACCATCTCCACGGTTTTGTCGGGATAAGCGGCGCACGCAACGCCCGCCGTCACGTTCAACATGCCCGCCAATAGCAACATCATCAATCGCTTCATGTTCAGTCTCCTCCGGTGCCAGAATGACCGGAGCAAAAGTATAAGGCTTGTACGCGCCGCATTTGGGGTTTGATATAAGTATTTGATTTTATTGATATTTTATCCTGAGGCATGATGCAACCCCGGCGCTGTTATTCCGCCAAAGAAAAATTACTATTCGGCCCGCACTCCAGTCGTCTTCACCACCTTCGCCCACTTCGGCAACTCGCTCTTCAGATGCGCGGCGAGTTGCTCCGGCGTGCCGCCGATGGATTCGATGCCTTGCGCGGCCAGCCGCTCCTGCATGTCCGGGGCGCGCAGCGCGCGCAGGAATTCCGCGTTGAGCGTGCTTATGACGTGCGGCTTGACGCCCGCCGGCGTCAGAATCGCATACCACGTCGAGGCCTCGAACCCCGGCAGCGCGGCCTCGGCCATGCTCGGCACGTCCGGCAGCGCGGGCGAGCGCTTGGCGCCCGCGGATGCCAGCGCGCGCATGCGCCCCGCGCGGATGTGCGGCAGCGCGCCGGGGATCGTCGGAAACCACAGCGACACCTGCCCGCTGATCAGATCGGCGGTGGTCTGGCTGATCGCCTTGTACGGGATATGCAGCAAATCGATGCCCGCCTGCGCGCGGAACATTTCCATGATGAGATGCCCTGAACTGCCGCTGCCGGTGGAAGCGTAATTGATCTGCCCCGGCTTCGCCTTCGCCAGCGCAATCAGTTCCTTCACCGATTTAACGGCAAAGCCCGGATACGCCACCAGCGCGTTCTGCACCGAGGCGAGCAACGTCACCGGCGCGAAATCGCGCAGCGGGTCATACGCGAGCCGCAAATAAAGCGAAGCGTTCACCACCAGCGACGGCGCGCAGATGTAGATCGTGTGACCGTCGGGCGCGGATCGGGCAACGATCTCCGCGCTCAGGTTGCCGCCCGCGCCGGGACGGTTATCGACGACAACCTGCTGGCCAAGAGCCGCCGTCAGGCGCTGCGCGAACTGGCGTGCCACGAGATCGATACTGCCGCCGGGCGCGAAGGCGACGACGAAGCGGATCGGGCGGTCAGGGTACGTTGCACTCTTTGCCGTTGCGGCGAAGAGCGCAAGAACAACCGCAAGAATATAGCGGCGTGTTACTGTCAATTTATCGCCGCACCGCCGGCGTCTCCACCAGCAAGCCCTGCCCGCGCCACGCCAGAAACAATTCAAGATCGAGCAAATCCTGCGCGCCCGCCGGCGGCAACTCCGCGCGCACACCGAAGAAACACGCGCGCAGCCGGCGGTGCAGCGAACCCAGCGTCTGCCATTCGAGCCGGTATGTGGGGAAGCCATTGCCGTGCCCCTGGCTGATCGTGTCGTTGAGCAATTTGCGTCCGAAGTTGCGGTCGTGACAGTGCGTGCAGGCGAGGTTGATCTGGCCGATGCGTGTGTTGAACAGATCGCGTCCGCGCTCGAAATGGCGCCGGTTCTGTGGGTCGATGGTCACGTTGACCGGCAACCCGCGCGATTGATGCGCGACATAGGTGGTGAGCGAGAGCAGTTCGTCCGATTCATACGTCAGTGCCGCGCCCTGCTGATGTTTCGTGCGGCATGTATTGATGCGGCCTTCGATGTTGGTGAGCCGCGCCGTGCCCGCATCGATCTTCGGATACCGCGGCGACACGCCCTTCATGCTCGTGCGCGCATCCTGATGGCAATCGGCGCAGGATTTCTCCGCCGCGCCCGCCTTCTGGCTCCACAGTTTCTCACCGCGCTGCACCCACAACGTCGCCGGACTGGAAAAGTCATCTTGCTGCACAGCGCGTACTTCGGCGCTGAGGAACTCAGTCCCTGATTTGAGCGGTTGCGGGCGGGTGGCGAGTTCGGCGCCTGCCGCCGTGCAGGAGAGCAACGCGAGCAGCGTAAGCAGGAGTGGCGTGAACGCGTTACGCATCCACATCAATCTTTGCACTGGCCGCGCCTTTTTCGCCGCGATCATCCACCCAATCGAGTTCGATAGTGCCGCTGGCTTCGGCGACGATGGTGAACTGCAGATAGGGATTGGCGGTGATGCCCGAGCCCATCTCGGCGCGGAACACCTCGACGCCGTTGTAGCGGCATACCAGATTGTTGATGGTGTTCTTGGGGATCGCCTGGCCGAAATTGTCGCGGCGAAATCCGGTTTCCATCGGATGCTGGATCGCCACGCGCACGTCAATAATCTCGCCGCGCCTGGCCCGTGACGGAACTTGCAATCTGGCAATAGTCATGATCGGGTCGCGCTCATTTCGTGCTCACGTCTTGCTCATGTTGCACTCATGTCGCGTCAAGACAGGCGGTTTCGGTGACCACCACCTCGCGCGTGTCGGACCAGAACGAGCCGTCAGACAACTGCGCCACCGCGACCACGCGCTGCGATGTGGCCAGCCGGATGCGCGTGGTCAGCTCCGCGCGCCCCGATTTGGGCGTGAGCGAAATCTTCGCGATCACCGGGCGCGGATTTTTCTCCGACAAAATGTAGATCGCGCGCACATGATCGGCCTCGCTCATGGGGCTATCGACGGCCACCTTCAACGGCACCAGATTGCCGTTCTCCGCAAGAAACGGAATTTCAAGCTTGATCTTGCCGCGCCTCACCGCCGCGCCACTGGTAAATTGCTTCAGCACCGGCACGATGGTTTCCGCTGGCTCCGTGAGCGAAGCGTTCTCCTGCGCCAGCAGCGGCGCGGCCAAGGGCAATAGCGCACCAGCGGCCATGCCCCGTATCAGGCGGCGGCGTTGTGTGCGAGAGCGAGGGGAATTCATTTCAAAGTCCGCAAATACGCGATGACATCTTCGATCTGGCCAGCCGTCAGAATCGGCTTGCCACGATGAGTTTCCGGCACCCGCGCGAGGCCGTCAACCTTGTAGTAAGAGGGCATTATAGTCTCGCGATTAAGCCGCGCCGAATCAACAATGCGCATGCGCAACTGCGCCGCCGACAAACGCGCACCCACCCCCGACAACGGCGGCGCAAGATTGCCAAAAAAACGCTCGCCAGTTTCCGGCGCGGCATGGCAAAGAATGCAGTTACTCTCGCGGCTGATCAGAATGGAGCGTCCGCGCGCGGCATCGGGCGCGGCGCTGGTGAGCGGTGTGCGGATTTCATCGCCGCTTACTGTGTAGGTCGTGTTGAGGCTAGAGGTAACACAGCTCGCAAGAAGAAGCGGCGCGAATCCAAAGAGCCAGCGAGTTGGATTCGTGGCACGCGCCTTGTTGGAGTTTTTGGGGTGCTGCATCATCGAATGGATTCGCAAGTCCGACCGCCAGTGTGCGAAGTGAATCCCCCTCTGAGCCGCCGAGCAGCCCAGCAGTGCAGGCAAGGGCACACTTGAAGCGGAGCAGAAGCCCGAAGGGCCGGCGAAGTGGGGGCCGCCTTCTTTTGGTTACTTTTCTTGGCGGCACAAGAAAAGTGACCAGCCGCCGGGCTGCCCCCGGCGAACTTGGGGTTTGAAGTATCTAAACCCCAGCGTAATAGCAATAGCCCGAAATTTTTTACAATGGATCGGCGCAATGCCTTCGGCGATTGCGCCCTACGTCCTCTCCGGCAAATTACAATGCTCATCACCGCGCCGGAATCCGCCATAAATAAATAGACGACGCCCCCACGGATTCCGTTTTCTCCGGCGCCCAGTCCCCCATGTCGAACGCATGCGACACGATGCGCGTGCCGGGCTTGAGTTCCTTCATCAGCTTTGGCCGCAATTTCAGATTAAGCCGTGTCAACAGATACAGCGTCACCACGGTCGCTTCGCTGATGTTGGTTTCAAACAAATCGCCTTTGATGAAACGCACCTTGTCGTCCGCACCGGTGCGCGCCGAGAGTTCGCGCGCTTCCTTGATGCGCT
This sequence comes from Bordetella parapertussis, assembly GCA_945901405.1. Taxonomy (GTDB): domain Bacteria; phylum Pseudomonadota; class Gammaproteobacteria; order Burkholderiales; family SG8-41; genus CAMDLH01. The sequence continues at coordinate 14,710 of CAMDLH010000043.1, read as the reverse complement.
CCGGATCGATGTCGATGCCCACGCCGCGCGCGCCGAACTGCCGCGCCGCGGTGACGACAAAACGCCCGTCGCCGCATCCCAAGTCATAGACAATATCCTTGCTGGTCACCTGCGCGAGTTTCAGCATGGAGATGACGACCTGATAGTCGGTCGGCACGAATATCACGTCGGGCGTGCGCTGTGCGAGTGTGTCGAGGCCCGCGCCCGCCAAGCCCAAGCCAGCCAGCGTGTTGAGAAAGTGTCTGCGATGCATGGTGTGCTCCGTGAAAAACGGGTAGCATATAACGCGGCGCGCTCTAAAACAAATATCAATAAAATCAATCGCTTACGGTATAGAATTCGATGATTCGCCTGTGGTCCATCCTGGGTAATTCGCAAAAACTCGACGGCGGCGCGATGTTCGGCAACGCGCCGCGCGCATTGTGGTCGCGCTGGATCAAACCCGATGCGGACAATCGCGTGCCGCTGGCGTGCCGCGCGCTGCTCGCCACCGGCGTCGGTGACGATGGCAACAATGTCGGAAAGCGCGTGTTGTTTGAAACCGGCATCGGCGCGTTTTTCGAGCCGAAGCTCAAGGAACGTTACGGCGTGGTGGAAGATGGCCACGTGCTGCTCGCGTCGTTAAAGCAAGCCGGATTCACGCACGAGGACATCGACGCCGTGGTGCTGTCGCACCTGCACTTCGATCATGCCGGCGGCTTGCTGGCGCCGTGGCAAGCCGGTGAAGCGCACCGGCTATTGTTCCCGAATGCGACGTTCATCGTCGGCCGCGAATGCTGGGAACGCGCGGTGAAACCGCATGCGCGCGACCGCGCCTCGTTCATCCCCGAATTGCCCTCGCTGCTTGAAGCCTCTGGCCGGCTGGAAATTGTCGATGGCGACCGCTCACCCACGCTGGGGGCGCAGGTACGCTTCGAGTACAGCAACGGCCACACGCCGGGCCTGCTGCTCGCGGCCATCGGCGGAAACAATGGCGTGGTGTTTTGCACGGATCTGATTCCAGGCAGGCCGTGGGTGCACGCGCCCGTGACCATGGGTTACGACCGTTACCCGGAGATGCTGATCGACGAGAAGACCTGCTTTCTCGATGACAAGCTGGCGCGCGGCGTGCGGCTTTTCTTCGCCCACGATCACGGCTGCGCGATGGCATCGGTCACGCGTGATGCGGGCGGGCGTTATGGTGTCGCCGCTGAAATGGCGTCGCTTGACGGTTGGGCGCTGGCGGCTTGAATCACTGCGGCGGCGCAACCATGCGCGCGCGCGCGGCGATGATGTGCGTGCGTTTTTGCAGATACACCGTGTTGGCGCCGGGGCCGTAGCGGCGCGGGCTGGGAACCATCGCCGCCAGCCGCGCGGCTTGTTCGGGGCCGAGATTCGCGGCGCTGGTTCCGAAGTGATAACGCGCCGCGGCCTCGGCGCCGAACACGCCCTCGCCCCATTCGATCACGTTCAGATAAATTTCGAGGATGCGGCGCTTGGACATCATCGACTCAATCATCACCGTGACCGCCGCCTCCTGCAGCTTGCGCCACACCGTGCGCTTGCCGGAGAAAAAAAGATTCTTCGCCAGCTGCTGCGTGATGGTGGAACCACCAGCGACCAGCTCGCCTTCACGCATATTGCGCTCGTGCGCCTCGCGGATTCCCTTCCAGTCAAAGCCGCGATGGGCGAGAAACGTGGAGTCCTCGGCCGCGATCAGCGAACGTTTCAGGTGCACGGAAATTTTTTCGTACGCCACCCACTGATGACGCAACTTGGCCTTGCCATCGTTCTCGCGCAGTATCGCCAGGCGCCCGCGCATGAATGCGGTGGACGACGGATCGTACTTCACCCAGTACGCAACGTGCGCGGCGAACCACAACTGGATCAGCACCAGCACGGCGATGAACGCCAGCAGAATCCGCAGGAACCAGCGCAGCGTGGTTTTTAGCACGGGATGTTTCTGAAAAGCGTGAGGGGTGAGGCGTGAGGCGCATTAAAGCACGGCCTCATCCCTCACGCTGTAGCTGTTCGATCACCGGCGCGGTCGCGGGCCGCACGCCGCGCCAGATGAAGAACGATTCCGCCGCCTGTTCGACCAGCATGCCGAGGCCGTCGGCCACGCGTGCACCGCGTGCCTGGGCGAATTGCATGAAGGGTGTTTGCCTGCCATACACCATGTCGTAGGCCAGTGCGTCCCTGGCAAACACGTCATCGGGCAATGCCGGCATCGCGCCCGAAAGGCCCGCGGAAGTGGCGTTGATCACCAGATCGAACTGGCTGCCCTTGAGCGTGTCGTAGCCGCAGCCATCAACTTTAAAGTGCGCGGCGAAGCGCGCGCGCAGTTCGACAGCTTTCGACACCGTACGATTGGCGATAGTTAGCCACCAAATAGGCTGCGCCAACAACGGCCCCACGACACCAAATGACGCGCCACCCGCGCCCAGCAGCAACACTCGCTTGCCGCGCAACTCAAATTGCAGGTTCTGCATGATGTCGCGTATCAAGCCCACGCCGTCGGTGTTGTCGCCTTCGACAACATCATCAACGAATTTCAGCGTGTTGACCGCGCCCGCTTGCGTGGCGCGCTCGCTGCGTTGCGTGGCGAGTGCATAGGCTTCGTGCTTGAACGGCAAGGTGACATTCAGACCCTTGCCGCCCTGCGCGCGAAACGTCGCGACGGTTTGCGTGAACGCGCCGATCTCGCAAAAAAGATGTTTATAATCAATATGTTGCGATGTCTGTCGAGCGAAGGCTGCGTGTATCGCAGGCGACTTGCTGTGCGCCACGGGGTTGCCGATGACGGCGTAGAGATCGGTCATGCGCCGCAACCGCGATTATTCAGTCTGCAAGCGATCCGCGCGCGTGAAGGTCATGGTGCGCGTGATGCTGATGATATCGGTGTCCTTGGCGATATCCGGCGGGAACTGCGCATAAGGCGCGGCCAGCGTGATGATGCGCCGCGCCGCGTCGTCGAGCACTTTGTGCCCGGATGAGCGGCTGATCTCGACTCGATCCAGCGTGCCGTCGGCCTTGATGCTCACCGTCAGCACCAGGCTGCCGTAAATCTTGCGCTCGCGCGCCGCTTGCGGATAATTGATTTCGCCCACGCGCTCGACCTTGGCGCGCCAGTCCTCGACGTAACGCGCAAAGCGATATTCCGCCGCACGCGCGCCGATGAACATCTTGCGCGGCCGTTCCTGATAGGCGATGACGTCTTTTGAAATGCGCGCCTGCAACTGTGCGATTTCGAGTCTACGCTGCACCACATCGGCCGCGTCCGGCGTCAGCGGCGCGTCGGCGGGTGTCTGCTCCTGCGGCTGCGCGGGCACCGTGGTGACGCTCGCACCTGCTTTCTGCCGCACCAGCATCTTGCGCATCTCTTGCTCAAGCTGCTCGACGCGGCGCTGCGCCAGCGTGACATCGTTCATCTGGTTATCGGTTTGCGGCACCGGCAGCGGACTCTTCGCGCGCAATGCCTTGTCAGTGTTGCCGCCGCCGTCGAGATTGTGCTGCGCGAGGGCGTCGGCTTTCACCGGCTTGGTTTTGGATTTGGCGTTGACCAGCACCACTTCGAGCGGCTGATTGGCGTTGCCGATCGATTTATCGGGCAGCTTGAAGGTGACGAAGAGTATGACGCACAGGTGCAGCAGGATCGACGCCGCCAGCGCCGCCTGAAAACGCATGTCGAGGCGGATCTCAACCAGCCGCCGGTCCAGGCCGTAGACATGGCGTTCAAGCGCGGTGAGCCGCGTGTCGAGCACCGCGGAGGCGTTGCCGCGCACCACGCGATGCACGCTTTTACCGCGGCGCGAGATCGGGACGACTTTCTTGGCCAGCTTCTGACTCATGGCTGGATATTGTAATCCAGCCTTTTGAATCTGCAAGAAAAATTGTTTATTTACCGATACTTGTGGCGTTTATTTAATGTATTTTGACGAATTCGCAATGCAACGACAATTCGATGAGATCGATGTGCGATAACTCCAGATCGACGCCGGTGCCGGGCAATTGCTCGGCCAGCGAATTCACCCGCTGCACCCACGGCAGATCGTCAAAGCGCACCAGGTTGTCGCGAATCACGCTCGCGGTCACGCTGAGCTTGTTCTCTTGTATGAGCCAGCGCAGCGACCAGTAGCGCTCCATGGTGCGCTGAAATTCGGCGTAGGCATCGTATGCAATTTCAAAATCGCGCATCGCGGAGAGCAGCGCTTCGTCGCCCGCGCGATACGGCGGCGTTTCACCGCGCGCAAACGCGATCAACTGACGCTGGTTGATGAGATCGATATAACGCCGCAACGGCGAGCTTGCCCAGATGTAATGCTCAACGCCCAGGCCTTCGTGCGCGCCGGGCGCGGTGCTCATGCGCACCTTGCCCGTGCTCTGCACGCGATAGATCGCGGCGATTTGCTGCTCCGCCAACACACGGCCCCAGGTGCTGTTGACGAAAATCATCAGCTCCGACACCAGCCTGTCGATGGCCGAGCCGCGCACGCGGCGGCTGATGGTGACACGGTCGTTCTCGACTTCGAACGAATACTCGGCGCGTTGCTCCTGCTCCGGCTCGCCACCGCGCCGCGTGTGGCCGAGATGCGATGCAAATTGCCACAGCAATTTAAGCTCGCTGCCCTGTGCGTGGTCGATGTCGCCACGTTCCAGCGCCTCGGCGTTGAACGCGGGCTCCAGCACGTCGTGCCGCAGGTTGGCGGCGATGCGCACGCGCTCGACTCTGGTTTCAGTCGATAGCACCTGAAAATCCGGCGTGATTTCCGCATACAGCGACAACGCCGGGCACGCGCGCTGTTCGCCCAGCGTGTAATGCGTGATCGCCGCCTCCGGCAGCATGGTGATCTTGCCGCCGGGGTAATACACCGTCGATAACCGCTCGCGCGCGGGTCGTTCGTAGGCGGAATCGGGCGTGATCGCCAGCGCGGGGGCCGCGATGTGTATGCCGATGCGCGTGTTGCCGTTGCGCAGCGTGCTCACCGAAAACGCATCGTCGATCTCTGTGGTGGCCGCGTCGTCGATGCTGTAGGCGTCCACATCCGCCAGCGGCAACTCGCCGATTTCGTGCGGCTCGGGATAGGCGTCATGCGCGGTGCCACGCGGGAAATTCTCGAACAAAAAACGGCCCAGGTGATAGTCGTGCGTGGACGGCAGCGCGCCGCAACGCTCCAGCAGTCGCGCGGGTGTGGTGCGCAACGCGGCACTGGTTTCTTCCAGCGCCTTCCACTCGATGCTGTTCACGTCGGGTTTGTAGAGCAGCGTGGTCAATATCGGCGTGTAGGCGTCGGGCAGTTTTGATGCTGTCAGCGCGTCAATGTACTGCTGCTTTAACGCGGCCTGCTGCTTCTTGCGCTCGACACTCGCGAGTGCGGCCTTCAGCGATTCCTCGGGGGCCGACTTGTAACGCCCCCGGCCCTTCTTGTAAAAATACATCGGCGCGCCGTGCAAACGCATCAACGCCGCGGCCGATTCAATGGCGGCGGGTTCGTGGCCGAAGTACTCGCGCGCGAGCGTGAGGTAATCGAACTCGGCATCGGCGCAGCACTGCCACAGAAAATCAATATCGATGGCGTCGGCGGCCGCCTGCGCGCGCGCCATGAATTCACCCAGCGCCGGCTCGGTAAACCGCAGCAGCACATTCGCCGCCTTGATCTTGGAGCGCTTGCCATGCGGCGCCTCGACCTGCAGCGAGGTCGTGTTGTCCGCGAGTACCGCTCCGGCCTTGAATCCGCCTTCTTCTTCGTAAAAAACGTTCATGGATAACCGCTATGCGGCGGGTTGGATGAGTGGGCGCGGATTATACGCGATGGGTGGCGGGCGTAAGGAAGTTCAACTTCAAAACCTTTTAGCCACGGATTAACACAAATGAACACAGATTAAAAACAAACACGTTCGCGCGGGAAAAACCGGAATCCAGACCGCAATCCGATCCGAACGAGAATTACATGCTGACCCTATGTGACCGATCTGAACGCTTGCGTTCGCCCCAATGCCGAGGGTTTATCTGCGTTAATCCGTGTTTATCCGTGGCTAAAAAGCCCCTGCCCTTAAAGCCCTCAACCCAAATCCGGCTCGCCACACCCGCGCAGGATTTCCGCGCGCGTGGCGTCACGCAAACGGACGGCCGCATCCCAATCGGCGCCGCCGGGCATGATCGGCGCGCCGATGTTGATATGCACCGCGCCGTGGCGCGGAAACCAGTTGTCCCCCACCAGCATCGCGCGTGCGCCGCGTATGGTGATGGGCGTGACACTCACACCCGCGCGCGCCGCGAGTGTGAACGCGCCCATGCGAAACGGCAGCAGGCCTGCTTGCCGCACGAAAGTGCCTTCGGGAAAAAACACCAGCGAGTCGCCACCCGCGAGCAGTCGTGCCGCTTGCTCAACGTCGTCCAGCCCCTGCTTTGCATCGAAGCGTTCGACAAAGGTGGCGCCGATGCCCGCGAAAAATAGTCTCGGTATCAACGGCACGGCGAACTCGCGCTTGACGATGTAGGCGTGCGCGAAGCCGGGCGGCAACACCGCCGCGAGGCATGTGCCGTCGAGGTAGCTGGTGTGGTTCATGGCGATGATGGCCGGCGTGCGCGGCAAATGTTCAAGGCCTTGCACCGTGACGCGCGAGCCGAGCAATCGCAGCATTAGCCGCGCGGCATAATGAATCAGCGCGCGGCCGAATCCTGGTTTGCGCACAAGCGCCACCGCAAGCCACACGCCCGGCGCGAGCAGTGCGAACACCAGCCACGCGTACGCGGCGTAAAGCAACTCGCCGCAGGCGCGAAGCGCGCGGCGCGTCTGCGGCAACACGCCCGACCACGCCATGCGCATGAACTGCCGCCACACCGGCGCCGGTTTCTCGGCGCGCCCGCCGCGTTCGTACACGTCGCGGCTGGCCGCGCGGCGCAGCTTGCCGCTGGAGGTTTTCAACACGGTGTGCGGCGGCGCGAGCATCACATCGTCCGGTGGCATGCCCAGCAGGTCAAGAGATAAGTTATTGATTTTATTAACTATTTCTTTGCGCTGCGCAGCGTCACTGATGCGCGTTTCGGCGAGCACGATGAGCCGCTCGGTGCCGCTCGCCGGATCGGGGCTGCCGAACACCGCGACGCAGCCGCGGCGCATGCCGGGCAATTCACCCACTGCCTGTTCAAGATCGTACGGATAAACATTGCGCCCGCCGCGTATGATCACGTCCTTCACGCGGCCCGTAAGAAAAACTTCGCCGTTGGCGACATACGCCTGATCGCCGCTGTTGATCCACTCGCCGTCGAACAACAGCGCGGTCTGCTCCATGTTGCGATAATAGCCGCGCGTGGTTGACGGCCCCTTGAATTGCAAACGCCCTTCGTAACGCTCGCCGACTTCATAACCGGCGGTGTTGACGATGCGTATCTCGTGGCCGGGCAACGGCATGCCGCAGCCGACGATGTTCAAGGCATCCGAATTATTCGCGTCCGCGATGACGGCGTGCCCGCTGCTGGTGAACGCATCGCGTTCAATGCGCTCGATCACCGGCGCGCGATTGGGCGGGGGAAAGGCGAGGCCCACCGAACATTCCGCCAACCCGTACACCGGCGCGATGGCTTCGGGCTTCAAACCATAGGACGCAAAGCGGTCGCGAAACGCGATAAGCGTCTCGGCATTCACCGGCTCCGCGCCGTTGAAGGCAAAACGCCACGACGACAGATCGAGTCCTTTCAGATGCCGGTCGTCGATCTTGCGCGCGCACAACTCGTAGGCAAAATTCGGCGCGCCCGACAGCGTGCCGCGATGGCGATGGATCGCCGTGAGCCAGCGCTGCGGCCGCGCGAGAAACGCCAGCGGCGGCATCACCACCAGCGGAAAGCCATGATAAAGACTGCCGAACCACGCGCCGATCAACCCCATGTCGTGATACAGCGGCAGCCAGCTCACGAACACATCCGCCGTCGTCACGCGCGCGGCGCGCCCCATCGCGCGCACGTTGGCAAGCAGGTTGGCGTGACTCAACATCACGCCCTTGGGGTTGCCGGTGGAGCCGGAGGTGTATTGCAAAAACGCCAGATCATCCGCGGCAGGGCGTGGCCGATGCACGAGCATTTGCCCGTTCGTGAAATCGGCAGCCGTCAACACCGCGCGCAGTGATTCGATCTGCGAGCGCAGCACCAGTGCGACCGACTTCGCCTCCGCCACCGTGATCAGCATCGCCGCCTGCGCGTTGGCGAGGATGCTGGCGTGGCGGCGCATGTGATCCTCGAGCTGCGCGAGCCGCGTCGGCGGATAAATCGGCACCGGCACGCCGCCCGCCATGAGGATGCCGAAGAAGCTGAAAAAATAATCGCGCGAGGTCGGCAGCATGATCGCCACCGTCTGACCCGGCTGCAGGCCGCGCTCGATCAACTCCGCCGCGACGGACTCCGCGCCCGCTTTCAGCGCGGCGTAAGTGATGTCCTCGATGGAATCGCCTTCGCCGTAAAGATGAATCTGCACGCGCTGTGGGTGATGCGCCACGTGCCAATCGAGCACTTCGTTCAGCGTCGCGGCCTGATCGGGAAAACCCACATCGCTTGCAACACTCAACGTGGTTACGGCGTGTTCCACCGAGGCCGAAGGCGCCGACGCGGCCAGCACATAACGCAGCAAATCGCGCGGCGTTTCGACTTCCGTCAACGCGCGGTCCGGCAAACCGCAGTTAAACGCCTGCTCCACGCGCAGCAAAAGCTCCGCGCGGCCGAGACTGTCGATACCGAGATCGCGTTCGAGCGCCGAATCGAGCGACAACGCCGACACACGCAGCGGGCGCGTGCCCGCAACGAACTCGCGTATCAGTTGCAGCAGCTTGGTGGCGGCTTCTTCGGGTGCTTGTGAATGCGGCGTGGGGTGCAATGTCATGGTGACATTGTGCCAATAAAGTGAAGCGAGTGCGTGCGCGAGACTACCCCTGATCCACGCAGTGTTACGGGGTGCAACATAGAAGAATAGAAATGCATATTCAGCGCAGGTGCAAGAAGTGAGACCCCATGTGAGCCGCCGAGCAGCGCAGCCGCGCCGGGGGAAGTCGGCGAGGACTGTCTGAGCGCGTAGCGCGAGTTCCGCAGCCGCCCGGCGTGGCGAGCAGCGCAGGGAAGCCCGAAGGGCCGGCGAACCTGGGGCGGCCTTTCTTTGGTTACTTTCTTTGGCCGTTCAAAGAAAGTGACCAGCCGCCGGGCTGCCCCCGGCGAACTTAAAGCACCGTATTCGAAATCAAGTCGGAATTCACCCTACCGCGCATCCAAATCAATCACCTCATGCACATCCGAATCGATATGCGTGCCCGGCGCGCCGCCTGACGCGGCGTTGCCGCTGATCAGATGAAACTTGCCGTTGATGATCGTACCCGCCAGACCGTGACGCGGGAACTCCATCGGCGGCAGTGCAAGCCAGCGATTCGTTGCCGGATCGTACGCCTCGACCGCACGGAACGTACGCTGAAAACCACTGCCCCGCTCCTCGCCGCCGGCGACGTAGATGCGATTATTGTGGGTACCCCATGCAATCGCGCTGCGCGGCGTAGGCATGGGCGCCAGTAGCGGCCCCCACTGATCGGTGGCCGGGTCGTAGACCTCGACAATATCAGTGTTGCTGGCACGCGTGATGAATGCGTTGCCGATACGGCCGCCTATGTAATAAATCTTGTTGTTGACCACGGCGGAAGCGCCATGGTTGCGTGCGGTAGGCATGTCTTGCAATGCTTTCCACGAATTCGTGGCCGGATCGTAAACCTCGACCGTTGCCAGTGCGCGGTGCGGCCGTGCCGGATGTAACGCGGTTTCCTTGGATCCCGGATGCACACCCGCGCCGCCCAACAGGAAAATCTTCCCGCCGTGAGCCACGGCTACCGTTGACCCGCGTTTTCTGGCCAGCGGCGCCAACGCCTTCCAGCTATCGTTCACTGGATCGTATTCCCATGTGTTGTCGACGGGCTCCCAAGCCGTTGGTCCTTTTGCCGGTTTAACGAAGCCGCCGAACAGATAAATCTTGCCGTTTAACTCGGCGAAGCCAAGGTGATGCGTGGCGATGGGCATGTTCTTCTTCTTCGTCCATTGGTCGCTCGCCGGGTCGTATTCGTAGACCAAACCCTTGGGCGTCCACCCTGGCGCCAATCCGCCAAACACATAGAGCTTGCCGCCGGAAGCGACGCCATACAGTTCCTCCGACGCCTCCGGAAACGGCGCGGCACGCGACAGTTTTTGCGCCGAAGCGAACCCCGGCGCCAGCAACGCGAGTGCTGCCGCCACGCCGATGAGTAAACGTAAGTATTTGTTTATAAACAACATTTTATCCTCCAGAAAATCCGGTTTATCTGTTATCGAATCGCTATCCTACGCGATCGTTGCGCGCGTTTGACTTCAAACCAACGCGGCGCGATGCGGCCTTATCAGTTACGCCTTGATCTCGAACGCGGAATTGCCCAGCGGCTTGCCGTCGATCACGTACTCAACACGATACTTGCCTTGCGGCCAATCGCGCGGCAACTCAACATTAAATCCCAGTGCGGTGTTTTCAAGCGGCCACTCTTTCACCGTTACGTTCATGACCTGCTGGCTGACCTTGCCATCACCCGCGCCGAGAAAAGTCAGCGTAAAGGTGACTGTCGCACCGGCCGTTTGCGCGCCGGCAGTGATGCCTATGAACTCAAGGTAGCGGTCGCTGGGCTTGGGCGTTGGGCGCTCCACCATCTTGTTGTTCTCCTGCGTGAAAACTTTCACCTGCTTTAACTGGATGGGCGAAGTGCGCTGCTGCGCCGCGAGCACGTTGTAGTTGGTCTTGCCGATCAATGTCTTGCCGTCGTAAAACTCCATTCGGTAGACACCTACGGGCCATGCGCCTTCGAGAGACACTTCAATCGGCAGGTTGCCGTCGTTTGATACCTTGCCCGACAGGGCGATCACTTTCTTCTCGACGCCCCTCGTGGTTTTCTCGGCAAACACCACCAGGTTCACGGTTTTCCCCGCGCTACCGGTGCTGAACTGCGCGCGGCTGTGTTGCACGAGCTGCTTTTCCGGAAAATCCGCGCTCGACAATTCAGAGCCGGGGCCTTTCACATTGCCCGCACGCACGCCGAACTCGACCTTGAAGCCGCCCGGCGTCTTCTCGGCCTTGTTGATGATCTGATCGCTGAAATATTTCATCGAAACCAGCTTGAAAGGCGCGGCAGGCGCCTGCGCGGCAACAACGCCCGCATTGGTGCAGAACGCGGCGCACACGATGAACAATCTCGACAACAGCGACACTATTTTCAGCATGATTTCTCCGGGTGAGTCAATTGATACGATTACATTCCACACAGTAAGGCACGAGCAATTTCTTGTACAGCAAACGCCGCGACTTATCTAAGTCTGCGCCACGCCGGCATCCGCGGATCGGGCGCGCTGTCTCGCAACAGGCCTCGGCCCCAGCCACATCGCGGCGTACTGCGCGAGGTAATGAATGCGGCGCTCATCCGGCGCGGACAACGCGGGCAAATATATCCACGGCACATCGGGGCGCCGATGGTGATTCAAATCAAGCTCGCGGTGCAACAGCAGCCAGCTCATCCACGAAAAATGTTTGAGGTTAAGGCTGCCCTCGACGGTGTGCAGCGGCGTGTAGGCGTGCTCGACGAATTGGCGCGTGGACCAGTTGACTAGCGCCATGGCGTAAAACAGCAGCAGTATCCACGGCGAAATCCCCAGGCCCCCGATCAGCAAGGCAAAAAAACCAACAATGTAGATAAACTCGCGCCGCATGCGCCGCAATTCGTCATCGGAAAATTGCGAAAGGTAGGCGCGAGTCGATTTTGTTTTATCGACGCTGTGTTGCACCCAGCGCAGTGGAAACACGGCGAGCAGCACGGTTGCCAGCGGCGGATAAAATCCGAACACGCCGAGCATGATGCCGTACCACGTGACGAGCTTGACCGCCCGGTTATCCTCTGTATGAAAATAATCGAACATCTCCTCGTCGGCGCGGTTCTGAAAATGGTGCCGCGTATGCGTGTTGACCAGCAGCGTCAGCGACATCGGAAACAGCGTCGCGGGTATCAGCCCCAGCCAGTAATTGCGCCGCGTATTGGCGGCAAGCTTGTCGTGCGCGGCCTCGTGCGCGAGCGAGTAGTTGGTGAGCATCAGATATGCGAACGCCACACCCATCAGCGCGATCAGCAGAGGGTCGTGCGTCACCGAAGCCGCCTTCAGCAGCGCGACGGCGAGTGCCAGCACGCCGAACACCAGCACGGCATTGAGCGTGCCCGGAATCGTCAGTGCGGCGGGTTTTACCAAACGATCTTTGCGCCCGCCAGCAGCGCCCCGAGCAAGCCGCCCAGCACAAACGCGCCCGCCGCGCACACCCACGCAAACCGCTTGATGCCGCTCACCACCGAGTTGTCGAGCACGTTGGTGGAGAAATGCAGACACGCCACGCGCCACTTGTCCTGCCGCTTGAGGATGGTGGCGCTCCATTTGCCGTCGAGCGCGAACTTGCGCCCGCTGGTCAACTCCATTTCGTCGTGGCAGCGGCCGTGCGCCACGGCAACATCGTCCATGAACACGGCGGGTGCGGCAATTTCGCCGCTGATCGTGAAGCGCTTGATGATCGGGTTGCCGCCCATGAAGTGCTGATTAAAATGCGCGCTGACCTCGGCCTTGCCGCGGCTTACCTCGGCGTTTTGATAGGTGACCACCGCGTCGTCGTGCAGATGGCCGAGTATCTTGTCGAGATTGCGCTCGTTGATGCCGGCCTGAATGTCGGCGAGTATCGCGCGCAACAATACACGGTCGGGTTCGCGTGTATCGGCGCCGGCTGGATTGGTGCTCATGCTCCCCTCCCTATTTGTGTCGCGTGCTGTTCAGCAATGTATTCCCCGGCGTGGCCATGGTCAATTGCTGGCGACACCCGACGGCTCAATCCCGCAGAACGCCAGCGTTGCATCCAGGTATTTATCGAAATCGCCAAACCCATGATCGCCGCCGGGAATCACCCACTGTCGCGCGCCACGATATTTTTCGACGCCTAGCCGATAGTCGAGCACCTCATCGCCGCTGCGCGTAATCAGCATGTAGCGCTCCGGCGTGATGGCGGCAACGTCGAACGACATCAATTCCTCGACGTGCTGCATGGTGAGTTCGTAATGCGCGCCGGTGTAGAGATTTTTCTGCGGGCCGAGATAGCCGCTCAATAACTCATAAGGCCGCACCGCCGGATTCACCAGCACGGCGCGCAGCGCGTATTTTTCGGCGAGCCACGTGGCGTAGTAGCCACCAAGCGAACTGCCTATCAGCGCGGCATCGGGATTGTGCTCGACGGCCTCGCACAATAGCGCCATCGCCTCGGCGGGCCGGTGCGGCAACGCGGGCACGAAATATTCGCTCTCGCGCCCCAGCGCGCGCATTCGCTCTCCCACGAGCCGCGCCTTGTGCGAACCGGGCGCACTGTTAAAGCCGTGGATGTAAATCAGCATGCCTTTACCGGGCGCCCTCGCCCGGCAGATGGAAAAGCCGCGCGTCGCGCCTTCTTTTTTATGCGCCGGACACCTGGCCGCATTTTGCGGGCGGTTTCGGTTTCTTCGGTTTCTTTGGTTCTCTGCCTTGCTTGTCGCGGTTGCCCATTTTCGGTCTCCATTACGGTGATGTTGAACCTTCCGTCAGCGTGCGCGACGCAAAACGCTTGCGCCATCGCAGCCTTACACAGAGCATAGCGAAAATCAGGCCCGGCAGGGGGTTTCTTGGCTCAGTATTGGCTCAGTATTGGCTCAGTATTGAATCAGTATTGAATCAGTCCGCTTACGCGAACAATTTATCGTACGCCGCGAGCAGGGTTGTATGCATGGCACTACCCTGCATATCCACGCCCAGCGTCTCCAGCCCGAAGAACTTTTCGCTGCGATCCAGTAACGCCGCCGCCTGACGCACGGTTTCCTTGCCATAGAGCAAATCCAGCGAGCGGCGGTAGTTCGCCGTGTCATCCAGATTCATCAGACTCTCGATGCAGCGATACACCAGCCGCCGCGCCGGTTTCATTTCCTGAAAATGATGGATCCAGTCGCAGCCTTCACGCGTGGCGTCTTCATTGCCGATAGCCAAAGCCAACAGGGTTTTGAGTTCGCCGATGCGCGGCTCCTTCCACACCGTATCCAGCGGAATCGCCAGCCCCAATATTTCCCACAGCGGGCGTTCATCGTTCAGATTCAACGTTTGCAGATCATCCAGCAACGCCTTTGATTCCGTATCACTTAGATCGGGCAGGCATCGTCTCAATGAGGCGACCCAATTGCCGATAGAGGGCTTCGGGATCAACATTCATGGTGGGAAGTATATTCCTGCTCTACGTTTTGCAAAAACTCTGTATTGTGACGCACTGAGCAAACGCCGTCGCGTGCTCCCGCACGTCGGGCGCGCTGAAGTATCAAGCTCGCTCGTAACCAGCCTCCCGCTGCCCGCGAATCGCCAGCACAAACACCGTGTCAACAGGCTCGACGTATCGATATAACGCCACGTATCCACGAGCGCTGCGTCCGATGACCAGTTCCCGCGTGTCGCCGGACACAGGTCTGCCGATGAGCGGATTGTATTGGAGCACGTTAATCTGAAGTTCCTCTCAGAGAAGATCGAGTTTATTGTTTTCCAACAAGCACTTGGCGTTAATTTGAGGTTCCGGTTACTGTCTACAAAGTGATCGCCTCGATCAAGCCGAGGGCGCGTATTTGTGCCGGGTTCGGGGTAGTCGTGATCTCG
>CAMDLH010000042.1 GCA_945901405.1 Bordetella parapertussis | reverse complement strand
ATCACTTCCGCGCTCTGGTGGCACAGCTGCGGCCGCGGCCCGCTGCAGAGGCCTTCCTGCGGTTGCGCACCCTGCCCGGAGAGCAGGGACAAGCCGACTGGGCCCATTTCTCCAAGATCACCGTGGGGCGCGCCGTGCGTCCGCTGATGGCCTTCGTCATGGTGCTGTCCTACTCACGTCAGATATTCCTGCGCTTTTATCTGGGCGCTGCGATGAGCTACTTCATCCGCGGTCATGTCGAGGCCTTCACCGCGTGCCATCAACCCTGCGACAACACCCAGTTTGTCTGGTTCAGGGCGATTTTGACTGACTTTCCATTTCCCCACGAGCTTTGTGATTGGGACTTCAATGCCAACGATAGATCGGAGAAGGCGTTCAGTGTAATCGTGCGGCGCGTCGGAAACCTTCCACGGCAGCGCTTGTTTGGATTCGTGTGTGTTTGTCAGTTGGTCTACATGCTCAAGCAACCATTCGCGATTTTCGATTGCACACGGTATCCCGTGAGCATGGACGACGACGTAATTCCACGTTGGAACGGCTTTGCCGTGTGCGTGCTTGCTTGGATACCAAGACGGCGAGATGTAGGATTCGGTGCCCTGAAACACCAGAACCGAATTGATGGTGGTTGAGAACGATTGCCACACAGGGTTGGCCCTCGCCACGTGACCGATCAAAGTACCGAATTCACCGCGCTTGGCATCCACCAAAAACGGAATGTGATTCGCGAGCAACTCTCCTGCGCTTTGGGTCACCCAGGTTGCAAGTGGATGTGACTTGATCAGTGCATGCAGAACAGAGACATCTGATTCTTCGTGAAGTTTCGGGACGTACATGTAACCTCCGATGTATGAATAAGAGGGCTACTACCGAACTAACCAGCACGCAGCATGTGCCGCGAAGCGGCAAGCCCTTTGCTTAGTATCTGGGTTAAGTGACGAGTTTATACGACTTCGGAAAACTCGACATTTTCCAGCTCGGCGATTTACTCAACCTCGCTTCGGCGGGGTTTTTTTCTCGCGAGCGGCTGCTTTGGAGTGAGCGCTATGCCCGCTTCGGGTCGTTAGCCGCCGATCGTCGTCATAGACAGCGGCCATTCGATCTTACTTTTGGTTAATGGCCGGTAACAGATTGACACCGGCCCTCGATGCCGCACAGCGCCACCGGCGGCAATGGCCGAATTGCACGCATAGGACTTCCGGCAGGTAACGGAGTAGAGCAGTCGCACAGATGGCCAGTCTGTCGCGGCACTGGGCGGCTGGAGTTGGCCGGGACTTGCCTGTCGCCAAGCGTGTGTTCTGACACCCTGTGTCAGATTGAGTCACGACTTCTACAACTGACTTCACTCCACCTTGAGATTGGCGCTCTTCACGACCTTGCCCCACAGATCGTAGTCCGCCTGCATCTGCCGGCGGAATTCCTCGCGCGTGCTGGGGGAGGGCATCTGCCCGGCAGCTTTCATGCGCTCGCGCACATCGGGTGAATTGAGCGCGCGCACGAAATCGGCGTTCAAGCGGTCAAGAGTGCGCACCGGCGTTGCCGCCGGCGCCACCGCGCCGTACCACGACAACACATTCATCTGCGCGAGGCCCGCCTCCAACGCGTGCGGCACCTCGGGCAATGACTCGATGCGCGCCGCACCCGTGACAGCCAGCGCGCGCAACCGGCCCGCGTTGATGTGCGTCAACACGCTGGTGGGAATCGACAGCGTCATGTCCACATTGCCCGCAAGCAAATCAATCGTCGCCGGCCCGGTGCCTTTGTAGGGGATGTGCACGATATCAAGGCCCGCCGCAAGCTTGAACAACTCGCCCGCGAGCTGGCTGCCGGAAGAACCCGACGCGAAATTCAGCTTGCCCGGACTTTTCTTTGCGAGTGCTATGAGTTCCTTGATGTCCTTTGCCGGCATCGACAGGCGCACGGTGATCACCCACGGCTCGCCCGAGCCGCGGCTGATCGCGGCAAAATCCTTCAGCGCGTCGTAGCCCGGCTGCTTGTACAGATGCGGATTGATCGAATGCGTGCCGACGAACGCGAGTGCTACGGTGTAGCCGTCGGGCGCCGCGCGTGCCGCGAGCGCGGTGCCGATGTTGCCCTGCGCGCCGCCGCGGTTGTCGACGATGACTTGCTGTCCCCAGAATTCTGAGAGCTTCGCGCCGACGATGCGCGCGAAGGTATCGGTGCCGCCGCCGGGCACGAACGGCACGATGAATCTCACCGGCTTCACGGGAAACGGCTCGGCGGCGTATGCGCCGTGCGAACACGCCATCGAAAACAGAACCGCAAGCGCATGTTTCAACATGAGTATCTCCCGCATCGGAATGTTTCATAGGTTAACTGATTCCCAATGGTTACGCATGTCACGCCCGGCGGCCTGTGATAGAGTAAATTGACCGATTAAGGAAAGTCACATCATGAGACTCAAAGGCAAGACCGCGCTGATCGCCGGCGGCAGCCGTAACATTGGCCGCTGCATCGCGCTGACTTATGCGCGCGAAGGCGCAGACTTGATCATAGCGTCGCGCAGCATAAATGATGATCTGCGGCAGGTGGTGAGGGAATGTCAGGCGCTGGGCGTGCGCGCGCTGCCCGTTGCCGCCGACGTGGGCGATCCGCGGCAGGCGCGCGCGCTGGTCGAGCAAGCCATGAGCGAATTCGGCAAGGTGGACATTCTGGTGAGTTGCGCGGCTCTACGTCCGCACAAACCGTTCTGGGAAATTTCGGACGACGAGTGGCTGAGCGTGTTCGCGGTCAATCTGCATTCTACGTTCTATCTGGCGAAGGCGCTCGCGCCCGGCTTCATGAAAAGTCGTACGGGCGGCAGCATCATCGCACTGGGCGGCATCGCCTCGATGACGGGCCAGCCGATCCGCGCGCACGTGGTGGCGTCGAAAACGGGTTTGTACGGATTGATCAAGGCGCTGGCGCTGGAACTCGGCCCTTACAACGTACGCGCGAATCTGATAGCGGTGGGCATGATCGACACGCAACGTAAAAACCCCGAGTGGTATCCGGAAGGCGGCGGCGTGCCGCACGGCAAGGCCGGCACCGAATCCGACGGCTCGGCGGTGGGCACGGATGGCACCACGCCGCTCGGGCGCATCGGCACGCCGCAGGATGTCGCCAATGTCGCGCTGTATCTGGCGTCCGACGACTCATCGTTTGTCACCGGCGACCGTGTGATCTGCGCCGGCGGACGGTATATGTGATGGCGCCGTAAGCCGCCTTTGAATACACCGCGCCCTGAATGCGGCGGTTCAGTTCAACCGATTTTATCCAACATGCTTGCGCATTCCGGATGAAATCCTCTTCGGTAGGCCAAAACGGAACCAGTATGGCACCACGATTTAAACAGTTGCTCTACCAAATATACGACGGCGACAAGAATGTGAGTGCCTTGTTAGGCTTCCCGGTGAACCAGTTCGACCTAGTTCTTCCGTTCCGAAATGGACTGTGCGTTGAGTTCGAGAAATCAACGGGGCTCAGTCTTTGGAAAATGCCAGGCAGCCACTATGATATCGACGGGCGGGTCATCTTCTTCAAAGCCGAAGATGCAAAAGTAGTGGAGGGATTCTACTCAAAGCCTTGGCGGGGTTTATTCTCTTGGCTTTTTCGTACTCGATATTACAAAGAGCACAGAGCGGAGGAAGGGAAAGTTCACGGACTGATAAATATCGATGTAGACACCAGTCATGACTACCCTCGTGTGGCTATCTACAGTTCGATCCACTCTATGCAATCGATTGCCAATGCAATCACAAAGGTGGCTGAAAATCTTAACGTGAGCATAATTAAGAGCGATTTTAATCACACAATGCCGGAGATTCTCACGTCAAACCGAACCTATGGATGAGGAGAGGAGCATGATGAATAAACTGCCTAACGGGCGCTTCAACCTGGACGCGCGAAAAGCCGCGCGCCCTTTAAGCTGAACGTTGAGCGCCCGTTTCCACAATCGAGCTACTTCCTCGAATCGGTTTTAGTCATACCGACTAGTGGCATTTTGAAAGCAGTCGTGTAAATTAACGTATCCAGTCGCCGAATCTGGAGTGATCAGTCCATTAAGGGAATTGCTTTGCGTGTAACCATCGCTCGCGTCAATCGGTGTAATCGACAAGTGCGCGCGTTATTCGTTGGCGAGGCTCGCGCTTCACTGCGTACCACATTCACGTAAGATATGTAAGTTATTGATTATGTTTAAGAAAATAAACATCTTTGGCGCCGTGACGCTGTGCGTGTGGGCAAGCGCCGCCTGCGCGCAATCAGACTATCCCAGTCGCCCGATTCGTCTGGTGGTGCCGGTGCCGCCCGGCGGTGCCATCGACACATTCGCGCGCGCGCTGACGCGCCAGCTCGAAGGCCGCCTCGGCGCGATGATTGTGGTGGACAATCGCGGCGGCGCCAATGGCATCATCGGCGCCGACCTCGTGGCGAAGGCAACGCCGGACGGTTACACGCTGCTAAGCAATTCGTTCGCCATTGCCATCAATCCGGCGATGTATAAACAATTGCCATTCGACACCGAGAAAGATTTCACGCCGATCACCAACTACGTCAATGGGTTGGGCTATCTGCTACTCACGCATCCATCGGTGCCGGCGCGCTCGGTGAAGGAGTTGATCGCATTGGCGAGGGCGAAACCGCTGCGCTACAGCTCGCCGGGCATCGGCAATGGCGCGCATCTGGCGGGGGAGCTTTTTCGCGCCAAGGCCGAGATACAAATGCTGCACGTGCCATACAAAGGCGGCGGCCCGGCGCTCACCGCGCTCCTCGGCGGCGAGGTCAATGTGACGTTTCAAACCGTGCCGGTGAGCGCGCCACACATAGAGGCGGGGCGGCTGCGCGCGCTGGGCTTTACCGGTGCGGCGCGGGTGACCTCGATGCCCGATGTGCCGGCGATCACCGAGGCCGATCTGCCGGGCTTTGTCTACGATACCGGCTGGCACGCGTGGTTCGCGCCGGCAAAAACGCCGCCGGCCATCGTCAACAAACTACACGCCGAGATTCGCCGCGCCGTGCAGGAACCCAAACTGCGCGAGTACTTTGTCAGCGGTGGCTACCAGCCCCGTGCCGACAGCCCGGCCGAGTTTCGCAAGATTTTTCTTGCCGATATCAAACGCTACGCGGAGATCGTGCGCTCGGCGAAAATCGAGGCGCAGTAGTAAGTTCCGTTTCGAAATTGTGCGGGCCATGCCCGGTGGTATGATGAATTATAAAATCATGATCGCGCTGCACGTTGCCTATTGCTCGCTGGGGAGTCCTTCATGAAATTGCTGCTGACGTTGTCACGCCTGATCGATGCGTTGAATAGCTGCGTTGGCCGGATTGCGTGCTGGCTGGTGCTGGTCGCGGTGCTGGTGAGCGCGGGTAATGCCACGGTGCGTTACACCTTCAACATGAGCTCGAACGCGTGGCTCGAAATCCAGTGGTATCTGTTCTCGGCGGTGTTCCTGCTGTGCTCGGGCTACACGCTGCTGCACAACCAGCATGTGCGCATCGACATCATCACCGGGCGATTTTCCAAGCGCGTGCAGGCGTGGATCGATATCCTCGGCGCAGTGTTTTTCCTGATGCCGATGGCGCTGCTGATCTTGTGGCTGTCGTGGCCGGTGTTTGTTGACGCCTACACGCACAAGGAGGTGTCCACCAATGCCGGCGGCTTGATCGTGTGGCCCGCGCGGCTGCTGCTGCCGGTTGGGTTTTTGCTGCTCATACTGCAAGGCGTGTCGGAGCTGATCAAGCGCATTGCCTTTCTTTGCGGCGCGATCCCGGACCCCGCCGAGAAGGACGAAGGCCCCAGTGCCGAGGAGCAGCTCGCCGAGGAAATCCGCAAGTCGCGAGGAGAAACCGCGTGACCGCTTTTCCGAATTTACGAGGAGAAAGCGCGTGACCGCGTTTCTCGTGCAAAACATGGCGCCGCTGATGTTCGCGGCGCTGGTGGTGATGCTGCTGCTGGGTTATCCGGTGGCGTTCTCGCTCGCGGCGAACGGCATTATTTTCGGCCTCATCGGCATACAACTCGGCATGCTGGATGCGTCGCTGTTCCAGGCGCTGCCGCAACGCATCTGGGGCGTGATGTCGAACGACACGCTGCTCGCGGTGCCGTTCTTCACCTTCATGGGCCTGGTGCTTGAACGCAGTGGCATGGCCGAAGACCTGCTCGACACCATCGGCCAATTGTTCGGCTCGTTGCGCGGCGGGCTGGCCTTCGCGGTGATATTTGTTGGCGCGCTGCTCGCGGCGACCACGGGCGTGGTGGCGGCGTCGGTGATTTCGATGGGCCTCATCTCGCTGCCGATCATGCTGCGCTACGGCTACGACCGGCGCTTCGCGTCTGGAGTTATCGCCGCCTCCGGCACGCTGGCGCAAATTATTCCGCCCTCGCTGGTGCTCATCATCATGGCCGATCAACTGGGCCGCTCGGTGGGCGATATGTATGCGGGCGCGGTTGTGCCGGGGCTGGTGCTGGCGGGTCTCTACGCCGTGTATGCGATGGGCGTGGCCGTGTTCAAGCCCGCGTGGGCGCCGGCGCTGCCGCTCGAAGCGCGCACCTATCGCGAGGCCAACGGCAGCAGCGGCACACCCTCGCTCGCGGTGCTGGTGATCATCGCGACGGCGGCGGCGGTGGCCTATGCCAAGACCCAGTACCCGCCGGACGCGCCGACCGACATCGTGCTGGTGGTATCGACCTCGGTGGGTGTCGGCATCGCGTTCGCGGCGGCTTTGATCAACAACGTCTTCAAACTGGGCCTGCTATCGCGCATCGCCGAGCGCGTGACCTTCGTGTTGATACCGCCGCTGGCGCTGATATTTCTGGTGCTGGGGACGATTTTTATTGGCGTGGCCACACCCACCGAGGGCGGCGCGATGGGCGCCACAGGCGCGCTGGTGATAGCGATCATGCGGCGGCGGCTTTCGTTCAAGCTGCTCAATCAGGCGGTGGATTCCACGGCGAAGTTGACGACTTTCGTGGTGTTCATCCTGATCGGCGCGCGCGTGTTCAGTCTCACCTTCTACGGCGTGGATGGCCATCTGTGGGTTGAGCATCTGCTCACGAGCTTGCCCGGCGGGCAATTGGGATTCCTGATCGTGGTGAACATCCTGGTGTTCGTGCTGGCGTTCTTTCTCGATTTCTTTGAGTTGTCGTTCATCATCGTGCCGTTGCTTGCACCCGTCGCGGAGAAACTCGGCATCGACCTCGTCTGGTTCGGCGTGCTGCTCGCGGTGAACATGCAGACTTCGTTCATGCATCCGCCATTTGGTTTTGCGTTGTTTTATCTGCGCAGCGTGGCGCCGGCGAAGGATTACATGGATACCGTCACCCGCAAACTCATACCGAAGGTGACCTCGGGGCAGATTTACTGGGGCGCGGTGCCGTTCGTGATTATCCAGATCATCATGGTCGGGCTGGTGATCGCGTTCCCCGGCCTGGTCACCAGTGGGCTGGACAAGAAAAAAGTCATCGACACGAACAATATGCGCATCGAAGTGCCGGCGGAAATTCCGGCCGTGCCTGAAGTGCCGGCCGCACCGGGCGCTGACAGTCAAGGCGCCGACGACGATGCGGCGAAAGCCATCGAGCGTGCAATGCGCGGTGAATCCGCGCCGCCGCCCAAGCCGTAGCCGTAATTAAAAAAAACCCCGCGAACGCGGGGTTTGTTGATCCGAAGCGGCGGCGATTATTTCTTCTTGCCGGCGGCCTGCTGAGCGATGCGCTGCCCCGCGATCATGAAGTTATCAAAACGGTTCTCCGCGATCGAGGCCCATTGCACCTGCTCGTTGCGGAAGGCTTTCCACGGCTCGTAGACTTTCTTGAATTTCGCGTTCTTGCCGGCGATCTCTTCGTACAACGTCTGCGCGGCTTTGTAGCATTCGGCGAGAATTTCATTCGAGAACGGCGCTAGCTTGACGCCGTTGGCGAGCAAGCGTTTGAGCGCGGGCGGGTTGAGCGCGTCGTATTTGGCGAGCATGTCGACATTGGCCTCGGCGCACGCCGATTCGAGTATCGATTTGTAATCCGCCGGCAACGCTTCCCATGCCTTGATGTTCACTATCAGGTCGAGCTCCGGCCCGCCTTCCCACCAGCCGGGGTAGTAGTAATTCTTCGCCACCTTGTAGAAGCCGAGTTTTTCGTCGTCGTACGGGCCCACCCACTCCGCCGCATCCAGCGTGCCTTTTTCCAGCGCCGGATAAATATCGCCCGCCGCGATCTGCTGTGGCACCACGCCCAGTTTGGAAAGCACCAGGCCGCCGGTGCCGCCGATGCGCATCTTCAGGCCCTGCAAGTCCTTGACGGTGCGTATCTCCTTGCGAAACCAACCGCCCATTTGCGCGCCGGTGTTGCCCGCCGGGAACTGGATCACGTTGTACTCCTTGAAGAACTCGCGCATCAGTTGCAGCCCGCCGCCGTGATACATCCACGCGTTTTGCTGGCGTGCATTCATGCCGAAGGGGATCGCGGTCGAAAACGCAAACGTCGGGTCCTTGCCGAAATAATAGTACGGCGCGGTGTGGCCGCATTCGACGGTGCTGTTTTGCACGGCATCGAGGACTTGCAGACCCGGCACGATTTCACCCGCGGCGAACACCCTGATGTTGAACTTGCCGCCGGTCGCGGTGGACACACGCTTGGCGATCCCATCCGACGCGCCGAATATCGTATCCAGACTTTTCGGAAAGCTGGAGGCGAGCCGCCAGTTGATGGCGGGCTGTGCGTGCACGATGGCCGGCGCGGCGGCGGCTCCCGCGGCCAGGCCCGCTGCCGCTCCGGTGATAAACGATCTGCGTTTCATTGTTGCTTCTCCAGGTTGGGTGGGATCGATTTTATGAGCCGGCACAGTTTAAGCATTGTGCGCGGGCTTGAATAGCAGCGCCCGTGCCGAGAGCGTCTATGGTAAAAATATCAATAAAAACAAATACTTAAATCATCATCCTGTCGCGGCGGCGCGACTTGCGGTGCATGGCGAATTGCGGCTTAATGGCGATCACCCTCAAGTTTTCCAGCGCAATAACAAACATGCCCGTCAAACAATTCGCAGGTTTTTTTTCCGTTCGCTCATGGGCGTTTGCAGCGTGCGCGACACTTGCGGCGCAAATTGCATGGGCGCAGCAATTTCCCTCAAAGCCCGTGCGCATGGTGCTGCCGTTCGCGCCGGGCGCGAATGCGGATCTGATTGGCCGCACCGTCGCGCAACGTGTGGCGCCGATGTGGGGCCAGCAGGTGATTATCGACAACCGCCCCGGCGGCTCGACCAATATCGGCACCGAGTTTGTCGCGCGCTCGCCGGCCGATGGCTACACGCTGCTGC
Organism: Bordetella parapertussis; assembly: GCA_945901405.1. Lineage (GTDB taxonomy): Bacteria > Pseudomonadota > Gammaproteobacteria > Burkholderiales > SG8-41 > CAMDLH01. Next base: position 28,371 of record CAMDLH010000042.1, on the reverse strand, counting down.
TGGTGGCGCCGCCGATCGCGATCAACGTGTCGCTGTTCCGCAAGCTTACCTACGACACGCTCAAGGATTTTGCGCCGGTGATTCATTGCACCAGCGTGCCCAACGTGATGAGCGTGCATCCGTCGGTGCCCGCGCGAAGCTTGCGCGAGCTGATCGCGCTGGCCAAGGCGCGGCCCGGTCAACTTAACTTCGGCTCCGGCGGGCAAGGCTCGGCCAATCACATGGCGGGTGAATTGCTCAAGATGACGGCAGGCATCAACATCGTGCACGTGCCGTACAAAGGCAGCGCGCCGGCGATCATCGATGGCGTGGGCGGCCACGTCGAGATGATCTTCGTCGGCATCTCGTCGATCATCCAGTTGATCGAAGCCGGTAAGCTGCGCGCCCTCGCCACCGGCAGCGTGAAACGGCTGCCGATGATTCCGAACGTGCCGACGTTTATCGAATCAGGGTTTCCAGAGATGACCACCAGCGTGTGGTTCGGATTGCTCGCCCCCGCCGCGACGCCGCCGGACATCATCGCGCGCATCAACACCGACGTCGCGCGCGTGATCGCCATGCCCGAAGTGCGCAACCGTTTGATCGCCGACGGGCAAGAGCCGGGCGGCGGCTCGCCGGAGGACTTCGGCAAGTTTATTCGCAGCGAAATCACCAAGTACGCGAAGGTGGTGAAGGCGGCGGGGATACGCGGGGAGTAACAACCAGCCCGTCATTCCGGCGCAGGCCGGAATCGTGCGCCCGTGATGGCGCCAAATCAGCACGGTGCAAGTCCGTGTCGGAGTGTGCCACAGCTCCGTAGCCGAAGGTATCAGTGCGTAACTTACGCTGAAGGCGCTGACTTCAGATGCTGCGCATTGTTTAACCACCTGGATTCCGGCCTGCGCCGGAATGACGGGTTTGGTGTGCAACGTGTTACTCCGCCCGCGCCCCCGATTCCTTCACGGCCTTGGCGAAGCGCTGCACCTCCGCCCTGATGTGTTTGCCGAATTGCTCCGGCGGGGCAACGGCGGAATCAAATGCGTATGCGATTACGCGATCGGCGACCTCCGGTTCCTTCATGATGCGCGCGACTTCGGTGTACAAGCGTTGTACGCGATCCTTGGGCGTGCCTGCCGGTGCTACGATGCCCACCCAGTTGTTCAACACAAAATCCTTGTAGCCTTGTTCGGGCAGTGTCGCCACGTCGGGTAATTGCGGATGGCGCTTTTCGGCCATGGCGCCGACGGCGCGCATGCGGCCTGCCTTGACCGCGGGTGCGATGTCGGTGACGGCGTTGATCATCATCTGCACCTGGCCCGAAATGAGATCAATTGCCGCCGGGCCGCCGCCCTTATACGGCACATGAATCGCCTCGAAACCCACCGCGCGGCTCAACATCTCGCCCGACAGATGGCTGATGGTGCCAATGCCGCCGCTGCTGAAACGCACGGGTTTCACCTTAGACACCGCGACGAGATCGCGCACGCTGCGTGCATTGACACCAGGGTTGATCGCCACGATCAGCGGCGATGTCGCGAGCAGGATCACCGGCGTGAGATCACGCTCGAGGTTGTAGCCGAGCTTCGCGTACAACGATTGCGAAATCGCCTGCGCGGTGCTGATGTTAAGCAGCGTGTGCCCGTCGGGCGCGGCCTTGGCCACGAGCTCGCTGCCCAGATTGCCGCCCGCGCCGGGGCGGTTATCGACGATCACTGCTACACCGAACGCGTCGCTCATGCGTTGGCTCAGAATGCGTGCGATGGCGTCGTTGACGCCGCCGGGCGGAAACGCCACCACGTAACGGATCGGTCGGGTTGGGTAGTCGGCTGCTTGGGCGGCAAATACATTGCAAAGCGCCAGCGTGCCGGCGAACAATTTCGTTTTCATTGCGATTTCAATGCGAGGTGTAATGCGCCGAGTATTCCGCGCACGCGTTCGATTGGCAAGGGTCATGTAGATTGTGCAAAAATGCTTGTTCGACATTTGGAGATATTGCAATGAGTGTATCGGAAGAAGACAACGAAGACATGAGCGGCGAAGCGGTGATCGCGCGCGCCATCGCGCGGCGCGGCGAGATATTCGACGAATTCAAACTGCTGGCGATGGAGTCGCCGCGCACCTATGACCTGATCTCAAAAACCGCTGGCTACATGCATCACTACGAGGGCGAACAGGGTACTGTGGGCGCCGCGCAAAAGTTATCCGGCACCATGCGCGAGCTGATCGCGCTGTCCCAGCTTTGCGCCAAGGGCGACGATCGCTTTGCCGCCAATCATGTGCGGCGGCTGTGGCAGCGTGGTGTGACCAACAAGGTGATGGTGGAGGCGGCGACATCGATTGCGCCGATTGTCGGCTGGTCCACCATCGCGCATGTCACGCTGGCGATACTGACCGCGAACGACCCGGCGTACCCGTTCGGCAAGCGCCCGCCCGATGGCTCGCCCAAAACGCTGACGCCGTTTCCCGAACTGCAAATCGGGCGCGAGAAAAAAACCTCCGCTAACGAAAGCCTGCTCAACACGCCCGAATGGCAATACGTCGCCAAGCTCGAACCGGAACTCGCAAAGCGAGCGGCGAAATGGGTCGATCACTGTCTGCTGCCCGAAGGCGCGAAGGATGAATTGCTAGGCCCCGGCCCGCGCGAACTCATCGCCATCGCCGCGCTGTGCGCGCGCGGCGAAGTGGAATTTGCCGCGCAGCACATACGCCGCGCCTATCACTATGGCTTGAGCCAATTGCAGGTGCTCGAAGCCATCTCGTGCGTGCTGCCGATGACCGGCGCGCTCACCGTGCAGATCGGCGTGCGCGCGATGCAACTGGCGGATGCCGCGCAATGAGAATGATTGCACTGGCCTCGTTGCTTGCCGCCGGCCTGGCGCATGCACAGGGCTATCCGGCGAAATCCATACTGGTGATTTCGCCGGTGCAGGCGGGCAGCGCGGGTGACACCACGCTACGCATCGTCACGCAAAAGATGGCGCAGAACATGGGCCAGCAACTGCAAGTCGAAAATATCACCGGCGCCGCCGGGCTGATTGGCGCGCAGCGGCTTGCACGCGCAGCACCCGACGGCTACACCATCGGCGGTGTGAGCGACAGTACGCTGACCTACGTGCCTATCTTGCAAAAGCGCGCGGACTTCGATCCGCTCGGCGCGTTCGAGCCGATCAGCATGCTGTCGGCGAGCACCTGGGTGCTGATCGCGCACCCGTCGCTGCCGGCAAAGAGCGTGCGCGAGTTGGTGTCGCTGGCGAAGTCGCAGCTACGCGGCATCGATTACGCCTCGGCCGGACTCGGCGGCTCGCATCACGTGGTGATGGAAATGTTCAGCGCCGCCAGCGGTATCAAATTGAATCACGTGCCATATCGCGGCGCCACGCAGGCCGCGGTGGATGTGCAGGCGGGGCATGTGCCGGTGATGTTTTCCGCACTTGCCGTGGTGTTGGGGCCGATACAGGCAGGGCGCTTGCGTGCACTGGGTGTCGCAAACGACAAACGAACATCGTTGTTACCGGAAGTGCCAACCATCGCGGAATCCGGCGTGCCGGGGTTTTCGTTTGCGACGTGGACCGGCCTTTTCGCGCCGCGTGGCACACCCACGCCGATCATCGAACGGTTGAATGCCGAGGTGGCGAAGGCGGTGGGCGATCAGGCCGTGCGCGCGAAGCTGCAATCACTCGGCGGCAATCCGCAACCCAGTTCTCCGGCCGAGTTGGCCGAACTGATACGCGTTACCACCGCCAGGATGAGCAAGGTGATTCGAGAGGCGAAGATTGTTGTCGATTAAACATCGATCGACTTCCATCTTTGGATGACGTGCATGATAAAACTTCCCCCGTCATTCCCGCGCAGAGCCTGCCCCCGGCTAAAGCATTCGAGGGCAGGCTCTGCGTGGGAACGACAGAGCTGGTTAGCGACGTTATTTCTTCAACTTGGCAAAAGCCAGCGCCATGGCGCTCGGCGCTTCAGCCTTGCCAGTAGAGCCGCGTGCATTCGTGGAATCTTGCTGCTGGGGCCGTGCGTTGCGATCAGGCGCGGCACTTGATCCAGAGCGCGGCTGCTGCACCCGCGCACCCGCCACGTCATCCAGCCGCATGGTCAGCGCGATGCGTTGGCGCTTCAAGTCAACCTCGATCACTTTCACCTTGACGATCTGGCCGGGCTTGACCACTTCATGCGGGTCTTTGACGAACTTGTTCGCCAGCGCGGACACATGCACCAGGCCGTCCTGATGCACGCCGATATCGACGAACGCGCCAAAGGCCGCGACGTTGGTGACGACACCTTCAAGAATCATGTCGGGGCGCAGGTCGTTCAGAGACTCAATGCCATCCTGAAACGTGGCAGTCTTGAATTCCGGGCGCGGATCGCGACCGGGTTTTTCGAGTTCCATCAGAATGTCGCGCACGGTGGGCACGCCGAATTTGTCATCGGTGAATTCGCTCGCCTGCAAACCCTTCAATGCCTCCGGCTTGCCCATCACTTCGGTGATGCTCTTGCCGATGCGTGCGAGGATGCGTTCGACTACCGGGTAGGCTTCGGGGTGTACCGATGATCTATCAAGCGGGTTGGCTTTTTTGCCGTCGAAGTTGATGCGCAAAAAGCCCGCCGCCTGCTCGAATGTTTTGTCACCGAGGCGCGGTACTTTGCGCACGCTGTTGCGATTGGGGAACGGTCCGTTGGCATCGCGATACTCGACGATGTTTTTTGCCAGCACGGTGTTAAGTCCCGACACACGCGCGAGCAGCGGCGCGGAGGCGGTATTCAAGTCCACACCCACAGCGTTGACGCAATCCTCAACCGTGGCATCGAGCGAGCGCGCCAGCGCGCGCTGATTCACGTCGTGCTGATACTGGCCGACGCCGATGGCCTTGGGATCGATCTTCACCAGTTCGGCGAGCGGGTCCTGCAGGCGGCGTGCAATCGACACCGCGCCACGCAGACTGACATCAAGCTCCGGGAATTCTGCCGCGGCAAAGGCGGATGCCGAGTACACCGAGGCGCCTGCCTCGCTGACCACGATCTTGGCGACTTTTTGTCCGGGCTTGTGCGTCGCCACCAGCTTGATCACCTCAATGGCGAGCTTGTCGGTCTCCCGGCTGGCGGTGCCATTGCCGATGGAGATCAGCTCGACGCCGTGCTGCACCACGAGACGCGTGAGTGTCGCGAGCGAGCCTTGCCAGTCGTTGCGCGGCTGGTGCGGATACACCGTGGCGGTATCGAGCAGCTTGCCGGTGGCGTCGACCACCGCCACCTTGCAGCCGGTGCGTATGCCCGGATCGAGGCCCAACACCGCTTTCGGCCCGGCGGGTGCTGCGAGCAGCAGCTCATGCAGATTGCGGCCGAAAATCTTGATCGCCTCGGCTTCGGCGGCTTCGCGCAACTGCACCATCAGCTCGCTGCTGATGTGCAACTGCGCCTTCACGCGCCAGGTCCAGCGGCACACATCGGCGAGCCACTTGTCGGCCGGCCGGCCGCGGTCTGCAATGCCGAAGTGCGCGGCGACCATGACTTCGCATGGGTGCGGCACCAGCGCATCCAACTCCGCGCCCAGGCCCAGATTGAGTGTCAGCACGCCCAGCGTGCGCCCGCGAAACAGCGCCAGCGCGCGGTGCGACGGTATGGTGCGCAGCGTTTCGGAATACGCGTAGTAGTCGCGGAATTTTTCTTCTTCGGCCATTTCCTTGCCGGGTACTACGGTTGCAGTGAGGATGCCCTGCTCCTGCATGCGCGTGCGCAACTTGGCAAGCAACTCGGCGGTTTCGGCGAAACGCTCCGAGAGTATGTCGCGCGCGCCTTCGAGCGCGGCTTTGGCGTCGGGCACATTGATCGCTTCCACGCCCTCGCTGGCGGGTTTCACATTCAGATATTTTGCCGCCTCGATTTGCGGATCGAGCGTGGGGTCGGCAAACAACGCATCGGCCAGCGGCTCAAGACCCGCTTCGCGCGCGATCTGCGCCTTGGTGCGGCGCTTGGGCTTATATGGCAGATATAAATCCTCAAGCGCCTGCTTGGTGACCGCGGTTTCGATGGCGGTGCGCAGCGCATCGGTCAATTTTCCTTGCTCGGCGATGGAGGCGATGATCGCCGCGCGGCGTTCTTCGAGTTCACGCAGATAAAGCAACCGCTCTTCGAGATTACGCAGATGCGTGTCGTCGAGATTGCCGGTGACCTCTTTGCGATAACGCGAGATGAATGGCACGGTGGCGCCTTCGTCAAGCAGCGTAACGGCCGCCGCGACCTGATGCGCGCCGACGCCGAGCTCCTTGGCGATGAGCTGAACGATTTTTACTTGGGTTGCTTCGGAAACTGAAATAGGCATTGATGAATTTCAAAAATTATTGTTGTTGAAGTCGGCGGAAATTTCGCAGGCGCGGCATTCTGCCACAGTTTCATCGCGTAAAATCGTACGATGATTACAACCACCGTCAGTTGCAGCACCTGCCGCGCCAACTGTTGCAAGCTCGAAGTGATACTCATGGGCGAGGACGATGTGCCCGACAAGTTCACTCACGTCGACCGCTGGGGCGGCCACGTCATGGCGCGTCTCGATGACGGCTGGTGCGCCGCGCTCGACCGCGATACGATGTTGTGCAGCATCTACGCGCAACGGCCCGGCGTGTGCCGCGACTACGAAATGGGCGGCGGCGATTGCTTGCTTGAACGGCAGACATTAATTTCCACATCAACGACCTGACCAACCATGAAACAAATGAAAAGCGAAATCCGCGACGGCATGCACATCGATTGGGATGCGCCGATCACCATGGACGACGGCGTCACTATGCGCGCCGATGTGTTTCGTCCGCTCGCCGAAGGCAAGTACCCTGTGATCCTGAGTTACGGCCCGTACGCCAAAGGCCTTGATTTCAAGGAGGGCTACAAAAGCCAGTGGGCGCGGCTCATCAAGGCCGTGCCCGACACGCTTGAGGGTTCGAGCAACAAATATCAAAACTGGGAGCTGGTCGATCCCGAAAAATGGGTGCCAGACGGCTACGTGTGCGTGCGCGTGGATTCACGCGGCGCGGGGCGCTCGCCGGGTGTGCTCGACAGTTGGTCGGCACGCGAGGCGCTCGATTTTTATCACTGCATTGAATGGGCCGGCTTGCAGCCGTGGAGCAACGGCAAGGTCGGCATCAACGGCATTTCGTACTACGCGATGAACCAATGGCAGGTCGGCGCGCTGCAGCCGCCGCATCTCGCCGCGCTGTGCATCTGGGAGGGTTCATCCGACTACTACCGCGAGTTGTGCCGGCACGGCGGCATCCTCTGCGACTTTTTGAGTTCCTGGTACAACCGGCAAGTGCTCAGCGTGCAATACGGCGTGGGTGATCGCGGCGCGCGCAATCCGGTGACGGGCGACACCATCGCCGGGCCGGAGACATTAAGCGACGAGCAACTGAAAAAGAATCGCGCCGATGTTGATGGTGAAGCCGAGCGCCGGCCGTTGATCGACGACTACTATCGCGCGCGCATGCCGGATTTCGCGAAGATCAACGTGCCGATGCTGTCGTCGGGCAACTGGGGCGGGCAGGGCCTGCATCCGCGCGGCAATTTCGAGGGCTACCTGCGCGCGGCGTCAAAACAAAAATGGCTTGAGATTCACGGCGACACCCACTTCACGCATTTCTACAGCCAGTACGGCGTGGCGCTGCAAAAGAAATTCTTCGGCCATTTTTTGAAAGGTGAGAACACCGGCTGGGAAAAGCAGCCGCGCGTGTCGTTAAACGTGCGCTGGCCCGGCGAAAAATTCGTACTGCGCGCCGAGAACGAATGGCCGCTCGCGCGCACGCAGTGGACGAAATATTATTTGCAGCCCGAAGGACTGGGTTTGAGTGCCACCGAAAATAAATCAATAAAAACAATAACTTACGAAACGACGAGTAACGGCGTGACTTTCACAACACCAGCGATGACACGCGACCTGGAAATCACTGGGCCGGTGGCGGCGAAGCTGTGGCTCTCGTCCGACACCAGCGACGCAGACGTGTTCGTGGCGCTGCGCGTCTACGACCCGGCAGGCAAGGAGGTGGTGTTCGTAGGCTCCAACGATCCGCGCACGCCAGTGGGCCTGGGCTGGCTGCGCGCATCACAACGCAAATGCGATCCGGTGGAGAGTAAACCGTACCGTCCGTGGCACACCCACGACGAAGCATGGCCGCTCATACCCGGCGAGCCGGTAGAGCTCGACGTTGAAATCTGGCCGACCTCAATCGTGGTTCCGGTTGGATATCGCATTGCCTTCACCGTGCGCGGCAAGGATTACGAATTCGACGGCACCGACGCAGGCGTCGTCCACGCGCCGTATCCGATGAAAGGCGTGGGGCCGTTCACGCACACCAATTCGGCCGATCGGCCGGCGGCGATATTCGGTGGCAGGAATACGTTGCATTTTTCGGCGGGGAAAATGCCGTATGTTTTGTTGCCGGTGATTCCGGGTTAGGGTGCGCGACAAAGTGGGCCGCGAGGCGCGGGCGAGACCGTCGGGCGCAATCGCCGAAGGCATTGCGCCGACCGGTCGTGGTAATCACGCAAATTTACGTATGACGGCAGATTGCACGGCGCAATGCGCTTCGCTTCGATTGCGCCCTACGGTTTTCGGGGTGCTGTATCGTTGAACAAGGCACTTTGAATTCGTGCAGGTGTGCGAAGGACACCCCCCTGTGAGCCGCCGAGCAGCGCAGGGTAGCCCGTAGGGCCGGCGAAGTGGGGGCCGCCTTCTTTGGGTTACTTTTCTTGGCGGCACAAGAAATTGACCAGCCGCCGGGCTGCCCCCGGCGAACTTGGGGTTCAACACGCGTCATCGCAGATGCACAAACTGCGCAATGGGATTGCGGCCTACGCTTGCTTACCTTGATTTGCGCGGTTGCTTCGCAATTCCACGCAGAATATCGAGGCGGTTGCTCGGGGCATTGGGAGAGAAAAAATCTAAAAGGGTATTTTCAGTCCGTCGCGGACGATTGAGAAACTCCACTGGCCACGCTGCTACTCGTCGTTCCTTGACGTGAACGTATCTTTCGGGTGCGGGTTTATCGATGTACTCTTTTTGGAGAATCAACGCGAGCGGCTCTTCGGCGCCGTCCGTGCTCTCTGAAAACGCGAGGGCTTCCGGGTATGTAACGAAGGCGTGATAGTAATCGCTTCCTTTATCTTTATCGGAAGCGCCGTGTTCGGGGTGACACCAAACCCTATATTCCAAAACAGCATCCCACACATAGCCTCCACCTGCCTTTGCCAATTCCGGATAAGAGCCAACTTGGCTCGGGTCTATGGCTCGCGGATATTGCGTTTTCGGTTTCATTGGGATTTGCAAATGGAAGATGCTGCTTTGCAATCTCGACGTGTTGGATAACATTCCAGATTCAAGCCCTCGCCCTAAGCGAAGCCCCACAATCAATAGTAACAATCGTCCCGCTCATATAAGAAGCCCGCGCCGAAGCGAGAAACGCCACCAGGTCCGCCACTTCATCCGGCCGCCCCGCGCGTTTGAACGGCAGTGTCTCGGCAACCTTGGCTTGCAGTTCTTTCCAGCGCGCTTCGTCGCCCAAATCCCGCAATGCCTGTTCCTTGAAGTGGTCGATCTGGCGTTCGGTTTCGATGCGGCCGGGGTTCACGCCCACTGTGCGGATACCGTGATCGACGCTCTCGGCGCCGAGTGCGCGGGTAAAGGCCATCAGCCCGGCGTTGCCTGTCGTGCCGGCGATGTAGTTGGAGCGGTGGCGCTCGCCGGCGACGCCGATGACGTTGATGATCACGCCCGCTTTACGTTCGCGCATCTGGCGGTAGATTTCACGCGAAAGATTGATGAAGCCGAAGACTTTCAGGTCCCACGCGTGGCGCCAGCGTTCGTCGCTGACATCAAGTAGCCCGCCGCTGGGGATCGCGCCGGCGTTGTTGACGAGGATATCCACGCCGCCGCAGGTTTTGCCCAGCGCCACCACGTTCTCTGTTTTGCCCAGATCCATGGCGTGTAGCGTGACTTCGACCTTGTATTTCTTTTGCATCGCGTCGGCGACCGCTTGCAAGGCAGGCTTGCTGCGCGCGGCGATGTGCACGCTTGCGCCCTCGGCGGCAAAGGCTTGCGCGCAGGCGAGGCCGATGCCCTTGGATGCGCCGGTGACCAAAACTTTTTTGCCGCGTAGTTCGAGATCCATGCTGTGCTCCGTGTGTGGTGTTGGGTGATCGATGTATTATCGCTTAGTGAGTGTGCACCAACACAACCGCAATGAAACTCCTTTCCATACAGAGCATATCTGCATTTATCAAAGAAATTCCCTCGCCCGCCCTGGGGCGGGAGAGGGTTAGGGTGAGGGTAGGGGAAGCACTGTGCTGCGCTGAGCAGCCCCTCACCCCCGCCCTCTCCCCGCAAGCGGGGCGAGGGGGTTTCTTTGTGACGGCTACTAATATTGCAGTCGCGTGTGTGTTGATAGCTGTTGCCCCAATTGCACAAGCGCAGCAACCCCCATACCCCGCCAAAACCATCCGCCTGATAGCCTCGCAATCCGCGGGCGGCGGCGTGGATACCGTCGCGCGCCTCGTGGCTTCACGCCTGAGCGAATCCGTAGGACAAACAGTCATCGTCGATAACCGCGCGGGCGCCAATGGTTCGCTCGCGGCGGAACTCACCGCGAAGGCGCCGCCCGACGGCTACACTTTCATGATCGGCGCGGTGGGCAATCTTGGCGTCAATCGATTCTTTATCAAGCAGATGAATTACGATCCGTTCACCGACTTGGCGCCGGTGACGCTGGCGATTTCGAGCAGCAGCGTGCTGGTCGCGCATCCGTCGCTGCCGGTGAGCAACGTGAAGGAGTTGCTGGCATTGGCGCGCGCGCGGCCCGGTGCGCTGGCGCATGGCTCGTCCGGTGTCGGCGGCGCGGGCCATCTTGCGGGCGCGCTGTTTCAGTCGATGACGAAGGTCAGTCTGCTGCACGTGCCGTACAAAGGCGGCGCGCCGGCGATGGTTGATCTGGTCGCGGGGCAGGTGCAGCTTTCGTTTTCTTCCACGCCGACTGCCGTGACCAATATCAACTCGGGCCGCTTGCGCGCATTGGCGGTGACTTCGGCGCAACGCTCAAGGCTGTTGCCGAACCTGCCGACCATCGCCGAGGCCGGCGTGCCGGGATTCGAGGCGAATAGTTGGTATGGTTTTGTGGTGCCGGCGAAAACGCCGCAAGCCATAGTGGCGCGGCTAAACAAGGAAATCGTGCAGATCATCCACCGGACCGATTCCGGCGAGGCCTTGCTCAAGGTCGGGCTGGAGCCTTGGACCAGCACGCCTGATGTTTTCGGCGCCTACATCAAATCCGAATACGAAAAGTGGGGCCGCATCATTCGCGAGATCGGCATCACCGCGAATTGACGCGGCGCCTTTATTTCGCCATGCCCAACTCGATCAGCACGTTGCGTGTGTTGTTGAACTGGCCATCGAGGTATTTCAGCAATTCCGCGCCGCGCAACGTGGGCGCGGTTACGTCGTTCTTGCTCATCCAGGCTTTCCACTCCTCGCCCTGAAAGCCGCGCGCCAGCGCTTCTTCCCAGAAGGCGGTTTGCGCGGGGGTGATGCCTTTTGCGCCGAAGATGCAGCGCCAGGTGGTGAGCACGGGCGCGTCGAGCCCCAGTTCGATCAGCGTGGGCACCTGCGCCAGCGCGCCGGGGCGGCGTTGCGGCGCCGCGATGGCGAGCATGCGCAACTGGCCCGCGACGACCGGCGGCGTCGAACCCGCGGCGGACGAGATCGAGGCCTGTATGTGCCCGCCCATCATCGCGGTGGTGGCCTCGGCGCTGGTGCGGTAGACGACGATTTTCAGGCGCTTTAAATCCACGCCCGCGGCGCGCGCGGCGAGCGCGCCCACCGCATGCGATGTACCGCCGCGCGACACCACGCTGAACGCCACCGACTCCGGATCGGTTTTCAGCCGCGCGAGCAGATCGGCGAATGTTTTGAAGGGAGAATTCGCCGGCACCATGAACGCACTGTAATCGACGAAGACGAGTGACAGCGGCGTGAAATCGCGATAGCCGTGCGGCGACAGTCCCTGAATATGGTTGGTAACCAGCGACGAGGCCGACATCAACAAATAATGCGGATCGGCGCGATGCTGCGCGAGATAGGCGCTCGACACCGTTTGATTGCCGCCCGGTTTGTTCATGACGAGAATCGGCGTGGTGACGAGCTTTTGTTCCTGCAACATCTTTTGCATGAGCCGCGCCACCGTGTCGTTGCCGCCGCCCGGCGCGGTGGACAGGATGATCTCGACCTGCTTCTCGGGGCGCCACGCGCCTTGACCCCACGCCGGCATGGCGGCGGCGAAACAGACCGCAATAGCGGCTACCAATCGAAGCATGATTTCCCCCTGTGACGTTTGCTGCTGGCCCGGCCTCAAATATAGCGCAGATGGCGCTTGCTGTTAGCCGCCGGGCACGCTACCGTATCGCGGCCATGGGAAACGCGCGTGCTTGCTCTCCACTTTCGTGCCTGTCGCGGCTTGTAATGCGCGCGGCTGCCGCGTTGCTGCCGTGCGCCGCGCCGGTTTTTGCACAGCAGCCTCAACCCATATCGCAGACCGACTATCCGGTTAAAACCATGCGCATCATCGTTGCCGCGTCACCTGGCGCGGCGGACGATTTCTTCGCGCGCACCATGGCCGACGAGCTTGAGCAGTTGTACAAACTCAGAATCATCGTCGAGAACCGCCCCGGCGCGGGCGGGCTGATCGGCAACAAGCGCGTGTCGGAGTCGCCCAAGGACGGCTACACGCTGGGCATGGTCGGCGTCACGCGCATCATCAGCGAGCTCATGCGCGACAACGCGCCCTACCGCGCGCTGGGCGATATCGTTGGTGTTGCGCACGTGGCGTCGATCACCAATGTGCTGGTGAGCACGCCCGCGATTCTCACGGCATCGCCACGCGATTTCGTTACCTATGCGCGCGTGCGCCCCGGCGAACTTAACTATGCGTCGCTCGGCATCGGCTCGGCGTCGCATCTGGCGGCGGAAGTTTTCTCGCGCGCGGTGGGCATCGAGGCGGTGCACATACCGTACCGCATGGTGTCGGATACCTATACCGAGATGGCGATGGGGCGCGTGCATTACGCGGTGTACACGCTGCCCTCCGCGCTGGGCACGGTGCGCGACGGGCGCTTGCGCGCGCTGGCGGTGATGACGCCGCAGCGCAGCCCCACGCTGCCCAACGTGCCGGCGATCAGCGAGGCCGGGCTGCCCGAGGCGCAATTCGACAGTTGGTCGGGGCTGGTTGCGCCCAAGGGCACGCCGCGGCGCTACATCGAACAACTGCACAGCGACATCGTGCGCGTGCTGCGCAAGGAAAATTTGCGCAAGCTGTATTTGCGCCAGGGCGCGGAATCAACGCCGGAGAGCACGCCGGATGGATTCATGCGCTACATGCAGGAGGAGTATTTGCGTTATCAGGCGATGATACGCGCGACAGGGATCAAGCCGGAGTGAGCACAACACTGAGCGCAACACTGAGCACAACACCCGTGCCAGTGACGCTATACTGGCCGGCCCATTTTTCATTATTTCTCACGACAAGGAGCAAGCCATGACGTTGAAACTGAATCACCTGCATCTGAAAACCGAAGACCCGAAGGCGACCGCGCAGTTTTACGTCGATGTGCTCGGAGCGAAAATCGTCAGTGAATCCGCAATGGGCGGCTTTCGTGTCGATCTGCATGGGCTGTCGCTCAATGTCACCGGCCTGCACAAGACGCAAACGCGCGAGCAAAAATTCGGCATGGAGCATCTTGCCATCGACACCGATGAGCTCGACACGGTGGTCGCAAAACTCAAGGCGCGCGGCATCGGCATACTTGAAGAGACTGTGGTGTCGGGCGGACGGCGCGTATGTTTCTTCGAGGGGCCGGACGGCGTGCAGCTTGAATTCATCGAAATGAAGTAATTATATATGTATCGTAAGTATTTGTTTTTAAACACTATTTTAGGGAGAGCAAAATGGCTGTATCTGATCCGTTACGCGTAGGATTTATCGGCGCCGGCGGCCGCTGGGGCCCCAGCGCGCATGGCCCGGCACTGCAAAAACTGCCGGAGATCAATCTACACGCGGTGTGCACCGCGCACGCCGACACCGCGCAAGCTGCCGCCGACAAATACGGCGTGAAAAAAGCCTTTAGTGATGTGAAGAAAATGGGTGAAGACCCGCAGGTCGAGGCCGCACTCGTCGCCGTGCGCGTGCCCGCGCATTACAAAATCACCATGGATGCGCTCGAAACCGGCAAGCATGTTTATTGCGAATGGCCGCTCGGTGCGAACACCAAGGAAGCCGAGGAAATGGCCGCGTTCGCGCGCAAGAAAAACGTGCGCACCATGGTCGGCCTGCAACGGCGCGCTTCCCCCGCGTACAACTACATGCGCGATCTCATCAAGAGCGGCTACGTCGGCAAGATGCTGTCGGTGAACATGACGCACATGGGTAGCGGCGTGCAGACGCGCACTTCTGATCGCACGTGGCAAAAAGACGTGGCGCTGGGTGCTAACACGCTGACCATCACTTTCGGCCATTCGATGGATGCGCTGTGCATGGTCGCGGGCGAACTCGCCGAAGTGTCGGCGGTGTTGAGCACGCAAACGCCGCAATGGTTCGAGACAGACACCAAGAAATACGTCGATGTCACCTCGCCCGATAACGTCATGCTCACCGGGCGGCTCGAAGGTGGCGCGGTGGTCAGCGTCAACCTCGGTGTGCATCCGTTTCACGGCAGCGGCTACCGCTTCGAGATTTACGGCAGCGAAGGCACGCTGATGATGATCGGCGGCGGCGACGCCGGGCAGGAGACCAAGCGCAAGATCATGGGCGGCAAAAAAGAAGACAAGGCCATGCAGGAGCTGCCCGTGCCGGAAAAATACAAGTGCGTACCCGAGGAAGTGCGCGGTCTCGGCCAGTCATACGACGTGGGCCAGATGTGGGTCAAGTTCGCCGAGGCGATACGCACCGGCGCGCCAGTCGAGGCGGATTTCGAGCATGCCGTGCGCAGGCACCGGATGCTGGATGCTATCCGGCGTGCGTCCGAGACGGGGCAGCGGCAGAAGGTGGTGTTGTAGCCGGCAATGACGCCAATTTACGCAGACAGTTTTTGCTGACGGATGCGCCACGATGAAAATGTTATTGCCTTGTCGTTGCTCACTGATTGCCAGTCTTCGTATTTTGGCGTTATTTGTTATATTCACCTTTGCGGCGGGGACTGATGCCGCTGAAGTCAACGAACTCGTCATCGCCAGGCCCGGCAATCTGCCGATACTGTTGACGGCGCCGCACGGCGGCGCGAAAGTTATACCCGGCGCCGCCATCCGCACCGGCAATCTTGCGGTCGCCGGCATGGATACACGCACGCTTGAGTTGACTGAAGCGCTTGCAATCCGTTTGAAAGCAACGCTTGGCGCCGAGCCCTATGTGGTTGCGGCACGTTTCCATCGCCGCTACGTGGATGCGAACCGCAGGGCAGGCGAGGCATTTGATGACGCGAAGGCGGAACCTTATTACACGGCCTATCACAATAGTATTCGTGGATTTGTGGCGGAAATCCGGCAAAAATTTCCGGATGGCGCGCTGCTGCTGGATATACACGGTCAGGGAACAGACCCGAATACCCTTCATCGCGGCACGTCAAACGCATGGACAGTCGAAAATCTCCTCTCTAAACACGGCGCTGCCGCGCTCACGGGCGAAAAAAGTCTGTTCGGTGCCTTCAGCGCCAGGGGCCGCGAGGTGTTTCCACCAAACACTCGTATCGGCAACCCGCCGGAAGATAAACGTTATAACGGCGGCTACACAGTGCGCACTTATGGCAGTAATAATCGCGACGGCATTGATGCGATTCAGCTCGAATTCGGCGCCAGCTTGAGAAAAGACCCTCGCGTGATTGATGATCTCGCGGAGTCGATTGCGGTTTTCTACAGGACGTATCTGAATGCGGGAAAGCAATCGCCGTGAGTCGAATGCGGGCATTTCTGCGTTTCTGATTGTGATGCGCGGCAAGCATGGGGAGGGCCGGGGCGCAGGGTGCCCGCGTGAAAATCTTGATATCGCTCATGAACATTAAAGCCACGCTGGCGTTTGCAGTCACGGCGAGCAGCCTGCTCATAGGCGGCATTTGCGCGGCACAACCATACCCCGCAAGGCCGGTGCGCCTGATTGTGCCCGCCCCGCCCGGCGGCGGACTCGACATCGTAGCGCGCACGCTGGCGCTTAAACTCGCCGAGCCTTTCAGGCAATCGGTGGTGGTGGACAACCGCCCCGGCGCGGGCGGCAGTGTCGGTGTCGAAACCGTGGTACGCGCGAGCGCCGATGGTTACACCTTGATGCTGGTGTCGGCGGGTTACACGGCGAACGCCGCGATCTACAAGCTGCCGTACGATCCGCTTAACGATGTCACGCCGGTGGTGCTGGTGGGCGAGACGGGTTATGTGATGGCGCTGAATGCCGCGTTGCCGATTCACAGCGTGAAGGAACTGATCGCGTATGACAAGGCGAATCCGGGCAAACTCAATTATGGCTCGGGCGGCGCAGGTGGCAGCAATCACCTGGTCACCGAGTATTTCAATCAGGCCGCGGGCACGAGAATCACGCACGTGCCGTACAAGGGCATGGGGCCTGCGCTGAATGAAATGATCGGCGGGCAGATTCAGCTCGTCGTCGGCGTGATGGTGCAGATGATTCCGCATGTGCGGTCAAACCGCGTGCGCGGTCTGGCGGTGACCACCGCAAGGCGCTCTAACGCGATTCCTGATGTTCCGACGATCAGCGAAACGGTCGCGGGTTACGAAGCTGTGTCGTGGAACGCCGTGCTGGGTCCGAAAGGTTTGCCCAGGGATGTCGTCGCGCGCTGGAACGCCGAGGTCAACCGCATCGTGCAGATGGCCGACGTGAAGGAGCGCCTCGCGAGTGACGGCATGGTGGCCGTGGGCGGCGCGCCGGAGCGCGTGGCGCAAGTACTGCAGCGTGATATTGAAAAGTGGCGCAAAGTGGTCAAGACTGCCAATATCAGAGTGGAAAACTAATTCATTGACCATGTTCATGGAGCAGCGCACATGAAGTCACTGTTGAAATTTCTGCCGCCGGCGATGCTCGCACTGCTTTGCTGCGCGCCTGGTTACGCCGCGCCCGCGTATCCCGAGCGACCGATCCGGATGGTGAATCCCTATGCCGCGGGCGGCCTAACCGACGTGGTGTCGCGCCTGCTTGCACGCCACATCACCGAGGCGTGGGGCCAACAGGTGATTGTGGATAGCCGCGGTGGTGCTGGCACCACCATCGGCACCGAGATCGTGGCGCGCGCCACGCCGGACGGTTACACCATGCTGTGCACCACTGCGGCGATTGCGATGATGCCGAGTTTTTATCCGAGGCTCTCTTTCAGCACGCAGAAGGATCTGGCGCCGGTGTCCCTGATATCGCAGGTGCCGGGCGCGATTGCGCTCAACCCCGCCGTGCCCGCGCGCAGCGTGCGTGAGTTGATCGATCTTGCGCGTGCAAAACCCGGCCAGCTTACATTCGGTTCGGCGGGCACCGGTTCGTTCATTCACCTGTCACTGGAGTTGTTCAAGGTGATGGCGAAGGTGGATATCGCGCATGTGCCGTACAAGGGCGGATCGCTCGCCGTGATCGACACCATGGGCGGACAGTTGCAGGGTTTGTTCAACCCGATACCGCTGGTGCAGGGCCACGCGAAGACCGGGCGGCTGCGTCTGATCGCGGTGACGAGCCTGCAACGCAGCGAGTTTGCGCCGGAGTTGCCGACCATCGCCGAATCGGGCGTGCCCGGTTACGAGGCCGTGGTGTGGAGCGGTGTGTTCGCGCCCGCGGCAACGCCGAAACACATTGTTGAAAAATGGAACGCCGAAATCAACCTCATGCAGAATCTGCCGAAGGCGGGCGAAATCTACGCCGGCGCGGGTCTTACGCGGCTGGGCGGCGGCAGTCAGGAATTCGGCGCATACGTCGCGCAAGAGACCAAACGCTGGGCGCAAATCATACGCGCGGCGGGTATCGCGACCGAGTAATGGTTATCCGCGCATGCGCAATGGCGGCTGGTTCGTAGCACCCGTGCCGGTGTTGGCTATCGAGGGCAAACGGCTGGGAGTCAACCTGAGTGTTATTCCGAATTACAAGGACAGACTCCACGGCGCGTTTGCGATGCAGGTCAAACTGCGTGTGTGGTAGGCGAGTAAGTCTGGGCAAACTAAACTCAGCTGGAGCAAGGAACATTACATGGCGATTTCAAACAAGATTCCAGTCAAGCGCGTGGGTGTGATCATGCCGCCGCCCAACCCGACGGTGGAGCCTGAATACTACGCGGCGTTGCCCAAGGGCGTCGTCATGTATGCGTCGCGGTTCCCGGTGCAGCAGGGCGATCTCGCGCAACGCAATGAAGGCTACCGTGCGTCGTATGCGTCGAGCGTGATGGGTTATCGCCCGATGCCGCTGGATGCGATACTCATTTCGTGCACGGGTTCGTCTTATCTGCTCGGCAAGGAAGGGGATCGCGACATCAGCCGCAAGATGGCGGCGCTGACCGGCGTGCCGACCATCACGTCGAGCTATGCCATACAAGAAGCGTTGCAGGCGCTTGGCGTCAAGTCGCTCACGCTGATTTCGCCGTATCCCGCTTGGCTGACCGCTCAGTCGGCGGATTATTGGGGCGGTTCGGGATTTAAGCTCGATGAAGTCATCCAGTTCGGCGAAGGCTCGCACAATGCCGCGTATGAACTGGATGATGATTACGTGACGGAAAAATTACTGCAATTGGCCCCGCGCGCGTCAGGCTCCGCCGTGCTGATGACCGGCACCGGCATGCCGACCATCGGCGCGATCAGCCGCGTGCAGAGTAAATTTTCCGTGCCGGTGTTGTCATCCAATCTGTGCGGGCTCTGGTGGCTGCTGCGTGAAACAGGTTTCAAGTCAGGCTCGGACGAATTTAACGAAGCAGCAAAGCCGCTGCTGGCGCTGCTGCATTGAGATGAATGCATACACAAAAGCCGCGGGCGTGGCGGCGATTGTGCTGGCGGCGCCGGTGGCGCACGCGCAGTCCGCGGCAAGTTTCCCGGAACGGCCGCTGCGGCTCATCGTGCCGTTTTCCGCCGGCGGCACCGCGGACGTATTGGCGCGGCTGGTTTCGGAAGAACTTTACAAGCGATGGAACAAACCCGCCGTGGTGATCAACCGCGATGGCGCGGACACCATACTCGGCGTGGACATGGCGGCGAAGTCTTCACCCGACGGCCACACCATACTCGTCACACCCACGGCCATGGCGATCAACACCGGGCTCGGGCGGTCGCTGCCGTATGATGTCGCGAAGGACCTTGATCCGGTGACGATGGCGTTGGTGCAGCCGCTGGTGCTGGTGGCGTCACCCACGGGGCCGATAACAACCGTTGCCGATTTGATCCGCATCGCCAGGGCAGACCCTGCAAGGCTGCGCTACGGGTCGCTGGGCGCCGGCGGCATCCCGAACATGGCGATGCAACTCCTGCGCGCGAGTGCTGGCATCGATCTGATTCAGGTGCCGTACAAAGGCTCGCCGGCGGCGATCATCGATGTGATGAGCGGGCAGATTGAATTGCTGTTTTCGGGCATTACCAGCGTCACGCAGCACATCAAGTCGGGCCGCTTGCGCGGCGTGGGCATCGCCAGCAAGACGCGCTCGCCGCTGTTGCCCGACGTGCCGGCCATAGCCGAGTCGGGTTTTCCCGACTATCAGGCGACGAGCTGGTACGGCATGATGGTGAAGACAGGCACGCCCAAGGCCGTGGCGGCTAAACTCAACGCCGAGTTTCGCGGCATACTGGCCGTGCCCGGCCTGCGGCAGAAAATCGCCGATCAGGGCGGCGAGGTTGTCAGCTCAACACCCGAGCAGTTTGCCGCGTTTCTCAATGACGAAATCAGGAAATGGGCGATGGTCGCCAAGGTGCAACGCATCCGTATTCAATAAAAGAGCGATGGCCCCGGTTGACCATTGGTGCGTCGAGGGATAGATTGCAACTGAAAGACGGAACGATATTTTCGCAACGCAGATTTTTACCGCAACCAACAGGAGACTCATGCGATGGATACCAACGAACAGCCGAAACGCGTAGTGCAGCCGGGCATGCGCGTGCAGAAGTCCTTTGTCAGCACCACGCCGTTTTCACCGGGCCGCCGTTCGTTCTTCAAGTACCGCGATCTGGGCATCGAGGCCGCCACCAGCGGGCGCATGCGCGCGTATCACAACAGTTGCATCGTCGGCATGACCGAGCCGACCGGCTGGCACTATCACATCTGCGAAATGCAGTTCGTGTATGTGTTGAAGGGCAAACTCATCATCGAGTTCGAGGACGGTACGGTGGGCACTTTTACTGGCGGCGATTCGTTCTTCGTGCCCGGCGGCGTGCGCCACAATGAGATTTATGTGTCCGCGGACAAGGAAGCGCTGGAGGTTTCCGTGCCCGGCAAAATCGAAACGGTCAATTGCGAGCGGCCAGCGGAGTTGCCGGAGAAATTGCGCGAAGTGAGCAACGAGCGGCCGTGAATCACACCAATTGCGAATTAAAAATAGTTCAATAAAAACAATGAGTTATAAAACACGATTTACTTTCGCATTGGTGCTCGTGTGTGCTGCGATAGCCCTTCCCGCCGCGGCGCAAAATTATCCATCGAAACCCGTGCGCGTGATCGTGCCGTTCGGCCCGGGAACGCAAACCGACGTGCTCGCGCGCCTTGTTGGACAAAAACTCACCGAGTCGTGGGGCCAGCAGGTGATCATCGAAAACCGCCCTGGTGCGGGCGCGATACTCGGCAACGAGCTTGGCGCGAAAGCGCCGCCGGATGGTTACACGCTGTTGATGAGCGGCACAGGCGCGCTTGCCATCAACCCCGGCTTGTATCCGAAGCTGCCGTATGATCCAGTGCGCGATTTTGCACCCATCACCAAGCTGGTGATCGTGACGCAGACGCTGATTGTCACGCCCTCGTTCGCGGCGAAATCGGTAAAGGATCTGGTCGCCATTGCCAGAGCGAGGCCGGGGCAAATCAATTACGGTTCTTTCGGCGCGGGCTCGACCAATCATCTGACGACGGAGATGTTCCAGAGCGCGGCGCGCATCAAGCTCGGCAACAACGTGTCGTTCAGAGGCAGCGCGGATTCGAATATCCAGGTGATGAGCGGCGAGCTGCCGATGATGTTCGATTCCGTGACAGCGGTGTTGCAGCACGTTAAATCCGGCAAGCTGCGCGGGCTTGCGGTGTCTTCGGCGGCGCGCTCGCCGTTTTTGCCGGAGTTGCCGACGATCGCGGAATCAGGCTATCCGGGCTTCGAGGTCGCCGGCTGGACTGGTTTGCTCGCACCCGCGAAGACGCCCGATGCGATACTCGATCAACTCAGCAGGGAATTGATTGCCGTGTTGAAACGGCCTGATATCCGCGAGCATTTCAACCAACTCGCCTTCACGCCCGCGGGTGAATCGCGCGAGGAATTCAGGCGCTACATCGTCACCGAAATCGCCAAGTGGACCAAGGCGGTGCAGGATTCGGGCACCAAGATAGACTAACGGCGTTAACTAACGGCGGTTAGCCCACGCTCTCCACGCTCAGGCGGTATGCCTTCGCCGCCGTGCCAAAAAACAGCGCGTGCTTTTCATCAGCGGAATATTTCGCGGCGATGCGCTTGAAGGTATTCCAGATCACCGGATAAGAAACCGAATCGCGATCCGGTGGGAAATTGCTCTCGAACATGCTGCGCGTGGGGCCGAACGTATCGATGCAATGCTGATACAGCGGCCCCCACAGTTGCGCCAACTGCTCCGACGATGCGGGCGCCGGCAGTTTGTCGGAACCCAAGCCCAGATACGGCATGGCCAGCCCGCCGAGCTTGACGTGTACGTTCGGGCATTTCGCCAACTCTGTCATCGATGTGCGCCATTGCGCGATGGCTTCCTCGCGGCGCGCCACGTAGTTGCGCGTCCATGCGATCAGGCCGCCGATGTGGTTGAGTATGATCGTGGTGTCGGGAAACGCGCGCGCGAGCTCGGCGAATTCCAGAATCTGCGGGTGATAAATCATCGCGTCGAAACTTAAGCGGCGCGGCGCAAGCGTGGCGAAGCCCGCGCGAAAATCGCGATCCTGCATCAGATCGCGCGGCACGATGTAACGGCCCA
Organism: Bordetella parapertussis; assembly: GCA_945901405.1. GTDB lineage: Bacteria > Pseudomonadota > Gammaproteobacteria > Burkholderiales > SG8-41 > CAMDLH01. The sequence goes on along the minus strand of CAMDLH010000042.1, from coordinate 6,221 downwards.
TGTTCAGCGCCTCGTCGGCATCGCATTTGGTGGTGACGCGTATGCCGCGAAAACGTCCGCCGCCCGCGGCAATCTCGGCATCGAGCACGCGCGCCACGTCCGCTCCCACGCTGATGTCGGCCGTACCCACGATGCCCGCGCACACCAGCGTGTCGCCGTAAGTGCCGCTCGCCGCCATCGCCGCGACACCGTTGGCAAACTCAACCTCGCCCGCCGATTGCGTCTCGACCGGGCCGCCCTTGCGGTAGAACGATCCGCATTCGACGAACACCGAGGCCCTGATATTGTGGCCGCTGCGCGCGTCGGCCAGAAAATCGTCGATAAGATAACGATTGCCGGGCCGCACCCACAAGTGATGATGCGGATCAATGATCGGCAGATCGGGCTCGAGTATCGCCTCGCTGTGCAGGGCGCGCCATGCCGCCTGTTTTTTCTGGTGTGCGGTTTCGGCTTCGGCGATTTCGCTCGGCGTTTTGGTGTGTACGATCTTGCGTGGCAGCAGTTTGGTGGGCATGACGCTCTCTTGTTGTTCAGTGAATATGACCAAAGCCTAGCAGAGGATTGTGGGGCAGGCAAACCGCCCGTCAATCACTCAAGGTGATCGTCGATTTTTTGATAACGGCGGCCCACAAGGCAATTTGCGCCGTGAGGATTTTGCCAAGCTCATCCGGCGTGGTGGTCATGACTTCCGTGCCGTCGGCGGCGAGGCGGCTTTTGGTGTCGCCGCCGGCAAATCTGGAAACGATTTCGTGATTAAGCCGCGCGACAACATCCTTGCCGGTACCGGCGGGCGCCAGCATCGAGTAGTACTGTTGCATCTCGAAGCCGCGCAATCCCGATTCATCTATCGTCGGCAGATCCGGCGCGACCGCCGAACGCTTGAGGCTGGTGACACCCAAGGCGCGCAGGCGGCCCGACTTCATGATCGGCAGCGACACCAGGAAATTGCTGAACATGAAATCGGTTTCGCCCTGCATCACCGACGTGGTGCTGCCCACCGTGCCCTTGTACGCGACGTGCGTGGTGCGTATGCCCGCGAGGGTATCGAACAGCGCGCCGCCCAGATGCGCCGGGCTGCCCACGCCGGTGGAGGCATAATTCAAACGCCCCGGCCTTGATTTCGCGAGCGCCACGAGTTCCTTCACTGAAGTCGCGGGCACCGAGGGGTGACTGACGAGCAGATAGGATGTCGTCGCCATCATCGATATCGGCGCGAAGTGCCGCGCCGGCGCGTAAGGCAGCTTGGGATAGAGCGCGGGCGCGAGGATCAGCGTGCCGGCCGTGCCGGCGAGCAGCGTGTAACCATCGGGCGCCGCGCGTGCCGCGAAGTCCGTGCCCGGTCGGCCACCCGCGCCCGGACGATTCTCGGCAATAAACTGCTGGCCGAACGCGACGGAGAGTTTATCCGCGGCGATGCGCGCCACGGTATCGATGCCGCCGCCCGGTGAAGCGGGCACGATAATCTTCACCGGCTTTACCGGATAATTTTGTGCGCTGGCGCTTGCCGATACAAAAGCAAAGCCGGCGATCAACGTGCCGCGCAACGCTGTCATGCTGATCTGTGCTGTGTGCATCGTGAGAATATATTTCCGGAAATTTGCAAGGTTAGCATGCGTTCAATTCACTTGGCCCGTCCGCGCACAGTGCTATATTGCGGTCATGATGACCATCACACACTACGCGCTGCCATTGGCGCTGGCGCAACCCTGCTTGAGCGTGGCCCACGCACAGGAATTCCCCGAGCGCACGATCCGCTTTATCTCGCCCGCCGCGCCCGGCGGTGGCAACGATATTTTCGCGCGGCTCGCCGGACAAAAACTTGCCGAGGCGTTCGGCAAGGGCGTGGTGATTGAAAATCGCGCCGGCGGCGGCACCATCATCGGCACCGACATCGTGGCGAAAGCGCCGCCGGACGGCCACACCCTCATCATGGTGACGACGAACTTCATCATCAACCCCGGCCTCGTGCCCAAGATGCCTTACGATTCGCTGCGGGATCTGGCGCCGGTGGCTCAGCTTGCGGCGACGCCGCTGGTGCTGGTGGTGCATCCGTCGGTGCCCGCCAATTCGGTAAAGAGTCTTATCGCTCTGGCGAAAACAAAGCCCGCGCAACTCAATTACGCGTCGTCCGGCAATGGCACGGCGGGTCATCTGGCCGGCGTGTTGCTGTCCACGAACGCGGGCATCACGTTGACCCACATTCCATACAAAGGCAGCGCGCCCGCGCTGGTCGATGTCATCAGCGGGCAGGTGCAAATCCTGTTTGTGTCCACGCCGTCGGTATCGCCGCACATGAAGTCGGCGCGGCTGCGCGCGCTGGGCGTCACCAGTAAAGTCCGCTCATTCATGCTTCCCGAGATTCCAACGCTCGATGAAGCCGGCCTGCGCGGCTACGAGATCACGCAGATTTACGGCGTACTCGCGCCCGGCGCGACGCCCGCACCCATCATCGAAAAGCTGAATGGCGTTTTGGTGCGCGCGCTGAAAACCCCGGAGATGATCGAACGGCTGCGCCTGGAAGGCGCTGATGCGGTGGGCGGAACGCCCGAACAATTTGGCCAGTACATCAAGACCGAGGTGGCGAAATGGATCAAGGTCATCAAACAATCCGGCGCGCGGGTTGATTGACATGAGATTGAAATTCGCACTGGGTGCGGTGCCATTGTTGCTGTTGCCGGCAACCGTGCAGGCGCAAAATTTCCCCGGCAAGTCGCTGCGCTTCATCGTGCCGGTACCGCCGGGTGGTGCGAACGATACGCTCACACGCATCATCGCGCCGCCGCTGGCAAGCGCACTGGGGCGGCCGGTGGTGATAGACAATCGCCCCGGCGGCAATACCACTGCGGGCACCGACGTGCTCGCGAAATCACCGCCCGATGGCCACACGCTGATGATGGCGCCGAGCGCGCATACGGTTAACGCCAGTCTTTACCGCTCGCTGCCGTACGATCCGATCAAGGATTTTGAAGCGGTGGCGCTGGTCGCACAAACACCGCTGCTGCTCACCGTGCATCCGTCATTGCCCGCACGTTCGGTCAAGGAATTGGTCGCGCTGGCGCGCGCACGGCCCGGCGAGTTGAATTACGCGACGGCGGGCAACGGCACCTCGGGCCATCTGGCGGCCGAGTTGTTTGCCGGCGTTGCGAAGATTCGCCTGAACCACATTCCGTACAAGGGCGGCGCGCCCGCAGTGGTCGATCTGATCGGCGGCCATGTGCAGATGATGTTTCCCACCCTGCAATCGGCCATCGCCTACGTGAGCGCGGGCAAGCTGCGCGCCATGGCCGTGACGGGCGCGAAACGCAGCGCGCTTGCGGCCGCGCTGCCGACGATGGGCGAGCAAGGCTTGCCCGCGGTGCAAATCGTTTCGTGGTACGGCGTGCTGGTGCCGGCCGGTGTGCCGAAAGAAATCGTCACAAGACTGAATGACGAGATACGCAAAATTATCGACAGCGCGGCGGTGCGCGAGCGCTTGATCACGCTGGGTTACGAAAGTTTTATTACTTCGCCGGATGAGTTTGCCGCGTTCCTTAAATCCGATCTTGCAAAATGGGCGAAGGTTGTCAAGGATGCGGGCATAGGCGTGGACAAGCAGTAGCGGTGTAATGAAGTAATGGAAAGTGACAAAAACATAAATAAAAACAAATACTTACTATAATATCCATGGATGTTGCCGTGGCCGCCGGGTGGTGACTGCGCGAAGCGCGGGCATTTTCTGCAAGTGGAGACTTAGATGAGCACGACCGTTAAAAACACGCTCGCGTTTTTCTTGTTGTTGAGCGCCGCCATCGCTATCGCCGGCTCGGGGTCGGCCGCGGCGCAGGCTTATCCGAACAAACCCGTACGGCTCATTGTGCCCACCGCGCCGGGCGCCACGTCCGACATCACGGCGCGCTTGTTGGCGCAAAAACTGAGCGAGACCTTCAAACATTCGATCGTGGTGGACAATCGCACGGGCGGCGGTGGCGCCATCGGCACTGAAACCGCGGTGCGCGCGAACCCCGACGGCTACACCATGATTCTGGTTTCGGCGAGCTACGCCGCGAACGCGGCGCTCTACAAGCTGCCCTACGACCCGGTGAACGACGTGACGCCGATCGCGCTGGTTGGCGACACGGGTCTGGTGCTGGTGGTCAATCCATTGCTGCCGGCCGCCAGCATCAAGGAATTGATTGCGCATGACAAAGCGAACCCCGGCAAACTCAACTACGGCACCTCCGGCGTCGGCAGCACGCCGCATCTGGTCAGCGAACTTTTTAACCAGATGGCGGATACGAAACTGACGCACGTGCCGTACAAAGGCACCGCGCCCGCGCTTAATGATTTACTCGGCGGCCAGATACAGCTCATCTTCGGCGGCATAGCGCCGATGATTTCGCAGATCAAGGCGAACCGGCTGCGCGGCATCGCGGTTACCAACGCAAAACGCTCCAACGCCCTGCCCGAGATCCCGACCGTGAGCGAAACCGTCGCCGGTTACGAAGCCGCAAGCTGGACAGCGGTGCTGGGGCCCAAAGGGTTGCCCAAAGAAATCGTCGCGCGCTGGAACAGCGAGATCAATCGCATGTTGCAACAGCCCGACGTGAAAGAACGCATGGCCGCGGACGGCATGGAGCCCGCGGGCGGCCCGCCGGAACGATTTCGCGAAGTGCTCAAGCGCGATGTCGCCAAGTGGCAAAGAGTGGTCAAGGTTGCCGGTATCAAGACGGGGAATTGATTGCACTGGAGAACAGGATGAAGCATGCAATAAGTTTGCGCCTGATCGCGGCCGCAATGGTGTTGATAGCCACGCCGCTCGCGGCGCAGGCACAGACCGGCTACCCCACGCAACCGGTGCGCGTCATCGTGACCACCGCGCCCGGCGGCGGGCTGGATAATTTCTCGCGTCTCGTCGCCAGGGAACTTTCCACGCGCGCGGGTCACCAGTTTTTCGTCGAGAACCGGCCGGGTGCGGGCACCACCATCGGCGCCGCGGCAGTGGCCCGCGCCAAGCCCGACGGCTACACCCTGTTGTTCAATACCGCGGCGTTCGCCATCACGCCGGCGATTTACCGCAAGATTCCCTATGACCCATTGCGCGACTTTGCGCCCATCACCATGGGCGCGGCCACGCCCAACCTGATGGTGGTGCATCCGTCCGTGCCGGTGAAATCGGTAAGAGACATGATCGCCCTGGCGAATACGCGTGCGCAACAGGGCGATCCGATACTTTATGCATCGGGCGGCAACGGCACCAACGGACATCTGGCCGCGGCGCTTTTCGTCAGCATGGCGCAAATCCGCATGACGCATGTGCCGTACCGCGCAGGCTCGCTGGGGCTGGTCGATCTGATTTCCGGCCAGGTGGCGATGATGACCGACAGCCTGTCGAGCGTGCTGCCGCAGGCGCGCGCCGGCAAGCTGCGCGCGCTCGGTGTGTCGAGCGCGCATCGCACCGCCGCCGCGCCTGAAATCCCCACCATCGCCGAATCAGGATTGCCCGGCTACGAGTCGGCGCAGTGGTACGGCGTGTGGGCGCCGGCGGGCACGCCGCCGGAAATCATTGCGTGGGTGCATCGCGAAATCACCAGCATACTGCGCTCGGCGGCCCTCAAGGAAAGGCTTGCCGCGGACGGTCTCGATGTAGTCGCGAACATGCCCAACGAGTTCGCGGCGGTGATCAAGGCGGACATCGAGAAATGGACGAAGGTAGTGAAGGTTGCGGAGATTCCGTTGATGTGAACGGGCGTCTTTCCTTCTTCGGGTGCCGCATGGGTGTTCGCTTTTTATTTCAGGCTACTGCCGTTTGGGTCGAGTTGATGAAGTAACCTGTTCGGCCATCAGCAGAAGTTGCTATTATTCCCACTTGGCTGAGTTTGGGCAGCTTGAAACGATTCACTGCCTTTACAAGCACTCGCGGAAATCCTTAGCGCCGATTTCGTTAATAGCAGCATGCGGCTTTTCGTGCCGAATTTAACCGTATTGAAAATGCAATAAATCTCTGTATCGCTTTGTTTTTGTTGGACTATACTTAACTTTTATTCGGAATGTTATCCGACACGCCGGAATGTTAATAGGCGTTTTCGATGAAAACTAGTATAACGATTCGTTAAAATATTTACTTTTAGGCGTTCCTGTGCCATGATGCCTACCCAGGCATATCAACAGTCTGGGAGGACGGCAATGGCAAGAAGAACGGGACGACCGGCATTGGTGATTTCGGCGGACGAACGCGAGGTGTT
>CAMDLH010000041.1 GCA_945901405.1 Bordetella parapertussis | reverse complement strand
TCCGCCACGCAGCGGCGTCAACTTATCGCCGCCGTACGGCAAGGTATCTGGTGCACGCCACGCTTCGCGCTTTAACTTGATAGTTTCACGATTGCGCGGCAGGCCGTAGAAATCCGGCCCGAAAAAACTCGCAAACCCTTCGAGCTTGTCGAGCGCTCCTGCGGCCTCGAATGCCTCGGCATAAAGTTCGATGCCCGCGTGCGCGGTGTAGCAACCGGCGCAACCGCAATCGGCTTCCTTGGTGTGCGTCGCGTGCGGCGCACTGTCGGTGCCGAGAAAAAACTTTGCGTTGCCGCTGATTGCGGCAGCAACCAGCGCCTCGCGATGAATTTCGCGTTTTAACACCGGCAAGCAGTAGTAATGCGGACGAATGCCGCCGGTAAAGATGGCATTGCGGTTGTACAGCAGATGATGCGCGGTGATGGTGGCGGCGATGTGCGGCGGCGCATCCATGACAAAACACGCCGCCTCGCGCGTGGTGATATGTTCAACTACCACCTTCAGGCGCGGATAACGCTGGATCAGCGGCGTCAACACGCGCTCGACGAACACCCGCTCGCGGTCGAACAAATCAACCGTGCTGTCCGTGACTTCGCCATGCACCAACAGCGGCATGCCCGCGTTCTGCATCGCCTCCAGCACGCCCGCGCAGCGCGCAAGATCGGTCACGCCCGAATCGGAATTGGTGGTCGCGCCAGCCGGGTAGTACTTCACCGCGTGCACCGCGCCGCTTTGTTTCGCGCGCGCGATCTCGTTGGGATCGGTGTTGTCGGTCAGATATAAAGTCATCAGCGGCTCGAACCCCATGCCCGACGGCAGTGCGGCAAGAATACGTTCGCGATAAGCCAGCGCCAGCGCAGTGGTAACCACCGGCGGCCTGAGATTGGGCATTATGATCGCACGCGCAAACCGTTTCGCCGTATCAGGCAGCACAGCGCGCAGGTAGTCCCCGTCGCGCAGATGCAAATGCCAGTCGTCGGGGCGGGTGAGGGTTATCGTGTTAGTCATGGATCGAATGGTAATCGGTGTGTGGTGAAACGTGAAGGGTGAAGGGTGAAGGGTGAAGGGTGAAGGGTGAAGAACGAAACGTCGCATGCCGCGGACCGGGGTTACCCTTCACGCATGCACCCTTCACGCTTTAAAACCAGCGCCCGTTCATACAACACATTGCGGCTACCGCCGGTGATTTTCACCGCCAGCGCCACCGCCTGCTTCAACGGCAATTCATCGAGCAACGCCACCAGTGTCTTATCCGCATCAACCGCCTCGGGTTTGGCTTCGGTTACGCCCTCTATCACCAACACGAATTCACCCTTGAGGCGATTGGCATCCGCCGCAAACCACGCCTCGGCCTCGCCCAGCGCGCAGACGTGGGTTTCTTCAAACAATTTGGTCAATTCGCGTGCGATCAGCATGCGCCGCCCTGCGCCGAACGCCGCCGCGAGATCGGCGACACTTTCCACCACGCGATGCGGCGCTTCGTAGAACACCAGCGTGTATGGCAACGTGGCGAGTTCCGCCAACGCCGTGCGCCGCGCGCCGCCGCGTGCGGGCAAAAATCCATAGAACAAAAAATGCGGCGCGGCAAATCCGCTCACCGATACCGCGGCAGCGGCTGCATTCGCGCCGGGAAGCGGGCTCACCGTGTAGCCCGCCTCGCGCGCCAGTGCCGCCACGCGCGCGCCGGGGTCGGAGATCGCGGGCGTGCCCGCGTCGCTCACCAGCGCCACGTTGGCACCCGTGGCGAGAATATCGAGCACCTCGCGCGCCGCGCGTTCCTCGTTGTGTTCGTGCAGCGCGATCATGCGCACCGTAATGCCCAGATGATCGAGCAGGCGGCGCGTGACGCGCGTGTCTTCGGCGGCAACCGCGCCCGCCTCGCGCAGCACTTGCGCGGCGCGCGTGCTGATATCACCGAGATTACCAATTGGCGTCGCCACTACATATAATGTTGACTTTGATTCGCGCATGGGCCAGTCATGAAGTACGGGACGTTTTCTCGCTTGAACCCGGCGGGGTGGGCCGCCCTACTATACGGCGCGCTCTGCGTTCTGGCCAGTGTGCTGACCGGCCCCGCGGCGCGTGCACAAACACCGCTCGGCGTCGATGCACCGCATATCGCGCTGTTGTTGCCGGTTGATTCCAGTCTGTACCGGCGCCACGCCGAAGCGCTGCGCGACGGATTTCTCGCGGCGGCGCAAGGGCGCGGCACGCAAAAGCTGATGATTCGTGTCTATGCCGTGGGCGACGACCCGAAGCAGGCGGTTGCGCATTATCAGCAGGCGCTGCAAACCGGCGCGCGGCTGGTGGTGGGGCCTATGCTGCGCGGCGCGGTGTCGGCGGTGGCGGCGAGCGACGTGGCGGTGCCCACGCTGGCGCTCAATGTGCCCGAAGGCAACATACCGAATCGCACCAATCTGTATGTGATCAGCCTGCAAATCGAAAACGAGGCGCGGCAGGTGGCGCGTCTGGCGTGGCGCGAAGGACGCCGCAACGCCTACACGGTGTACGCCGACACGCCGATATTAAAGCGCGTGCAACAGGCGTTCAACGACGAATTCTCCAAGATTGGCGGCAAATTAGTCGCCGAGTTCGCGCATAACACCAGCCCCGGCGAATTGAAGCGCTTGAAGGAAGCGGTGGATTTAAAACTCGCCGACATGGTGTTTCTCGCGCTCGACGCGCGGCGCGCGCGCAGCGTGCGTGGGTATCTGCATCCGCTTGCGGTCTACGCCACCTCGCAGGTTTACACCGGTGACGCCAACCCGGCGGCGGCGCTCGAACTGGCGGGCATACGCTTCGTGGACATGCCGTGGCTGGTGCAGCCGGATCACCCGGCGGTAATGGTCTACCCGCGCCCCGATTTTGGCGGAGATGCCGATCTTGATCGGATGTATGCGCTGGGCATCGACGCCTGGCGTATCAGCGAAGCGCTGCTGGCGCGCCAGGGCGATATCACGATAGATGGCGTCACCGGCAAACTCACGCAGGGGCGCGACCGGTTTTTCGCACGCGAACTCGTGAGCGCGCGCATCGCCGAGGCGCCCGCGCCGCAGATCGGCCCGCCGCCTGCCCCACCTGCGCCCGCCGCGCCCGCGCCGCCGGCCCCGCCGGCTAGAGGGCCGTTGAAGTAATGAACACCCGCGGCCAAGAGGCTGAAAAACTGGCCGCCGCATTCCTCGAGCGCAAGAGGCTGCGCATCGTGGAGCGCAATTACCGCAGCCGCTTCGGCGAGATCGACCTGATCGCGCGCGACGGCGAGGCACTGGTATTCGTCGAGGTACGCGAACGCAAATCCGAGGCCTTCGGCGGTGCGGCGGCCAGCATCACCACCGCCAAGCAGAAAAAGCTCACCCGCACCGCGCTCGCTTACCTCACCGGCAACGCGCGCCCGCCGCCGTGCCGCTTTGACGCGATACTGATCGGCGCATCGGGCAAGATCGAATGGCTGCGTGACGCATTCGCGGCTTCGTAGCCTTTCCATGACGGTCTGTACAAACGCCGCGTTCCGGCGCAAAATATCGCCATGGACCTGATCAGCCGCATAGGCGAGAATTTTTCCGAGAGCGCGCATCTGAAGCTGCAATGCATGGATGCGCTCGCCGCGCCCATCGCCGCCGCCGCTGAACTCATGGTTGAATGCCTGAAGGCCGACGGCAAGATACTATCCTGTGGTAATGGCGGCTCGGCCGCCGACTCGCAGCATTTTTCGTCCGAGCTGCTCAACCGCTTTGAGAAAGAACGCCCCGGTCTTGCCGCCATGGCGCTCACCACCGACAGTTCGACGCTGACCTCCATCGCTAATGACTACGCCTACGAGCAGATATTCTCCAAGCAGGTGCGCGCGCTGGGGCACGCCGAGGACGCGCTGCTGGCGATATCCACCAGCGGCAATTCAAAAAACGTGATCGCCGCGATCGAAGCCGCGCACGAGTGCGACATGCGCGTGGTAGCGCTCACCGGGCGCGACGGCGGATTGATGCGGGAACTTATGCGCGCATCCGATATCCATATCTGCGTGCCGTCGCAAAGCACCGCACGCATACAGGAAGTACATCTGCTCGTACTGCACTGCATTTGCGACGCGATCGACTGTCTATTACTGGGGGTGGACTAATGCAAAACAAACGAATCTGGCTGTTACCGCTGTTACTGGCAATGCCGCTGTTGCACGGCTGCGTGGCCGCATTGGTTGGGGGGGCCGCAACCGGCGTGATCATGCATGAAGACCGGCGCACCGTCGGCACTATCACCGAAGATCAGGGTATCGAATTCAAGGCCTCGAGCCGGATCAACGACAAGTTGAGCAACTCGCATGTCAACGTCACCAGCTACAACCGCATCGTGCTGCTCACCGGCGAGGTGGCCAGCGCCGGCGCAAGAGAAGAAGCCGAGCGCATCGCACGCGGCGTCGAAAACGTGCGCGGCGTGATCAACGAGCTACAAGTCGCGGGCAATAGTTCTCTCACCGCGCGCTCTAACGATTCCTTCATCACCTCCAAGGTAAAAGCGCGCTTTGTCGACGCCCAGCGCTTTAACCCGCTGCAAGTCAAAGTCGTCACCGAAAGCAACGTGGTCTACCTGCTGGGGCTGGTCAAGCGCGCGGAGGCCGACGAAGCTTCGAAGATCGCCAGCACCACCGGCGGCGTACAAAAAGTCGTGCGCGTGTTCGAGTATCTCGACTGACACGCGTGTCCGAGTACGCGGTGTCGGCATTTGAGCGCAAGATTTGCGCGCCCGGCGCGGTAGTTGCCGCCGCAAGCGCGATGGTAAAGCCGCTGGTGTTCACCAACGGTGTGTTCGACATCCTGCACCGCGGCCACGTTACCTATCTCGCGCAGGCGCGCGCGCTGGGCGCGAGCCTCATCGTCGCTCTGAACACCGACGCCTCGGTCAAGCGCCTCGGCAAAGGCGATGACCGCCCCATCAACCAACTCGAAGACCGCGCCGCCGTCATCGCGGCGCTCGAAGTTGTTGACCTCGTAACCTGGTTCGACGAAGACACGCCGCTCGGTCTCATCAACACACTGCGCCCCGGCGTGCTGGTCAAAGGCGGCGACTGGAAACCAGAGTCAATTGTCGGCTCGCGCGAAGTGCAATCGTGGGGTGGCAGCGTGCATTCGATACCGTTCATGCATCAACGTTCGACCACGGCACTGCTGGTGGCGATACGGGGTAAGTAATTGTTTTTAAAAGGTTATTTGTTATTCACTAACAGCGCTTAAGCAGCAACCGCCGATTCGGCGGACTGCCCTACACGCAGTTTGCGGATTGCATCTTTCAGCTCACCCGCTGGCGTAACACCCATCTCGACACGCTTGCAGACTTCCCACACGCGGCGCACGTCCGCCATCACTTCTTCGTCGGGGCGGTCGATGTCGATGGGCACGCTGATGATCGCCCACGACGTGAGGCCGGTCAGCCAGAACGTCTCCACGCGATTGCCTTCGGGGTCGCGAAAATAAAGCCCGATGGCGCTGGCATGCGTCACCAGCCGGTCGATCTTGTAGCCCTTCTCGATGGCGCGGCGTTTGAAATCCCGCACGTTGTCCAGCGATTCGACTCTTAACGATAACTGCTGGATCAGCGGTGCGTCATCCGTATCTTCACGTCCCTGCATGATTGCAATTTCGTGATCCACGCCGTGCGGGTCGGCGCTGTAGAACGCGGTGCCCTCGCTGCTCTTGGTGAGCGTCATGCCCATGAAGTTTCCCCAGAAGTCCTTCATGACTTCCAGGTCCCTGACGAAGTATCCGAAGTGGCCGAGTCCCATGATTGCCATGTGTCACCTCCTGTTTAAGGATTATCGCTGCTGCAGTAAACACTATAGCGCATAAGCGCCCGGAACACGGCCGCGCTCGCGTTTAGTCGAGCTTCAGTCCGATGCTCTTCACCAGTTCACGGTTGACAGCCATGTCCGCGCGCACGGTTTTGTCGAGCTCGGCGGGCGTACTGTGTACCGGGGTCACGTCGAGTTCTTTCAGCCGCGATACCACCTCAGGTGCGGCAAGCGCGCGGCCGATGGCGGCGTTGAGTCTGGTCACGATCTCCCCCGCAACGCCCTTGGGCGCGTACGTTGCCTGCCACGGCACGTATTCGGTGCCAGGGTACGATGCGGTGAGCGCCGGAACGCCCGGTAACGTATCGGCCGCGAGATGGCCCGTTCGCGCGAGCGCAACAAGCTTGCCGCTGGCGATGTGCGGGCGCGCCAGACCTATGCCCACGCTCATGACGCTGGCCTCGCCGCCGACCACGGCCAGCACCGCTTGCGGCGGGCCTTTATACGGCACGTGCGAGAGCTTGATCGCGGCCTTGCGCTGAAGCAACTCCATAAACAGGTGCTGGGGATGGCCATTGCCCGCGCTCGCGTAGTTGATCTGACCGGGCCGCGCCTGCGCCAGGCGCACGAAGTCCCCGAGCGATTTCGCGCCAAGGGATGGATGCGCGATCAGCACTTCACTAATTTTCGCCACCATCGAAACTGGCTCGAAATCACGCAGCGGATCGAAGCCGGGATTGGCATACAGAAACGGATTGATCACGAGTACGTTCTGCCCCGTGAGGAATAGCGTATAGCCATCCGCGGGCGATTTGGCGACAAATGCCGCGGCGATGTTGCCGCCGGCGCCGGGACGGCTGTCAACGATAAACTGCTGCCCCAGGGCCTCGGAGACGCGGGCGAAGACGAGGCGTGAGACAGAATCATTGAGCGAACCCGCCGCCAGATTAACCACGCGCATCGGCTTCGCCGGGTAGCCCTGAGCCGCCGGGCCGGTGTTGTACAACCCAAACAGCAATCCAGTCGTGAGTGCAATCGCGCGCGCATCCCGCGCCCCAGCCAGCATGGTTTTGTTCATGTGGTTTCCTCGGATACTTGCTCGATGCTGCCCGGTGAATCCAAGCGGCGTGTAGCAGTATACCGGAGCGGGCAAAAAACAACGCGGCGTGATAATCTGCCGCCAACATTGATCACCCGATCGACTAGAGCGGAGGAAGCCATGACCAAGCCACCCATGTATCTGGGGCACGTCAACATCTACGTGCGCAACGCCGAGAAATCCAAAGCCTGGTACGAAAATCTGCTGGGCCTGCACTGCTACGAGTACCGGCCAGGCTGGGCCGCGTTTCTTTCGGCCGACACCGAGCTGTCGCACGAGGTGGCGTTGATGCAATTGGGCGACGACGCGCCACTGCCGCAACGGCGCCAGGTCGGCCTTAACCACATGGCATGGCGCGTCGCCAGCCTCGACGATCTTAAGGACTACTACGCGCTCATCAAGGCGCAGGGGCAGCCGATCGAGCGCATCGCCGATCACGGCATCTCGCTCGGCATTTATCTGCGCGACCCGGACGGCAACGGCGTCGAAATCTATTACGAATTACCGCGCGCCGAGTGGCCTGTTGATTACCACGTATTCAGCCGCGACAAGGTCGGCCAAGGCCGCTTCCCCGGCCCGTGGGATGCGGAAAAGGTAGACCGGCTGCCGGAGGCGCGGCCCGCCGTCGCGGCGTAACGCAGTAATGATCAGAAGACTAAGATGAGCATACCCAGGGAAATCGGCCACCTCGTGCTTAATGTCAGTGATGTCGCGCGCTCCACGGCGTTTTATCGCGACGTGGTGGGCTTCCAGGTGGCGCGTTACGGCGCCGACGGCAATCGGAATTTTTTAACCTGCGGCACGATGCATCACAACCTCGCCCTGTTCAAGGCGCCCGCCGGCGCCCAGCCGCGCCAGAAAGGCCAGATCGGGCTGAATCACTTTGCCTTCAAGGTCGAAAGTTACCAGGCCCTCCAGCAGGCCCACCAGCGCCTCGCGGCGGCCAATGCCAATATAGACCGCGTGGTCGATCACGGCATGTCGCTGAGCGTTTATTTTTTCGATCCGGATGGCATCATGATGGAGTTATTTTGCGATACCTTCGCCAGCCAGGCCGAAGGGCTTGCCTTCATGAAAGCGACACCAGGGCAGGCCAAGCCCATCGACATCAACGCCCCGGCGCCGGCGCTCCCCGCCATACCAAAGGCGGATTTCAGCCGCGCACCGTAGCCGCGCGCGGGCTGTTACGGCCTGCTCATCCCTTGAGCGCCAGCCGCTTGATCAGCGCGCCCCACTTTTCGGTTTCCTTGCGCAAGAATTCGGTGAATTGTTCCGGCGGGCCGCCAATGGGTTCAACGCCCGCGGCCGTATAGGTGTCCTGCACGATTTTTGTCTTGAGCGCGATGTTGAATTCGGTACTTAACCGCGCAAGTATGTCCTTGGGGATGCCCTTGGGCGCCATGATGCCGCCCCACGGCGTGATCTCGTAACCAGGCACGCCGGCCTCGGCCACCGTCGGCAGTTCGGGCAGCGTCGCCACGCGTTTGGCCGTAGTCACCGCCAGGCCGCGCACGCGCCCCGCCTTCACGTGCGGCAACATGGGCGCGCTGTTGTGGATGATCACCTGCGACTCGCCGCCGATCACCGCCACCACCGCCTGATCGACGCCTTTGTACGGCACGTGAACCAGCTTGATGCCGGTCATCGACATCAGCAGCTCCGCGCCCAGATGCAGGCTCGTGCCGCTGCCGCTGGAGCCATAATGCAGCGTGCCGGGATTCTTGCGCGCATGTGCGAGCAGGTCTTCCACCGATTTCACCGGCAAGCCCGGAAACACCGCCAGCACATTGGGCGTGGAGGTGATGTGCATCACCATCTGCAAATCGCGCGCGGCGTCATAACGCAAATTAGGCGCCAGGCTGGGAACCGTGGAAAGCGCGAACGTGGCATAGCCCAGCGTGTAGCCGTCGGGCGGCGCCTTGGCCACCATTTCGAAGCCGATGATGCCGCCCGCGCCCGAACGATTGTCCACCACCAGTTGCTGCCCCACCTGCCGGCCGATTTCCTGGGCGAACATGCGCGAGCTGATATCGGGCGAGCCGCCCGGCGCCGACGGCACGATCAGCCGGATCGGGCGGCTGGGGTAAGGGCCAGACTGGGCGTACACGTGCGCCGGCGCAAGCGCAGTCACCGCGAACATCAGCGCGCACAACATTCCGATTCGGGATTTAACGTTTTCCACTGCACCCTCCATGCGAACGTTTGCTTCTGGCGCCACAACTAACCCAAGCTTATCCCTTCACCGCAGCCGGACAAGCCACCGCCTTGATCTCGCTCTCCGGCATCGCCGCGCGCGCGGCGGCGAGTTTGGCCACCGCCGCCTCGCCCGGCTCGCGCAGGTAAAACACCACTTGCCGCAAAAAGTTTTCGCGCCGTTCGAGTTGCACGTCATCGATACCTTTTTGCTTCGCTGCCGCAAGCAGTTTGCGCGCGGCGTCTTCGGACTTGAAGATACCCAGCGAAATCGCGAAGCGCCACTGCGATTGATCGAGCACCATGGCGAATTCCGTGATCCCGGCTTCCTTGAGCCGTGCGACGTTCTTGTCCGCCGCGCCGCGCGTTTTAGCGGGTGGCACGTAGACCCAATAGCCGTTCGCGTCGGTGGTCACGCGCTGCACTTGCGCGTCGGGCAGCGCGAGATCGGCCACCACCGCGTCGGCCTTGGCCACCGCCGACCCGGCGAACGCGCCCCACTCGAGACAGGCGGTCACGCTGCCGACCGCGGCGGACTTGGCGTTATTCAGCAGGCGGATTTTGTCGGGCGCGATTTCGAGTTTCTTCGGGTCGGCCCCGGCGCTGGCCGCCGGGCGCATATAATTCGCATAGGCGTAAAAGCCCAGGTTCGCCAACAGCAGTAACAAAAAGAATGCGCGCATGTCGAGCGAATTCTATCCAAATCCGTCACGTATCGCGCGCATCGCGCGCAATGTGCAGCAAGCCTTCGAGCACGAGGTTGTCCACCAGCTCGGCCTTGGCGTGAAGATGGGGATTGAGCGTTTCGGCGGCGCCACCCGACAACACAATCAAAGGCGCGCCCTGCCCGGTCTGCTCCATGTAAGCCGCCATGCGCTCCACCGCGCCGGCAAGCGCGTTGAGCGCACCACTCATGATGGCGTCGGCCGTATTGTCGGGGTAATACGCAAACGCGCCGTCGCGCAATTTCAATTGAGCAGTGCCGCGATCGAGCGCCGCGCGCATCAAGTCCGCGCCCGGCACGATGAAACCGCCAAGGAACACGCCTTCACCGGACAACGCATCGACCGTCATGGTGGTGCCCGCGTTGACCACCACGCATGCGCGTTTGAAAAGATTCCAAGCCGCGATCAGCGCCGCCCAACGGTCGCAGCCGAGTTGCGCCGGATCAGCGTAACTGCTGCGCACACCGCATTGCCGCGCACGGCCGGTTATCCAAAGGGGTTCGACGCCGTACGACGCCACCGCCTGTGCAATGGCATCGCGCACGCCGTCACCCGCGACGTTGGATACGACTATGCGTTGCGGCGCAGGCAGCCCCGAAAACGCGCTGCCGATAGTTGCCGCATCGGCGGTGGCGAGCCACGCGCGGCGCAGCCAGCCGCTTTCATCGGCAAGGCCCCACTTCACGCGCGTGTTGCCAGCGTCGATGGCGAGTATGTTCATCATGTTCACGAAGCCGCGCGCAGACTCACGTCGCCGCTGTGAAATTTGCGCAAACCCTGCGCGGTTTCAAGCAACAACGCGCCATTCTCATCCACGCCGCGCGCCACGCCCGACTCATGCATGCCGCCGGGCAATGTGACACGCACGCCGAGCGCCTGATGCACGTGGCGGCGCTGCCACTCCTCGCGCAGCGGATGAAACCCCGCGCGCTCGAATTCAAGCAGCACTGTGTTCAATTCCGTCAGCACCGCGGCCAGCAGCGCATTGCGGTCCACGGCACACTCGCACGCGGTTTCAAGATCGGCGGCGGGCTGATCGATACGCGCAGTCGTATCTGCACTCAGCCGCACATTGACACCGATGCCGATCACCACCGCGCTCGGCCCCAATGCCTCGCCCTGCATTTCAATCAAAATACCGGCGATCTTGCGCTCTCGCCACAACACGTCGTTGGGCCACTTCAGCCCCGCTTCCACCGCGCCTGCCGATTCGAGCACGCGCACCACGGCAAGCCCCACGGCAAGACTCAATCCCGCAAGCGCGGATGCGCCATGCGCGAAACGCCACAACAGCGAAAACGCAAGCGCGCCGCCCACCGGCGCATGCCACGGGCGATTCATGCGCCCGCGCCCGGCGTGCTGCGCCTCCGCCGCGACAACGCTGGCGTGCGGCGCGTTGGCGCGCGCGCGTTCAAGCAACGCGGTGTTGGTCGAATCGATATCGTCGACGATCTCCACGCTGAATGGCGACGCATCACCAAGCAAATGCGTCACCCGCGCCGCATCCAGCATCGACAACGGCTGCGCCAGCCGATAGCCACGCCCGCGCACACGAAACACATCGATGCCCGCGGCCTCGATTTCCTCCACCACGTTCCACACACTCGCGCGCGACATGCCACTGGCGCGCGCCAGCGCCGCGCCCGAATGAAAATCACCGTCGGCGAGTATGCGCAACGTGTTGAAGGCAAGCGGTTTCATAAGTGGCGCAAGCATAGCGCAACTGCGCCTTATCGCGTGGGGCGGCGTTGATTGTGCTGGCAACGTTTACGTTTGTAGTTCTGTTGCGAAATGGCGGAGCGCCACTGCGTTAGTGGTTCGTCGGCAAAGCTGCCACCGATGGAACGCTCCGGCGCCACCACAATGGCCTGCCGCAAGCCCTGATTGTTGAGCTTGTCCTGTGCGATGAACATCAGCGCGCGCGATTTGCCTGATGCCGGCGGCGATTTGATCAACAGGTATTACTCACCCCGCTTGGCATAGGCGCGCTCCCGCATCGCGCGCATCCCCGGCACGTTGGCCCTGCTCTATGCGCCCGTGCGCGCCGTGGTGATGGGCACCGACGGCACGGTGCAGCTATTGGTAGGAATGTTTTGTGCGGTTGCCGGATTCATGCTTTTTGTAATCGGGAAACTGGGCGTCATTGGATTGTCGATCAAACCCTGATCAAAACTCCCTCCATGCCGTAACTCCGTAACTTATTGATTTTTATGTATTTATTTTATTTTCAAGAAATTGTGACCAGGGTTTTAACGGTAGAATCAAAAGCCGATAAAAACTTTTTGCACATCCGATTCCATCCGATTCCATCCGATTCCATCCGATTTTTTTAGGTTACGCCTGAGGCGGGCCTGCATACTCGACGTACATCGAGGCTCGTCCCGCACCGCGCAATTCGATCTTTTGCGACACCGCAAGGCGGCGCAAAAGCTCTTTGGCCTGCCCCTCTGTCAGCCGGCACAAATTCATCACCTCCGCCCGCTTGATCTGCCCGTGCTGTCGGATGTAACTCAGCACCATCTGCTCGTGCTGAATCGGGCCAAAGCCCACCAGGCGCGTATAGGCAGCCTTGTCGCTCACCACCGAATAGACCGATGCCGACAAGGTATAGCTGCGCCCCCGCGTGTTGCCATGCGCCTCGACCAAACCTGCTTCGGTCAATGCCTCCAGCGTGCGTTTGGCGCTCGTCGCATCACGCTGGATATGCCGCGCCAACGCCTCCGCCGGCAGGCGCTTGAATTCGCGCAAAGCACCTAACGCAATCAGTGAGTCTATCGGAAGCTCGGCGCCACGTTGGCGCTCAATGTCCACCACCATGCGCCGGAAAGCCACATCGGCAGGCACCGTGGGCAATTGCAGCACCACATTTTGAGCATCGGTGCGGCCATAGTCAGGCGCGGGGCGGCCAAACTTGAGCATGCCGCGGTAAATCGTATCCACCCCACGGCCGGAGCGCTCCACCACCCCGATACGTTTCATCGCATCGGCCAATGCTCGGTTACGCGGACGCGGCTCGGTCACCAGCAAGTTGGCCAGTGTTACCCCATCAACCAGACCGCCGGGATTGCTGATCACCAGTGCCTCATCTTCCAGCCGCACATGCACGGCACCCATGCGGTGATAGTCGCGGTGAATCAGCGCATTGGCCACCGCCTCACGAAAGGCCGCCATGTCCACCAACGGCACCGGCACCCGGAACAGGCCCACCTGCAATTCCTGCTCGGGGTTGTAGGGGCGAAAGTTCGTCTCCAGCCAGTCGAGCGCCTTGAGCAATGGAAAATGCCGAAACTCGTTGAACCGCACCGCCTGCCGCGCCAGCACCTGAAACGCGAGTTCATGCGTGGCCACACGCTGCTGCAACACCGACTCACGCCCAATCAACAGCAGGCCCGTGAGCGTGGGGCACGCGGCTTCCGTCAGGCTGCCGCTGTGTGAACCCCAAAGCCCCATCCAACGCCTCGTCATCCAGATCCAGCAGCACACGGTCGCCGCCATGTCGCCGCACCGCCTGGCGCAAACGTTCGCGCTCCAGCGGATCAAAGTCAGCCAGCGTGCAACCTGCCACAGCTTGGGCGGACACATCGACCAAACCAAAGGTCGATGCACGGCTGATGCGCTCGTGCGGCAACATGGGGACACATTCCGGCGTGCCATCGTACTTGATGCGGCGGCGCACATATACCCCGGACTGCGTAGCAACCTCACCTTGAGCCTTGGGCACGCGAATGCGTGCGACCCGCACGCCACGGATGTCCACAGCCTCCACATCCACCCGAAGGGACGGGGACGTACGCGCAGCCACCAGGCCCGGCAGCCCCGTCAGCAACGCATGAGCGGCGTGTAAGCCCGTGACCCGCCCGTCGTCCTCGACACCCAACCAAAGTTCGCCGCCCTCGGTGTTAGCCAGACAAACCAGCGCCTCGACCAGATCGTTATCGGACAAGCGCATGCGGTCGCTTTTGAATTCGACGGTCAGGGATTCTGATGGCGGCAACAACGGTGATGCGTCTGAAGGCATAGACTGGGCCGCGCTCATGAGGCTGCCTTCCCACGGACAGTTTTGGCCACAAGCTTGGTCCTGGCCGCCGCCGTCATCTTTGCATACAGCTCAAACAGCTTTTCCAGCCGCTCGGTATCGTTTTTGAAACGGCGACCGATGTAGATACACTCCGCCACTTCGTCGTTGCGCTCGCGGGCGTGGCGCAGGCTCTCGGGCATGTTGCCGGGGTCATACAGTTCGGCGATTGCGACAGGGAAATGCGCTTCGCGCGCCAGCGCCGCGCCCGAATGAAAATCACCGTCGGCAAGTATGCGCAACGTGTTGAAGGCGAGCGGTTTCATAAGTGGCGCAAGCATAGCGCAACTGCGCCTTATCGCGTGGAGTGGTGTTGATTGTGCTGGCTGCGTTTACGTTTAATCGGCTGCCAGCGATTTATCGGGCCGTACACGACCCGCATAATGCATTGCCGAAGCTACCATCCGCGTCCGGTGCAATTCCGCCGCCGCGCCAAAGCGCAAATTTATGAACCGTCGCGGCCCACTATGGCTGCACACACGCGCTCAAGAGTTTGCCTGGCATCGGGAGCGCCCGAGCGGCTGCGCCACGCGACGTGTCCATCCGGGCGCAGTAGTACCGCGCCGTCGGATTCAATGCCGTAAGCGCTTGCCCAGCGTCCGTCCGCATCGCCGAGGTCGGCGCTGATTCCCACTGTGTATGCATTGAGTGGCATGCGTAATACATCGCAGACCTCGCGCGCGGCGTCGCACCACGGCCTGCCGCGCTCGCCCGCCAACAGCACAAAGCCCGTATCGATCAAGTCCAGCGTGGATACCTTGCGGCCCTCGCGTTCGAGCCATACATGCGGCGCGCGACTGCCTGGCCGCGCGCACGGCAGGTACTGCGTCACCGGATTTTCAACCGCTGGCAGCGCGGTGCCGTCCGGGATGACCGCGCTTGACGCATAGTTGGCGCCGAAGATCATGCCCAGTTCGTTGTGAAACTCCGGGCGTGCGCGCGCCGGCGCCGCAGGGGCTACGGGAGCAGCGCCCGCGGCCGGCTTGACGCGTCCCATCGAGCGCGCGCTTTCCAGACTTTGCTCGGTGACGGTCTCGCCGTAGGGCCGGCGTTCGGCGTCGTAGGTGTCGAGCAGACTGGGCGCGGCCCAACCCTTGAGCACGGCGGCCAGTTTCCAGGCGAGGTTATGTGAATCTTGCACGCCCGTGTTCAAGCCGAACCCGCCGGTGGGCGGCATGTGGTGCGCGGCATCGCCGGCGAGGAAGACGCGGCCCGCGCGGTAGCGCTCGGCCACTTCGGCCGCGGCCACCCACGGATCGATGCCGAGGATTTCGACTTTAAGATTTGGATCCCCCACCGCGGTGCGCACCACCTCGGCGCAGCGCTCAGCGGTATAAGGCTCGAACGACGCTTCGAGCGGCAGGTTGATCAAAAAACCCCAGCGGTTCACGCCATTGATCGTCATGAACGTTGCGCGCAAATCGCCCTGCTGAATCAGATAGATCGCGGAGGGCCGGTCCTTCACCCACGGCGTGAGGTCCGCGTTCAGCAGCACGTTTACGCTGCGATAGAGCTCGGGTATGCCACGCATCGCGATGCCGAGCGCGCGCCGCGCGGGGCTGCGCGCGCCGTCGGCGGCGATCAGATATTGCGCCCGCACCTCGGTCTCGCGGCCCTGGTGACGCAACGTTGCGGTGACACCGGTTGCATCTTGCTCGAAGCGGATCAATTCCGTGGCAAACGCAAGGCTGCCGGGCGCCAGCGCCTCGGCATGGCGGCGCAGCACCGGCTCGAGATCATCCTGAGCGCACAGGCAGTGGCGCGACGCGCTCAATTCCGGCCCGTCCGCATGTGAGCGCCGCTCGATGCGCCGCTCGATTTCGCGGCCGGCGAGCGACTCGGCCCAGATCAGAAAACCGGTGCGCTCGATCGGCAGACCGGCCGCGCGCACTGCGTCCTCGACGCGGCATTGGCGGAACACTTCCATCGTGCGCATGTTGATGTTGCGCGCCTTCGGATGGAAAGCAGTGCCGGGATGCCGCTCGACAAGGTGCGACGCCACGCCCAGGCGCGACAACAAAATGGAAGCGCTCAAACCCACCGGGCCGCCGCCTGCGATCAGAACAGGAACTTCGATCATGAGTGCCCTTCGTTATTACGTTATTTTGTTTTCAAACACCATTTTTCACCAGCCGGCAATCTATCGCCTGCCCGGCAAACGGTCAACGACGTACATTGTCGGCTACGACAATTAAATTTCAAGACGTGCTGAGCACACCACAAATCGGCTCCTTCCCCTGCTTGCGGGGGAAGGTTGGGATGGGGGCGGACAGTGGCACGATTCGCCGCCCCCATCCTAACCCCCTGCTGCGCTTCAAGCGCGCCCTTGCCCGGGCAACCACGACACCCGCGAAGATGGCGTTAAACCGCGATCATTCCACCTGAATATTCGCCTCGCGTATCACCTGCGTCCAGCGCGCGACGTCGGCCCTGACATAGCCACCGAACTCGGCGGGCGTGCTGTGCCTCGCCTCCATGCCCACCTTGGCGAAACGCTGCTTCACGTCGTTCAACGCCAGGGCAGCGGCGAGGTCCTTGTGCAAGCGCGCGATGATGTCGCCGCGCACGCCGGCGGGCGTGGCCACGCCATACCAGGTGACGAGTTGCAGTTGCGGCATGCCGGCCTCGGTGCTGGTGGGCACTTGTGGCAACTGCGGCACGCGCTGGGTGTCGAGTATGGCAAGCCCGCGCAGCTTGCCCGCGGTGATGAACGGAATGGTGGCGGGTACGGTGACGACTACGATGTCGGCTTCGCCGGAAAGAATATTGGTCAGCGCGATGC
The DNA here is from genome assembly GCA_945901405.1 of Bordetella parapertussis. GTDB lineage: Bacteria > Pseudomonadota > Gammaproteobacteria > Burkholderiales > SG8-41 > CAMDLH01. Next base: position 21,620 of record CAMDLH010000041.1, on the reverse strand, counting down.
TCCCGCCCTTGTACGGCACGTGCATCAGTTTCACTTTGTTGAGCGCCGCGAAGTGCTCGCCGCCCAGATGCCCGGACGAGCCCACCCCGCCGGAGCCATAGCTCAGCTTGCCCGGATTCGCGCGCGCCAGCGCCGCAAGCTCCTTCAGAGATCTCGCCGGCAGCGACGGGTGCACCACAATGAGTTGCGGCACCGTGGCTGTCAGCGATACCGGCGCAAAATCCTTGACCACATCGTATTTGAGTTTCTTGTACATGGCGGCGCTGGTGGCGTGCGAAGCGCTCAGGATCACCAGCGTGTGGCCGTCGGGCGCCGCGCGCGCGGCAATTTCGGCGCCGACGTTGCCGCCGCCGCCCGGCCGGTGATCGACAACCACCGGCTGGCCCAGCGATTCGTTGAGCTTCTCGGAGATCGTGTGCGCCAGAATCTGCGACGCACCGGCGAGAAACGGCGCAATCAGCCGCAGCGACTTCACCGGGTAGGCTGGTCCCGCGCCTGTCGAAGCGGCCTGCGCCTGCACCGTCAGAGGCAGCAACATCGCCGCCGCGCCAAAACAATATCGCAAATGCTTCATAGGCCGACTCCAGATTGTTTGCGATTTAAGTTTGCACCGCCCTCCATCAATTTGCAACGCATGGCGCTGGCGACGTGATCCGCTCGGCCGCGACATCGACGCGGTAGCGCCGGCCACGCTCAATAAGGCCGAAGCGCAGCCATCCAATGCAAGATCAGGAGAAGCTTCTTCGACCAGAACCAACCCCATCGCCAAGGCCGGTTTTTCCCAACGTAAACTACCGCTCCAGCGGAAATCCGTGCGGTCCACGCGGCCCGGTTGACCGCCATCCGTCAGACCGCATAACAACCCCACACTCAAGCCGCGCATCACGAGCGCCGCGTTCGACAGCACCGCGCTTCACCGCTACACTTCCGCGCATCGTTCACCGTATCTGGGGAGAAAAAATGTTCCGCACTCTCGGCCTTGCCGCCGCTATATTCGCAGCCGCGGGCGCGCTGCCCGCGATCGCACAAACCTGGCCCTCCAAACCCATCCGCATATTGATTCCGTATCCGGCGGGCGGCACTTCGGACATCCTCGCGCGCATGATCGGCCCAGAACTCACCAAGGCTTGGGGGCCGCAGGTCATCGTCGATAACCGTGTCGGCGCCAACGGCGCCATCGCCATGGACATCACGGCGCGCGCGCCCGGCGACGGCTACACCACGGTGTTAAACGACTTGGGCAATCTCGCGATCAGCCCCAGCATGTACAGCAAGCTGCCGTTCGACATCATTCGCGACTTCGCGCCGGTGGCGATGATTTCGTACTCCGCGCATTTGCTCACCGTGCATCCGAGCGTGCCGGTGAAAACGGTGAAAGAACTGATCGCGCTGGCCCGCGCCAACCCCGGCAAGCTGAACGTGCCGGTGGGCCTGGGCGCGGCGGTGCATGTGGCGGCACTCTCGCTGGAGCAGCGCACCGGCGTCAAATGGGTGTACGTGCCGACCAAGGGCGGCCAGGCCTCGATCATGACGGTGGCAACGGGTGAGGGCGACTTGCTCTTCATGGGCATGCTGCAAACCATGCCGCATGTGCGCGCGGGCCGCCTCAAAGTCGTTGCGGTGTCGAGCGAAAAACGCGACCCGACGCTGCCCGATGTGCCGACGGTGCAGGAAACACCGGGCCTCGAAGGCTTCGTCACCGGCTCGTATCAGGGCATCATGGGGCCGGCGAAAATGCCTGCGGACGTAGTCGCCAAATTCAACGCCGAGGTCAATCGCATCCTCGGCACACAAGAGATCAAGGACAAACTCGCCTCGCACGGCACCGTCCCGCTGCCGATGTCGCCGCAACAACTGGGCAAATGGCTGGCGGCGGAGAAAGATCGCTGGGCCAAAGTGGTCAAGACCAGTGGCTTCAAGATAGATTAAAAATATCAATAAAAACAAATAGTTAAGTACAAACACTGATGCGGCGACTTATCCGTTTCGATACATGCCACGTGCAACCCAATTCGTCCCCTCACTTGCGTGCAGTTTGCGCGGGGCACACTTGGAACGTGGCAGCGGGCTAGGGTGGAGCGACTCGTTGCCGCCCCCCCATCCCAACCTTCCCCCGCAAGCGGAGGAAGGAGCCGGTTCGCGGTGCGCGCAGCATGTCTCTAAATTCAAGCATCTCAATGCTTGTGTGCCGGCAAGGCCCGTGACAGTAACTCCACTTGTGCGTTGGCGCCACGCCTTCAAATGACGGCGCCAGTCTGCAAATACAGAAGTAGGACACAACATGCTTGCTGATCGCTACGGCCTGTCGTTATCCACGTCGTCGCAGGCCGCGCGCGACGCCTACGTCGAGGGTGTTGATTGCGTTCTTGCCGCGGTCGCAGGCCCGGTGGAGCACTTCGGGCACGCGCTCGAAGCCGATGCGGATTTCGCGCTTGCAAATGCAGGTATGGCACGCGCGCTGTTCCTGATTGCGCAAGGGCCGCAGGCACGGCAGGCGGCGGCCAAGGCGCGCGAGCTGGCGGCGCGCGCGACATCGCGCGAACAAAGCCATGTCAATGCAGTGGCGCTTTCGATCGAAGGCAAAATGCCGGAGGCGCTCGAAGCCACGCGCGCGCATCTTGCGCTGCATCCGCGCGATGCGATGGTGCTCGCCCCCGCCACCAGCGTGTTCGGCCTGTACGGTTTCTCTGGCCGCCAGCAGCACGAAGAAGAACTGCTCGAAATGATGCGCGCGCTCGCGCCGCACTACGGCGCGGACTGGTGGTTCCTCTGCATGTACTCGTTCGCCGCCTGCGAGTGCGGACTACTGGATGAAGCGTGGGATCTGATCGAACAAAGCCTCGCGGGCAATCCACGCAACGCATACGGCGCGCACAACCGCGTGCACGTGCTCTATGAAAAAGGCGATCCGCGGCGGGCCGCCAGCTACCTCGATGAGTGGATGCCGGGCTTCGACAAGGCGGGCCTGCTGCATTGTCATCTCTCATGGCATGTCGCAATGTTCGCGCTCGAACTCGGCAACATCGAACGCGCGTGGGAAGTCTATCGCGCGAATGTCCACCCCGGCGCGGCGTGGGGCCCGCCTGTAAACGTGGCATCCGATGCTCCTGCATTTTTGTGGCGCTCCGAACTGGCGGGGCAGCCGCGGCAGCCGGCACTCTGGCGCGAAGTGCATGACTACGCGCGCCAGTCGTTTCCCAAAGCGCGCATCGCCTTTGCCGACGTTCACCGCGCCGTGGCCTGCGCCGCGACGGGTGATGCGTCCGGGCTCGAACAACTGGTGAGTGACCTGCGCGCGAGTCTGGCGGACGGCAAGCTGCCTGCGGGGCCGGTTGTTCCAACGCTGGTTGAAGCGTACGGCGCGTTCGCCAAAAGCGACTGGGACGGTGCAATCAACTTGTTTGAGCGCGCGTTGCCCGAGACCGTGCGCATCGGCGGCAGCCGTGCACAACGCGATCTCGTCGAGCACACGCTTGCCGCCGCCTATCTCAAGGCAGGCAACGCCGATAAATCGCGCCAAATGATAGCGCGGCGCGTTGCATCAAAGGCCACGGGGAACGTGCTCAGGTTTTGAATTTAGGTTTATTCGCCCGCGTTCATGATTCTTCGCCTTGCTGCGCGGCCTTGCGCAACGCGGTCGAGGAGATGTCGGCGCGGAATCTTGATTCCGGGATGCTCGCGAAAAGATCGCCGAACCCGGCGGGCAATGCGAAGTCATCAAACGTCAGGAATCCACTCTCGGTGAGCCGCCCGGCCACCAGAAAGCGCGTGCCGAGCGAGCGCAACTCCGCAAGCGCTGCCTGCATCTGCGCCGCAGACCGACCGTAGAAGCGCGGGTCGATCAACCGCACCGCGGTGTCGTAACCGACGACAAACGTGGTATTCGGGAATATGCGCGCCTTGTCGATGAACAGCGGTGCGGCCGTGATCGCCAGCAGCTCGCCCTGAAACTGCGTGCGGCGTTGTTCGATCGAGTGAAAATCCAGCCGCGGCTTGTCGGCATTGGCGATGGCCAGTTCGAATGCCACCGGGCCGCCCAGGATATCCTCCGCCACCTTGCGCAACTGCCGGTGGCCCTCGTGCACGGGATTGAATGATCCCGGTATCAGCCCCACGGGCTGCCCTGCCACGCTCGGCACGAGCACGCCATCCGTGAGCGACCACACGTGCGTGCGCTCGCCCGCCCACACGTCACGCACGGCGGGCGTAGGCCGCGTGACTTGTACGTTTATGGATTCAGCGGCGGTAAGTCCGCCGGGCGCGGGCTGCGGCAACCCCGCGGCTTCGAACAACGCCGTCAGCACGAGATCCGCCACCAGCGCTTCCTCACCGGCACGCGAGCGCGCGCCCTTCTCAAGCGTGAGATACGTGAGCCGCGTCTCATCGCCGCTTTGCGTGGCGATCCAACAGCGGTGCGCGCCGCGCTTGGGTTGATCGCTCGCGAGTGAAGCCGTACACGCGAGGCCGATCACATTTTGCGATACGCCCGCAAGCCGTGCCGCGCGCTGCCACGCCACCGCCGCCATCATCAGCGCGGTGTCGGCGCAGCAATAGGCATCGGGCTCGCGCGCGAGCCACTCGGTGAGCGCTTTGTTCGCATAAGGCACGATGGCCTCGAGCACCGAACGCGACCCGCCGGGCACGCCCAGCAGGCGTGAGATCGCCGCCGAGCCGCCGCCGGTGATCGCCAACACGGATTGCACGCCGCTTCCATGAAACGCGCGTATGCGCGGTTCCCAATCGCTCACGGTAACCCCTTCAAAAACCTTGCAGAGATACGCATCAAGATGCTTCGCATTGGGTTACGCACTGGATTCCAGCGCAGGCTGGAATGACGGGTTGGAGTTTGCGCAACCGTTCCAAGTGTGCCGCCTAATCCCCGCGCACTTCCGTATTCAGCATCTTGTCCGAGCGCAGCACTATTTCTTCGGACTTGAGTTTTTGAATGTCGCCTGCGCTGTAACCCAGTGACGCAAGTATCGCATCGGTGTGCTCTCCCAGATTGCCCGGCTGCTCGCGCACTTCAAAATCAGCGGTCTGGCCCATGGTGATCGGCAGCTTGGGCAGCTTGAATTTCTTGTCGCCGACTTTGAGGTTCATCCAGTGCCCGCCCTCGTCCATCTGTCTTTCGTTGATGAGATCAAGCGGCGTGTTCACCGGCGAATACGGCACCAGCGCCTTGTAGAGCAGGGCCGCGATTTCGTCGTAGGTGTATTTCTCCACCTCGGCCTTGACACGCTCGGCGATGCGGGGTTTCTGCCCGCTGCGTTTGCGATTGGTGTTGAATTCGGGCGCGTCGCGCCAGTCGTTAAAGCCCAGCACGTCGCACAGCCCCAGCCAATGGCGGTTGCCCGTCACGGCGATGAATATCTGCTTCTCGTCCTTGGTGGCGAACAGTCGATACACGCCCCAGCCCATGTTGTCGCCCATGCCGCTGGTGCGCGCACCACGTGGCGGCGGGTTGATGCCGGTCATCTGCGCGCCAGTGATGTACTGGCTCACCCAGAACACGATGGTTTCGTAAAGACCTGATTCGATGTTGTCGCCCACGCCGGTTTGCTCGCGCCGGTACAGCGCCGACAATATGCCGATCACGCCGTATGTCGCCGCACCGATGTCGGTGATCGACGCGCCCGCGCGCATGGGCTGATCCTTGAATCCGGTGAGATAGGCAAGGCCGCCCGCCATCTGCGCCAGCTCGTCGAGAAACGGCCGGTCGGCATAGGGGCCGGGCAGAAAACCTTTCACCGAACAGTAGATGATGCGCGGATTGATCTTGCGGCCCCATTCGTAATCAAGGCCCAGGCGCTTTAACGCGCCGGGGGCGAAGTTATCCAGCACCACGTCGGATTTTGCAACCAGTTGCTCGAAAATTTTCTTGCCTGCTGGCTTGCGCAAATCGAGCGCGAGATATTGTTTATTGCGATTGAACGAGAAAAAAGTCGAGCCGTTGTTGGCGTGACTGCGCGCGGTGTCGCCGGTCTCCGGGTGCTCGATCTTGATCACATCGGCGCCGAGGTCGCCGAGGATCAAGCCGCCGCTCGGGCCTGCGACGATGTGGCTTAACTCAAGTACTTTTACGCCGGCCAGTGGGAGCTTTTGTTTGACTGCTGTCATTACCGTTATCCTGGAAAAAACTATTTGCCACGAAGCACGAACAGAGCAGCACACAACCCCTGTCGTTCCCGCACCGGCGGGAACCTATAACACAGAGCCACTTGAGACGGCTTATGGATTCCCGCCTACGCGGGAATGACAGTGATGGGGTTATCTGTGTTCATCCGTGAAATCCGTGGCAAAAAGAAGCTGAAGTATTAACCCTTCCCGCCACCCACCGCACGTACCGGCGCTGCTGGCGACGCCTCCGGCTTGAACTCACTTTTGTACTCCGGCCGCTGAAAGCTCGTGATCTGCTCGCGCCATGGCGATTCGGCGCCGGCGTAAGCCTTCGGCCCCAGTATGAAATGCCGCGCCTGTGCCAGCGTCTCGATGCGCGGCATGTCCATCGGATACAGTTTGCCGAAGCGCGGGCGCGGCCCGGCCTTGGAGACAAAGCCATACAACGGATGCCCGACGACCTCCTCCGCCAGCCACACCGCTTCGATCAGTTTGTAGAGATCAACGCCGGTATGGATGCCCATCTCTTCGAGCATGTGCATCAGGTCTTCGGTGGCGATCATCATCGCCGCCTGGCCGTTGCCGCAATACGGGCAGCCGGCCATGCCGCCGATGGAGGTTTGCAAACGCATGGTGTCGCTGCTGTCCATCACGCGCAGCGCCGCGTACACCGACGCCAGCGCCACGCCGCGTGCATTATGAAAATGCAGATTGAAATCCTTGATCGACGGCCAGCGCTCCTTGATCGCGACGATGGTGCGCTCGACCTGATGTGGCATGTTCCAGCCCATCGCATCCGAGAAACCGACGCGCGTCACGGTGAGGCCCGCGTCCGACCATTTCTGGTACATGCGGTCGAACATGTTCATCAATTGTTCGAGCGACACATCGCCGATCCAGTTCGAGCCGAAACTATTGCTGATCGACATGCAGCCCTCGGTGGCGCCATTCGCGCGCGCCTGCTCGATGCTCTTGTCCCACGCGGCAATCTGCTGCGCCTGCGTACGGTTGGTGTTGCGCTGCGCGAACACGTCGCACATATCGACGCGTGTCGCGTACTCAAGCGCCTTTTTCGACAGCGGCGGCGTGTACTCGCGCGCGCGCTCGCGGCCCTTGTCATTCAACGCCGTGTACACGTAGCGCACGCCGGGCTTGGGTTTGAAACGCCGCACCAGCTCATCGGTGGTGGCCATTTGCGGCGTCCACTTCGGGCTGACGAAGGAACCGATCGCGATTTCCTTAAGGCCCGTCTCGGACAGCGCATCGAGCAAACGCACTTTGGCATCGACTGAAATATCCGGGCTTTCGATCTGCAAGCCGTCGCGCATGCCTTCTTCGGTGTGGATGATTTTGGGGTAGCCCATGATTTCACTCCTAAGTTATTGATAACATTTATATTTTAAGACTGCGGCTCGATGATGCCTTGTTGTTCGAGCAGCGAATAAATACCGCCTGCCTGCAACAGATCGAGCAATTTTGCAGGCAGCACTTTGGCCTTGAGCGATGTGCCGGTTGTTTTGTTGCGCACCGCGCCGCCGTGAAAATCGACCTCTGCAATATCGCCTTCGGCGAACAACGCCATCACGCCCGGGCACTCCATCGCCGGGAACGCATAGTTGATGCTATTGCGAAAAAATAACCCATTGATCGACTCGGCGATGACGCAACTCAAACCCAGAATCTTGAACGAACGCGCGGCAGGCCGGCTTGAACCCATGCCGAAGTTTTTGCCCGCGACGATGATGTCGCCGGGGCGCATCTCGTCCACCCAGCCGGGGCGATTGGCCTTGAACGTGAGCTTCGCCTGATCCGCCGCGCTGAGAAAAATAGAGCCGCTGGGGATGATGAGATCGGTGTTGATATTGTCTGGGAATTTCCAGACGCGGGCTTCGAAAATCATTGCAGAAATTCACGCGGATCAGTGATCACACCGCGTATCGCGGAGGCTGCCACCGTCGCGGGCGACCCCATGAAAATGCGCGCGGAGAGTTCGCCCATGCGCCCCTTGAAGTTGCGCGTGGATGAGGTGATGCAGGTTTCGTTGACCCCCAGCACGCCCATGTGCGTGCCGCCGCAGGCGCCGCAAGTTGAGTTGGTCACCACCGCGCCCGCATTGGCCAGCGTGCTGATGATGCCCGCCTCGCTCGCCGCGCGAAACACCGCTTGCGAGGCGGGTGTGACGATAAAACGCACGCGCTTGTCGACGCGTTTGCCGCGCACCACTTCGGCGGCAAGGGCTAAATCTTCCAGCGTGCCGTTCGCACACGAGCCGATGAACGCCTGATCGATGCGCGTGCCCGCCGCTGCCGCGACCGGCTGGGAATTTTCAACCACGCTGTCGGGGAAGGCCACCAATGGCTGCAACTCACTCAGATTGACGCGGCGCACCGCTTTATAAACCGCATCGGCATCGGGATAAAAACATTCGAACTCATCGTTGCGCCGCGCGCGTATCCACTCGCACATGATTTCGTCCGGATCAAAAATCGCGAAGTCCGCGGAGAGTTCGGTGGACATGGTGGTCAGCGTCTTGCGCGCGCTGATGGACAGGTGCTTGAGCGCGCCGCCGCCGTATTCGACATTGGTGTTGGTGTGATCGCCATACTTGCCGGCGATCTGCAAAAAAGCATCCTTCATCGTCACCGCGTTGGACAACCTGCCTTCCAATTCATAACGTATCGTTTCGCCGACGATGAACCAGGTCTCGCCCATGGTCGCGGCGTAAAACACATCAGGCACGCCCACGCCACGCGCGAGGCAGTTGAACACACCCGCGCTGCCGGTGTGCGAATCGCTGCACACGAGCAGCGAGCCGGGCAGCGCATAGGCGTTGTCGGCGACAACCTGATGGCTGATGCCCTGATCGTAGCCGATGTCGTGAAAGCGCTCGATGCCGAACTGATCGACGAACTCGCGCGCGATTTTGTGCGTGGCCGCGCCCTGCCGGTCGGGCACGGGCGCGCGATGATCCAGCACCACGACGACACGTTCGGGGTGATCAAGTTTATTGATCTTGCGCCAGCGCGTGGGCACGAACATGGTATCGACGAACACCACGGTATCCACGCCCACGGTCACCAGGTCGCCGGGGCTGACTTTCGCTTGCGCCGATTTGCGCGCAAGGATTTTTTCGGTAGTGGTCATGCCCATCGCGGGTTCCCTGTCGGGTAAGCAGGCGTGTGTGGATGACAGCGCGGCGGGATATCCAAGGCTGTCGCAAAGAATTATAGGAGCCGCCACGCGCACACGCAACGACTCACGCAACGCGCGTGCGGTTCACATCACGGGCTTACGCCTCATTTTCGCCATACGCTGGCGAGCCACGGCTGCTGTTCGCGCGGCAAGCCCGGCGGCCTATAGTAATGCGTGAGTTCGACAAAACCCGCCGCAGTTACAAACGCCTGCCACGCCGGCCAATCGTGATACGCGCCATAGCGCTCGCCGCTCCAGCCTTCGTGGCCCTTACTTTCGTATGCGCGCGGGTTGGAGCTGAAGAAAACGCCGCCAGGTTTCAGCGTTGCGTGCAGTTGCTTCAGCACGCGCGGCAATTCCTGCGCCGGTACATGAAACAGCGATGCGTTGGCGAACACGCCATCAAAGCGATTGTCCGGCAAATCGAGTTGCAGAAAATTCTGCTGCAACACCTCGCAGCCGCTGTATTCGCGCGCCATCCTTGCAAAGTTCTCTGAACCTTCAACGCCGGTGGGGCAATGCCCAAGAACCTTGAACGCTTTCAGATCGCGCCCCGGCCCGCAACCGAAATCGAGTATTTCAAACGGCGGCGCGGCTTCGATGTGTTGCAACAACGCGGCGATGTTCTGGCTGACATCATGATCACGCGTGCCTTCCCAGAATTGCCGCGCGCGCTGGTCGTAGTGGCCGAGCGTTACGGCGGCGATTTGTTCGAGGTCTTTGGGGCTAAGATTCATGGAGAGTCATTGTATTCTGTTTGGTCCGTTCGACAGATGCAAGCATCACCGCTAAACTTTGCGCCGCAACAACCGTGCTCCGGAGTAAAACACATGTATCGAACGTTTTGCACAGCCGCAATTATCGCCACTGTTGGGTGTGCCACACCAGCGAGCGCCCAACAATGGCCCGCGAAATCCATCCGCGTCGTCGTGCCCTACCCTGCCGGCGGCACCTCCGACATCTTGACGCGCATGGTCGGCGCCAAGCTCACCGAGGCGTGGGGGCAGCAGGTGATCTCCGATTCGCGCCCCGGCGCCAACGGCAATATCGGTGTGGAGATTGTTGTGCGCTCGCCCGCCGACGGTTACACGTTGACGCTGATGGACATCGGCAATCTGTCGATCAGCCCCAGCATGTACACCAGGCTGCCGTTCGACATCATTCGCGATCTGACGCCGATCACCACGGTGACTTTCTCGCCCTATCTGCTGTGCGCGCACCCCAGCGTGCCGGTGAAAACCGTTGCGGAGTTGATCGCGCTGGCGAAGAAGAACCCCGGCAAGCTGAATGCGCCGGTGGGGCTGGGCAGCAGTATTCATTTATCCACGCTGGCGATGCAGCAGCGCGTGGGCGCGAACTGGACCTACATCCCCACCAAGGGCGGGCAAAGTTCGGTGCTGTCGGTGATGACGGGCGATGGCGATTTCTTGATGATGGGCGTGTTGCAAACCTGGGTGCACGTGAAAAGCGGCAAGCTGAAACTGATCGCGGTCTCCAGCGAGGCGCGCGAGCCGATGTTCCCGCAAGTGCCCACCGTCGCCGAGACGCCGGGCCTCGAAGGTTTTAACGCCGGCTCGTGGCAGGGCATCCTCGGCCCGGCGAAACTCTCGCCTGATATCGTCAACAAGCTCTACAACGAAGTGCGGCGCATTGTCGCAACGCCCGACTTCAGCGAGAAACTCACCTCGCAAGGCTCGCGCCCGCAAGCGAAAACGCCGCAGGAGATGGGCCAATGGCTGGCGTCGGAGAAAGACAAGTGGATGAAGGTGGTGAAGGCCAGCGGCTACAAAATTGAATAGGTCGAGTAGTTACTCCACCTTGACGCCCGCCGCTTTCCACACCTTTCTGCGGGTGACGATTTCCGCGTGCACCAGCTTGTCGAAGGCTTCAGGGCTGCTCGCCTTGGCGATCGCGCCCTGATTTGAAATGCTCGCCTGCGTTTCGGCGCGCGCGAGTATCTGCCCGATTTCTTTTGCCAGCAGGTTGATGGTCGCGCGCGGTGTTTTCGATGGCGCAAGCGCGCCGTACCAGCCCTGATACTCAAAGCCCGGCAGCGCATCGTTAAGCAGCGGCACATCGGGCAGCGCCTGCGCGCGATAGGCCGTGGACACGCCCAGCGCGAGGATGCGCCCGCTCTTGATGAGCGGCGTCACCGCAAGCACGGGCGAGAGGATGTATTGCACACGCCCGCTCATCAGATCGGTGAGCGACTCCGGCGAGCCGCGATACGGCACGTGCACGGCGTTGATGCCCGCGACCATGTTGAACAACGCCGCGCCGTAGTGCGGGCCGCTGCCCAGCCCCGTCGAGCCAAAGTTAAGCTGGCCCGGCTTCGCTTTAGCCAGCGCGATGAATTCCTGCGCGCTTTTCACCCCAAGATTCGGCGCCACCACCAGCACCAGCGGCGTGCTGGCGAATTGCGTGATGCCCGCGAAGTCACGCACCGGATCGTACGGCAGCTTCGAATACAGCGCCGCGCTACCCGCGAAATTGGAGCCGGTGACCATCAGCGTATGTCCATCAGGCAGCGCTTCCGCGACGATTGTGCAGGCGACGATGCCGCCGGCGCTGGGGCGGTTGTCGGTGACGACCTGCCGCCCCCAGCGCTCCACCAACTGCGGCATGACGATGCGCGCGATGACATCGGTGGCGCTGCCCGCGGTAAACGGGATGACCACGCGTAGCGGCCTGTTGGGGAAGGTGCCGTCCGCGGCAGTGGCCAGCGTGCTTGCAGCGATCATCACCGCGAGTGGTAACGCTTGCAGTAGAGTGCGACTCATGCGCTTGTCCCGACAGTGGCAACGATTAGAATACTCGAAATTGTGCTCAAGATCGCGAACGCAATGAAAACAATCCGTAATAAGGTAAATATAAAATGTCTTTAAAAACAATGAGTTACATAATATTCGCTATTGGCGCATTCGCCAGCGCACACGCGCAAACCAACTACCCCGCGCGCCCGATACGCGTGGTGGTGCCGTACACGCCAGGCGGCATCACCGACCTGGTGACGCGCATCGTCGCGCAAGAAGTTTCAAAAGCAGTCAATCAGAACGTGCTGGTCGATAACCGGCCGGGTGCTAACAGCATACTCGGCGTCGATATCGTGTCGAAGGCCACTCCCGACGGCTACACACTGGCGTCGGTAATTGCAGCACACGCCGCCAATCAATCGCTGTATCCGAAGCTGCCCTACGACTCGGTAAAGAGTTTCGCGCCAGTGTCGTTGCTGGTGACCGCACCCCTGATCGTCACCGCCACCAACAACCTCGCGGCGAAAGACGCGAAAGAACTCGTCGCCCTTGCAAAAGCAAAACCCGGCACGCTGTCGTTCGGATCGAGCGGCATCGGCGCGGCGGCGCATCTCACCACCGAACTCTTGATGCTCACCATGGGCATAAAGATGAATCACGTGCCGTACAAAGGCACCGCGCCCGCGACGCAGGATCTGGTTTCCGGCCAGATTCAAATACTGCTGGATACCCCGTCGTCGATGATGCCGCACGTGCGCGGCGGGCGCATCAAGGCGCTGGGCATGGCGTCCGAAAAGCGCATTCCGTCCGCGCCCGACATCCCCACGCTGATCGAAACCGGCGTCAACGTCACCGGCGGCACCTGGGTCGGCTGGCTCGCGCCCGCGGGTACGCCCAAGGCGGCGGTCGATCGGCTCAGCAGTGAAATACAAGTCATTTTCAAGCGTCAGGATATTCGTGAGCGCTTGATACAGATGGGCATCGACCCGGTGGGCAGTTCGTCGGCGGAGTTCGATAAATTCCTGCGCAACGAAGTCGCGAAGTGGGCGAAGGTTATCAAGGAAGCGGGAGTGAAGATCGAGGGGTAGGGAGATATCACCTCACCTGTCGTTCCCGCGCAGGCGGGAACCCATACATAGTCTCAAGTGGCCTTGTGTTATGGGTTCCCGCCTGCGCGGGAACGACATTGTTCTTGGACCAACTCATTTCACATTCAGAAACTTCCATTTCAAACAATGAAAACTCAAATCCTCGCTATAGGCGGCGCAGCTCTGCCGGAAAATCTCGACAACCTGCTGCTGATCAAATATTTTCTCTCGCTGACAAAAAAGAAAAACCCGCGCGTGTGTTTCCTTGGTGCGGCGCACGGCGACGCAGACGCGGGCAGGCTGCGTTTCTACGCCGGCTTTAGTCAATTTAACTGCACCCCCGCTCACCTGCCGTTGTTCGCGCGCACGCCGCGTGATCTGGAATCGTTCGTGATGGAACACGATGCGATTTACGTCGGCGGCGGCAACACCAAAAGCATGCTTGCGGTGTGGCGCGAGTGGCGGCTTGACATCTATCTGCGTCAAGCATGGCAACGCGGCATCGTGCTCGGCGGCGCGAGCGCGGGTTCGATCTGCTGGTTTCGCCAAGGCGTCACCGACTCCATCGCCGGGCCGCTGACCGCCCTCGATTGCCTGGGCTTTTTGCCCGGCAGCAATTGCCCGCACTACGACAGCGAACCGCTGCGCCGGCCGACATACCGCAAGATGGTTGCCAGCGGCAAGATAATCGAAGGTGTCGCCGCGGACGACGGCGCGGCACTGCACTACGTTGATGGCAAACTGCTACACGTGGTGTCGAGCCGCCCGCGCGCGAAGGCGTATTGTCTGCGGCGCACCACCCAGCGCGCGGTCGAAACAAGGCTGCCCACACGCTATCTGGGGTAATTCTCTCGCGGCTCACGGTAAAATAGCCGTATCATGAGCGAAAAAAACAAACCGGCTGCCGCGGTACCCGTCAGTAACTTCATCCGCAACATCATCGATGCCGATCTGGCGAGCGGCAAGTTTGCGAATCGCGGCTGGGGCGGCAAACCTGGCTCGGCCAAAACGCATGCAAATACGCCGGATGACCCCGCAAAAATCCGCACGCGCTTCCCGCCGGAGCCGAATGGTTATCTGCATATCGGCCACGCCAAATCGATCTGCCTTAACTTCGGCCTCGCGCAAAGTTACGGCGGCGCGTGCCATATGCGCTTCGACGACACCAACCCCGAGAAGGAAGAACAGGAATACGTCGATTCGATCATCCACGCGGTGCAGTGGCTGGGTTTTGACTGGCGCGAGAACATTTTTTTCGCCAGCGACTACTTTGATTTCATGTACGAGGCCGCGCGACACCTGATCACTTCGGGCCACGCCTACGTGGATGAACAATCCGCCGAGCAGATGCGCGGCAATCGCGGCACGCTCACCGAGCCGGGCAAACCCAGTCCGTTTCGCGAGCGCCCCGCCGCCGAATCGCTGCTACGCTTCGCCGAAATGCGCGAGGGCAAACACGCCGAGGGCAGCATGGTGCTGCGCGCGAAGGTGGACATGGCATCGCCCAACATGAACCTGCGCGACCCGGCGATCTACCGCATACGCCATGCCGAGCATCATCGCACCGGCAAGAAATGGTGCGTCTACCCGATGTACACCTACGCGCACCCGATCGAGGACGCGCTGGAGCGCATCACGCACTCGGTCTGCACTTTGGAGTTTGAAGACCAGCGGCCTTTTTACGATTGGCTGCTGCTGCGCCTGGCCGAAGGCGGGCTGCTCGCGCAACCGCTGCCGCAGCAGATTGAATTCGCGCGCTTGAATCTGACATACGCAGTACTGTCCAAACGCAAGCTGATTCAATTGGTCGAGGAAAAACACGTCGAAGGCTGGGACGATCCGCGCCTGCCCACGCTGGCGGGCGCGCGGCGGCGCGGTTATACGCCCGAAGGTTTCAGACTATTCGCCGAACGCATCGGCGTGTCGAAAGCCGATTCGTGGATCGAATACAGCGTGCTCGAAGACTGCATGCGCGAGCACCTGAACGAGTCCGCCGAGCGCCGCATCGCCGTGCTCGACCCGCTAAAACTCATCATCGACAACTACCCCGAAGGCCAGCAGGAAGACTGCTTCGCGCCGAACCATCCGCAAAAGCCCGAACTGGGCAAACGTACCGTGCCGTTCACGCGCGAGTTGTGGATAGAACGCGATGACTTCGCCGAAACGCCACCCAAGGGTTACTTCCGCTTATTCCCCGGCAACAACGTGCGTCTGCGCTACGCCTACGTGGTGAAATGCACCGGCTGTCAGAAAGACGATAAGGGACGCGTTATTGCGGTGCATTGCGAATACATCCCCGAAACCAAATCCGGCACGGCGGGCGCCGACAAGATCAAGGTCAAAGGCAACATTCACTGGCTCAGCGCCACGCATGCGCACGCGTGCGAGGTGCGGCTCTACGACCGGTTGTTCAAGGTGGCGCACCCCGGCGCGGGCGGGCAAGATTTTTTACTTGACCTCAATCCCGGCTCCAGGAACACGATCACCGCGCAAACCGAACTCGCACTTAAGGATGCAAACCCCGAAGATCGCTTCCAGTTTGAACGCCACGGTTACTTCGTAGCCGACCGCGCGGACAGCAAACCCGGCGCGCCGAAGTTCAACCGCGCGGTTACGCTGCGGGATTCGTGGAAAACGTGAAGCTTTCTGCGTTTGACACCGTTTCAACCGCGTTGAATGAAGCGGGGGTGCGATTTCTTGTTGCTGGTGGATTTGCGGTAAACGCGCACGGGTATATCCGTGCGACATTCGACGTTGATCTGGTAATCCAGCTTGACGCCAAGAACATTCTCAATGCTTTCAAGGCGCTCGCATCACTGGGGTATCGGCCCACGGTGCCAGTAACCGGCAAGCAGTTCGCGGACGCATCGCAACGCGCGAGTTGGATCATGCACAAGCATATGCAAGTCCTCAATTTCCACAGCACCGAATATCTGCGTATGCCGGTGGATGTGTTCGTAACCGAACCCTTCGATTTTGATGAAGAGTACGAGGCAGCAATGCGCGGCACGTTGGCGCCCGGTCTCGCGGTTCGATTTGTATCGATACCCACGTTGATCAAGATGAAGGAACTTGCCAACCGGCCCAAGGACTTGGATGATATTGAACATCTCAGAATATTGGCGCGCGAGAATACCGATGGGCCGAAAAACCGCTGATAAAAGTTGGGAAACCGCAACTTGGGAGGGCGCACGCCGCGTACAGTTGCGGACGGCGCTCAGAATGACGGTGCGCGAGCGTCTGCTGGCAATGGAAGAACTGTGCGAGCTTTCGCGTCGATTGGCAACGATGCCACGCACGCCGGGGCGTGCGGCGAGACCGGCGAACAAATCAAGCAAGGCGAAGCGGCGCAATCAATCTTCGTAGGGCGCAATCGAAGCGAAGCGCATTGCGCCGTGCGGTCGTGGCAAACCGGCTAGTTTGCGTATGTGCGCGAGTCGAACGGCGCAATGCCCGCGGCGATTGCGCCCTACACTTTCACTGCTGTCACGTCGTAGGTAAACAACCACTCATACCGCCCACGCACTTTCTCCGGCTGCCATTCTCGATCGACGTATTCCTGCGCCGAGGCGGCATCGGCAAGGGTGCGGCTCTGGAAGCGCCGGCCGTTTTCCGCCGAGCCCAGCACCACCTTGGTGGTGCGCTCGATGCGCGCGGCTTCATAGCGCTTTAACCCTTGTTCGATGTCCTCGCCCGCGGCCTCCAAAGCGCGGGCGAGCACAAAACCGTCTTCCAATGCCATCACGCCGCCTTGCGCCAACATCGGCAGCATCGAATGACAGGCGTCGCCGACGAGGCTCACGCGGCCCACGCTCCACCGAGTGAGCGGCTTGCGATTGAACAGCGCCCATTTGAACGGCGTGGCGATGTGATCGATCATGGCGTGGATGTCGGCGCTCCAGCCGGCGAAGCAGGCATGGCATTCCTCGTGCGTGCCACGCGCGCTCCACGACTCGTCTTCCCAGCGGTCAATTTCGATGATGCCGTTCATGTTCATGTATTCGCCGCGATGCACGGGATAGTGCACCACGTGCCCGCCCGGCCCCACCCAATTGTTGCCGACCCTGCGGCGCATGTGCGGCGGCAGTTTCTCCATCGGGATCACGCCGCGCCACGACAACATGCCGGTGTACTCGGGCTTGTCGCTTCCAAACAATCCTTGCCGTACACGCGAGTGCACGCCATCGGCGCCGATCAGGGCATCGCCCCGCACTTGTCCGCCGTCAAGCAGCAAAGTTACGCCCTGCGCGTCCTGAGAGAAGCCCGTGCACTTCGAGTTCAGGTGTATCGCCTCCGGCTTGATGCGTTGCACGCCCTCTGCCAGCACCGCCAGTAAATCAGGGCGATACGCCGTGCAGTACGGAAAACCATAACTCGCGACAGATTCCTCACCCAGGTCGTGTATGCGCCACGCCTGGCCGGTGTTCCACAGGCGTATCTCCTTGCCCTCGGCCTCGCACGCCAGCGCCAGAAACGCATCGAGCACGCCCAGTTCATGCAGCACGCGATTGCCATTGGGGGAAATCTGCAATCCGGCGCCGACTTCGCGCAACTCCGGCGCCTGCTCGTATACGTCCACATCGTATCCGCGCTTGAGCAGCGCCAGCGCGGCGGTAAGGCCGCCGATGCCGCCGCCGACGATGAGAATATGATGTTTGTGGCGAGTTTCCATAAGGTGATTATAATGGCCGCCAGCCTTCCACCCCTCCCATCACCGAGCGAGCACATCATGGACACCGCACCCTCCACTCCTGTAAGCCCTGCCGCAGCCCCCACCCTGGAACTCAAGCCCGATCAGGCGGGCGGCTTGTCGTTCGTGGACAAGCGTTCGCTGCCACCCGGCATGCGCGACTATCTTTGCCTGCAGGACTTCATCGATGCCGCGCGCAAGGTGTTGCCGCGCCCGATCTACGGCTACGTCACCGGCGGCGTTGAAGACAACCAGTCGGTGCGCGGCAACCGCAACGTGTTTGAGGAAATCGGCTTTGTGCCCAAGCCGCTGGTGGACACGATGCACCGCCACCAGAAAGTCGAACTCTTCGGCCACACCTACAACGCGCCGTTCGGCTTTGCCCCCATGGGCGGCACGTCGATGGCGGCGTATCGCGGCGACTCGGTGCTCGCCGCCGCCGCCGAGACCGCCAACATCCCGATGATGATGAGCGGCGCATCGCTGATGAAAATGGAAGACGTGCGCGCGGCGGGCAAGACGTCGATGTTCCAGGCCTATTTGCCCGGTGACGAAGATCGCATCGCGGCAACGATGGACCGCGCCGCCGCAGCCGGCTTCCAGACGCTTGCCGTCACGGTGGATGTGCAGGTCGCATCCAACCGCGAGAACAACGTGCGCGCCGGCTTCAACAATCCGCTGCGGCCGACATTGCGGCTAGCGTGGGATTGCGCGATTCGCCCGAAGTGGACGTTCGGCATGTTCCTCAGGACGTTGATGACCGACGGCATGCCGCACGTGGAGAACATGGGCCCGCGCGTGCCGATGGTGTCCTCCACCGCGCTGCGTGGCTATGGCCGCCGCGACAAACTCACGTGGAAGCACATCGAGTTCATGCGCAAACGCTGGAAAGGCAATCTGCTGCTGAAGGGCGTGCTGCACAAGGAAGTGGTGCGCATCGCGCGCGAGCACGGCCTGCAAGGCGTGCTGGTGTCCAACCACGGCGGACGCCAGCTGGACGGCACGGTGTCGCCGCTGCGCGTGTTGCCGGAATTGCGCCAAGCCGCCGGCAAGGATTTCAAGCTCATCATGGACAGCGGCTTTCGCCGCGGCACCGACATATTGAAGGCTTACGCGTTGGGTGCTGATTTCTGTTTGATCGGGCGGCCGTTTTTGTGCGCGGCGGCGGTCGCGGGCAGACCCGGCGTCGATCACGCGGTAAAGCTGCTGATGGATGAAATCGACCGCAACATGGCGATGATGGGCATCAACACCGTCAAGGGAATGGACAAGAACTTTTTGATGCCGATGACGGGGGCGGGGTTTTTAACAAATAGCAATTAAAACAATCTCTTATGTGCAACGCTGACTTGTGGGGAAGCCGTTGCAGCCGAGTGCAAGTTGGTTGAACCGCCGTCCGTTGCTCCCATAGTGGGAGCATGGTAAAGTCCGGCCATGCGTGTAATCGCGGTAAAGACATTGCGGGATTTCTGGAGAAAGCATCCCGGCGCCGAGGTTCCACTGCGGTCGTGGTACGCAATGGCCAGCCGTGTGACATGGCGTGCACCCGCGGAGGTCAAGGCCGCGTATCGCAACGCAAGCATCATTGCGAATAGCCGCATCGTTTTTAACATCAAAGGCAATGACTACCGATTGGTCGTGGCCGTGTATTACAACCCCAAGATGATGTTCATTCGATTCATAGGCACACACGGCGATTACGACAAAATCGACGCCAGCACCGTTTGAGGTCATGACCATGCAACTACGCCTTATTCGAACCAAGCGCGAACATCAGGCCGCACTCAAGGAAGCGCAGGCATTGTGGGATGCCCCCGAAGGCTCGGCAAGAGCTGATCGGCTGGAGGTTCTCACGCTTCTGATCGAAGCCTATGAGCGCGAGCACCATCCTATTGCCGACCCGGATCCCATCGACTTTCTTCATCACGTGATGGAAGCGCGCGGACTTACGCGCAAGGACCTGGAACCGTACATCGGATCGCGCGCACGAGTGGCTGAAGTACTGAATCGCGTACGGCCACTCAGTCTTGAAATGATCCGCAGGCTGTCGGAGGGAATGAATCTTCCGGCGGATGTGCTTATTCGCGGCTATGCTGTAAAGCGGGCAGCTTGAACGTGCATGATGCGCATCCCGGCGAAAAACGCCATACAGTCTCGCCATGTGCGGCCGCTACGTAACCCCAGACCAATCTGCCATCGAGCGGCACTACCATCTGGGCCGCGGGCGGAATAACCCGTTCCCGGAGCGTTACAACGTCACCCCGCAGCAAGGCAATCCGCGCGCGTATGTGCCGGTGATTCGCCACGGCGCGGATGGCGATCTCGAACTTGTTACCATGCAGTGGTGGCTGCTGCCGCACTGGTCGAAGGAGCCTCGCATCAAGTTCAGTACGTTTAACGCGCGCACGGACAAGGTTGCGAGTGCGGCGAGTTACCGTTTGCCGTTTCGCAAGCGCCGCTGCTTGATACCCGCGCTGGGCTGGTTTGAGTGGCAAGCGGCGCCGCAGGGCAAGGTAAAGTGGTGGCTACACCGGCAGGATCGCGGCATCGTGAGTTTCGCCGGGTTGTGGGATCGCTGGCATCGTGGTGACGAGGTGATCGAGTCTTGCACCATCATCGTCGGTGAAGCGAATTCAGCGATGAACCATGTGCATGACCGCATGCCGGTGATTGTCGAGCCGAAGGATGAGACGTTCTGGCTGGATACCAAAATCGATGCCGTGCCCGCGCTTGAAGCGTTGCTGACACCGCCGCCCGATGATGCGATCACCGCGCACAAGGTGCGCAGCGACAAACGCCCCAGCGACGACGACGCGACGCTGATCGATCCTGTCGAGTAGCCGCTGCTTACTCCCTCTTACTCCGCCTTCAGCCCCGCGTCCTGAATCAGTTTCGTCCAGCGCGCGACTTCCGATGCCACGAACGCGGAGAATTCCTCGGGCGAGTTAGCCGCCGGCTCCATGCCGAGCGAGGTGAGCCGCTGCTTGATATCGTCCTGCGCCAGCGCGCGATTGATCTCGCGGCTTAACTGCGCGGTGATGGCGGCGGGCGTCTTCGCGGGGATGTGCACGCCGTACCACGACGACACGCTGTATTGCGGCAAGCCCGCTTCCGCCATGGTGGGGATTTCAGGCGCGGCCGCCGAGCGTTTGCCGCCGGTGACCGCGAGCACGCGAATACGCCCGCTTTGCGCACTAGGGATGGCGTTGATCACCGGCTGAAAGCTGAACGAAACCTGGCCGCTGATGAGGTCTTGCAACGCGGGCGCGGTGCCCTTGTAACCGACGTGGATGGTGCTGATCTTCGCCTGCACGCGAAAATATTCGCCCATCACATGCTGGGTGCTGCCAATGCCGCTGGATGAATACGCGAGTTCGCCGGGTTTGGCACGCGCCAGCGCGATAAATTCCTTCAGGGTTCTTGCCGGCAGCGACGGATGCACGGCGATGGCGTTGGGCTGCGTCGCGATGAGGCTCACGCCGTCAAGATCGCCTGTCAGGCTGTAGGGCATTTTCTTGTGAAAGCCGATGGCGGTGGCGTGACTCATCGCGGTCAACACGATGGTGTAGCCGTCGGGCGCAGATTTTGCCGCAAGGTCGGCGCCGACGATGCCGCCCGCGCCCGCGCGGTTATCGACGATGACTTGCTGCTTCCATGCCTCGTTAAATTTTTGCCCCACCATGCGCGCGAGAAAATCGGTCGAGCCGCCGGGTGCATACGGCACGATGAAGCGTATGGTTTTCAGCGGATACTTTTGCGCGTGTGCATCTTGTGCCCATG
>CAMDLH010000040.1 GCA_945901405.1 Bordetella parapertussis | reverse complement strand
GCGGTTCTCGATCCGGCCCGTTCCTTGAGCGTCGCCCTTTGCTCTGGCGTCAACACCAGTGCCGCACGTTTAGTCTTTCCCGCCATGATCACCTCCGTCAAGAGTTGCACAAAGATCATGGCCATTATAGCCTAATCTGTAACTATATTCATGGAACGAACTACTAGGCCTATGCCGCATGCGTGGAAATCACACCGCCAGCAGGCTTTTTACGCTGTCTTTCTCCATGTCGGCGCCCAGTCCGCGCGCGATGATTTCGCCGCGCTCCATCACCAGGTATTGATCGGCGAGCGAGCGCGCGAAGTCGTAATACTGCTCGACCAGCAATATCGCCATTTCGCCCGTCGATGCCAGCGTGCGTATCACGCGCTCTATGTCCTTGATGATCGAGGGCTGTATGCCTTCGGTCGGTTCGTCGAGGATCAGCAGCTTCGGGCCCATCGCCAGCGCGCGGCCGATGGCTAGTTGCTGCTGTTGCCCGCCGGAGAGATCGCCACCACGCCGATGCAGCATTTGTTTTAGCACGGGGAACATCTCGAAGATGCGCGCCGGCACAACCGATCCGCGCGCGCACGTGGCCAGCCCCATTTCAAGATTCTCCGCGACGGTTAGGCGCGGGAATATCTCGCGGCCCTGCGGCACGTAACCGATGCCGCTGCGTGCGCGTATATAAGGCGGGGCGGTGGTGATGTCCTTGCCTTCGAAGCGGATGGTTCCGGATTTCGCCGGCACCAGGCCCATCAACGTGCGCAGCAGAGTCGTCTTGCCCACGCCATTGCGGCCCAGCAGCGCGGTCACCTTGCCCGGCGGCAGTTCAAACGAGAGATCGCGCAGGATGTGACTGCCGCCGTAGTATTGATTGAGTCCCGCGACCTGCATGACGTTGCCTCGCTATCGCCCCAGATAAACTTCGATCACGCGCGGGTCGTTGCGCACCACGTCCATCGCGCCCTCGGCCAGCACCGCGCCCTCGTGCAGCACGGTGACCTTGCGCGCGATTTTTTCCACGAATGCCATGTCGTGTTCAACCACCACCAGCGAATGTTTGCCAGCAAGCGTCAGAAACAACTCCGCCGTGCGTTCGGTTTCGTCATCACTCATGCCCGCCACCGGCTCGTCGAGCAACAGCAGGCGCGGCTCCTGCATCAGCAGCATGCCGATTTCCAGCCACTGTTTCTGGCCGTGCGACAGCATGCCGGCGATGGCGTCGGCCTTGTCGGAGAGGCGTATGGTTTTCAGCATCTCGGCGATGCTGTCGCGTTGCGCCGACGACAACTTGGCGAACAGCGAGCCGCGCACGCGTTTGTCGAATTTCATCGCCAGCTCGAGATTCTCGAACACCGTGTGATTTTCAAAGATGGTCGGCTTTTGAAACTTGCGCCCGATGCCGGACTGCGCGATTTCCGCCTCGGTATGTTTGGTCAAATCAATGGTCTGGCCGAAGAACGCGGTGCCGGTATCAGGCCGCGTCTTGCCGGTGATCACATCCATCATCGTGGTCTTGCCAGCGCCATTAGGGCCGATCACGCAGCGTAATTCGCCTGCGTCGATGGCAAGCGACAGATTGTTGAGCGCCTTGAACCCGTCGAAGCTCACGCTGATGTTTTCAAGATAGAGAACAACGCCGTGCGAGAGGTCGAGACTACCGGTGACACCGTGCGTATAGCGCGTGGACAACTCGTCTTGCGCGGACGACGCCGCATTCACCAGGTTTTCTTCCACGGGTTTCATTTCGCCGGCCGCAATTTACGCAACACACCCACCACGCCCTGCGGCATGAATAACGTCACCAATATGAATAACAAGCCCAGCGCATAGAGCCAATACTCTGGAAACGCCTGCGTGAAAAAACTCTTGGCGCCGTTGACGATGCCCGCGCCGAGTATCGGGCCGATCAGCGTGCCACGCCCGCCAACAGCCACCCAGATCGCGATCTCGATGGAGTTCGCCGGCGACATTTCGCCCGGATTGATGATGCCGACCTGCGGCACATACAGCGCGCCGGCGATGCCGCACATCACGGCCGACAGCGTCCACACAAACAACTTGTAATTCAATGTGTTATAGCCGAGGAACATCACTCGCTGTTCGGAATCACGTATCGCGGCCAGTACGCGGCCATACTTCGAGGTCACCAGATAACGGCCCAGCAGCAGCATCGCGATCAAGGTCACGCTGGTGATGCAAAACAGCACAACGCGTGCGCCGTCGGTGGCGATCGGCATGCCGAGGATGCGCTTGAAATCGGTAAATCCGTTGTTGCCGCCGAAGCCGGTCTCGTTGCGGAAAAACAGCAGCATCGCCGCGTAAGTCAGCGCCTGCGTGATGATCGAGAAATAAACGCCCTTGATGCGCGAACGAAACGCGAAGTAGCCGAATATGTAAGCCAGCAAACCAGGCGCGGCGACGATCAAAAACATCGCCCACCAGAATTGATCGCTCCCCCACCAGTGCCAGGGCAGTTCCTTCCAGTCGAGAAACACCATGAAGTCGGGCAACTCGGCACGGTACTGGCCGTCACGCCCGATCTGGCGCATCAGATACATACCCATGGCGTAGCCGCCAAGCGCGAAAAAGAGGCCGTGCCCCAACGACAGGATGCCGCAATAGCCCCAGATCAAATCCATCGCCAGCGCGACCATGGCGTAACACATGATCTTGCCGGCGAGCGTCACCCAGTACGCGGAAACATGAAACGGACTGCTCGCCGGCACTGCAAGATTCAGCAGCGGCACGATAACCAACAGCACCAGCGCCGCGGCGATGAGCGCGAGCCAGCCCTTGCCGCCATAGAGCCTCGTGAATGTCGTGGTGAGCGGGCCCATCAGGTTTCTACCGTCCTGCCCTTCACCGCGAACATGCCCTGTGGCCGCTTCTGGATAAACACGATGATGAACACCAGTATCGCGATTTTGGCAAGCACCGCGCCCGACCATGCCTCGAGCAATTTGTTGAACACACCCAAGCCCATCGCCGCGAACACCGTGCCGGCAAGTTGCCCTACGCCGCCCAGCACCACCACCATGAACGAATCGACGATATACGATTGGCCAAGGTCAGGCCCGACATTGCCGATCTGCGACAGCGCGCAGCCGGCCAACCCCGCTATGCCCGAGCCCAGGCCGAACGCCCATGTATCCACACGGGCCGTGGGCACGCCCACGCACGAGGCCATCGCGCGATTTTGCGTGACGCTGCGCACAAAGAGACCCAGCCGCGTGCGCGTTAACATGAGCCACACACCCACCAGCACCACCACCGCGAACATAATGATGACGATGCGATTCCACGGCATCACCACGTTCGAAAGCAGTGCGATGCCGCCCGACATGAACGCCGGGTTTTCGACCTGCACGTTTTGCGCGCCGAAGATGGTGCGCACCGCTTGTATCAGCATGAGGCTGATGCCCCAGGTGGCGAGCAGTGTTTCGAGCGGACGGCCATACAGCCAGCGGATCACCGAGCGCTCCAGCGCCATGCCCACCAGGGCGGACACGGCAAAAGCAACCGGCACCGCGCACAGCAGATACCAGTCGAACGCCCCCGGAAAATGCGCGCGAAACAGGTTTTGCACAACGAAGGTGCTGTACGCGCCGATCATCATCAACTCGCCGTGCGCCATGTTGATCACACCCATCAGCCCGTAAGTGATCGCAAGGCCCAGCGCCGCCAGCAAAAGTATCGAACCCAGACTCACGCCCGCGAACAGCAGCCCCGCGCGATCTCCCCAAGCGAGACGCTCTTCGACAGCGCGAAGACTCTTTTGCGCTTCGAGCCGGATGTCGGCATCCTGTTCGCCTTCCAGCACTGCAAGCAATAACGTCTTCGAGCTTGCGTTGCCCGATTGCCCCAAGGTGCGGACAGCGGCCAGACGCGATTCGCGCGTGCCGACTTTGAGTTCAAGCGTCGCGGCGATCTGTTCGAGCAATGGTTTGATCGCGGTATCGTTTTCTTTTTGCAGCGCTTTTTTCACCAGCGGCAACATCGCCGCATTGGCGCTGCCGGCGAGTTCTTTTGCCGCCGCCAGACGCACCGCGCGATCCGGCGAAATCAGTTTCAGTGCCGCCAGGGCGCCATTCAATGCGCCGCGCAGGCGGTTATTGACGATGATTTCCTCGCGATCAGCGGCGGCGGGCGCGGGCGTCACGGTTTCACCGGTGATCGCGTCGCTCGCTTTGTCGCCCTTGATGATGAGCACGCGTTTGCCGACGCTATATAACTCGCTTTCCAGCAGCGCGCCTAAAATGGTCGCGGCCTTGGGGTCGCCCTCGGCG
Organism: Bordetella parapertussis; assembly: GCA_945901405.1. GTDB lineage: Bacteria > Pseudomonadota > Gammaproteobacteria > Burkholderiales > SG8-41 > CAMDLH01. The sequence goes on along the minus strand of CAMDLH010000040.1, from coordinate 34,560 downwards.
ACCAATTTGGCGATGGCCTCGATTTTTTCCTCGCCGTCGCCGAACGCAAGCTTGTCCACCGCATCGCGGTCGAGCGCCCACGCAGGCCGCGCGAGCGCGGCGGCACAGACCGCAACAAATAGCAAAATAAGAATTATTGTTTTACGCATAAGACGAGGGCCTGCATGCCGCAAGCCCTTGTCTTATGCGTAACAGGGCATCGGCCCCGTTACGCGAACACACCCCCCGATTATTGGGCTATTTCTTCTTTTCAGCCATTAATGCGGGTTCGTCCTTCTTCTTGTCGTTGCCGGCAATGAACGGGCTCCACGGCTGCGCTCTTACCGGGCCTTTGGTTTTCCACACCACGTTGAACTGGCCGTCAGCCTTGATTTCGCCGATGAACACCGCTTTGTGCAGATGGTGGTTTTTCTCATCCATCTTCGACACGATGCCCGAGGGCGCGGTAAAGGTTTGCCCGCCCATCGCCGCGCGCACCTTATCCACGTCGAAGGACTTGGCTTTTTCCACCGCCTGCTTCCACATGTAAATGCCGATATAGGTCGCCTCCATCGGATCGTTGGTCAGCGGTTTGTCCTTGTGGCCGGGGAGGTTCTTGGCCTTGGCGTACGCGGCCCATTTCTTGGTGAACTCATCGTTGGCGGGTGATTTGATCGACATGAAATAATTCCATGCCGCGAGATGACCAACCAGCGGCTTGGCATCAACGCCGCGCAGCTCTTCTTCACCCACGGAGAATGCCACCACCGGCACATCGGTCGCCTTCAGGCCCTGGTTGCCGAGTTCCTTGTAGAACGGCACGTTAGAATCGCCATTGATGGTTGATATCACCGCGGTCTTGCCGCCAGCGGAGAACTTTTTCACGTCCGCGACAATGGTTTGATAATCGCTGTGGCCAAACGGCGTGTATTTCTCGTCGATGTCCTTGTCGGCCACGCCTTTCGATTTGAGGAACGCGCGCAGAATCTTGTTGGTGGTGCGCGGGTAAACGTAATCGGTGCCGAGCAGCACCCAGCGCTTGGCGGCGCCGCCTTCCTTGCTCATCAGGTATTCAACCGCCGGAATCGCCTGCTGATTGGGTGCGGCACCGGTGTAGAACACGTTGCGCGAGATTTCTTCGCCTTCATATTGCACCGGATAGAACAGCAAGCCGTTCAGTTCTTCAAACACCGGCAGCACCGATTTGCGCGATACCGATGTCCAGCAGCCGAATACCGTGGCCACCTTTTCTTGTGTCAGCAGTTGACGCGCTTTCTCGGCGAACAACGGCCAGTTGGAAGCGGGGTCCACCACCACTGGCTCGATCTTCATGCCCATTACACCGCCCTTGGCGTTGATTTCCTCGAACGCCATCAGCGCCACGTCTTTCAGCACGGTTTCGCTGATCGCCATGGTGCCCGACAGCGAGTGGAGGATGCCAACTTTGACGCTGCCGGCAGGTTTGGCCTGCGCATGCGCCTGGGTTGCGGTCAACCCAAGCGCGAGGCTAACGGCGATGGCGCCAGCAGCAGCAGTGGCACGTTTCAAAAATGATCTGCGGTATGACATATAGGTTTACCCCTTGAATATGGAATGGATGGACTTTCATGCGACGCCCCCGCGAGGAACGTACGCTTTAGAGAGCATGTTTCATGCCAAGGGCGGGAACTGCCCGGACGAGTTCGGTTCTCTGGGAGTTGCACAGCAGCCTCACGGCAGGCTCCGCGTCAGCGCACTGTTTTGGTGCCCACGAAAAATATACGCTTCAAAATAGGGCGATCAATCTATTTTGGTGCATTTTCCGCCATTCTTGCCCACAAAGTGTCGCACTTTGTCGTCGCGCTCATGAAGTCAACTCCACGTCGCAAGAAAGTTTTGCGCCAAGTGCAATCCGGATTACCGGCTTGTTCGTCGCGAAAAAGCCTTTCTACGCGAGCCCTTGGTGCTGGCGCAGGCTCCAATATGGTGCGAAAAGTTTTGTGGCATGAAAGCTGCTCTGTCTAACATAGTGCACTCAATGCTTTTGTCATAGTGCATAAAATTCAATATTAATTCTGATTATCAAGGAGCCTTCGCATGAATTCCGTTCGCCGACCACAGATCAAAAAATCCATCCTTAAGCTTCGAGGCGCTGTATCGGCCGCGCTGCTCTCATTGTCATTGCTCGGCGCGGCGCAAAGCGCGAACGCGGGCGCCGAACTAAAACTTGGAGACGATGCCGGCGTTACATTGGGATTCGGCATCCGGACCAGCTATACCAGCCTTGAAAAAGGCGCACCCAATGGCACATCGCGATCCAACGACTTTTCGTTGGATAATGTCAGACTGTACCTCGGCGGCCATTACGGCAAGGTCATTAAGGCTACCTTCAACACCGAGCGCACCGGCGGCCCCGCCAACAGCGGCGGCGACAGCATTCGTGTCATGGATGCCATTGTCCAATTTGAGTTTGCGCCGGAATTCAATATCTGGATGGGGCGCATGCTGCCGCCCAGCGACAGAGCCAATCTTTACGGCCCGTTCTTTGCGCTGCCGTGGTCTTATCCTGGCACGGCATCAAATTATCCCAATCTCGCGGTTGGCCGCGACAATGGCGTGATGGTCTGGGGCAAGCCCTTTAGCGGCAAGGTCGTCTATTCGGGCGGCGTATTCGAGGGGCACAACAAGGCCGCCGGACTCTCCGGCCAGTCCGACAAGTTGCTCTACGCGGGACGCCTTGCCTTTAATATCTGGGATCCGGAGCCCGCGCCTGCCCACTACACGGGCGGTTGGTACGGCGGTGGCAAGGATATCTTCACGGTGGCCTTGGCGGGGTTCACGCAAACGGATGGCGTGGGTAGCGCTGCTACTCCGGGCAAACTGAAAGTATGGAGCGCCGACGTATTGCTGGAGAAGAAATTCTCGGCTGGCGTCCCGACTTTCGAAGCGGCTTACTACAAGTACAAGCTTGGCGCCGTTGATTGCGGTTCCGGAGAACCTGGCGCGCCGGCTTGCGGCGTGGCCTCTAACGACAATATTGGCGGTCAAGTTGATGGTAAGGCCTATTTGCTTGGGGGCGCATTTTTGTTTTCGCAGGTAGTCGGCTGGGGGCAATTCCAGCCCTTCGTGCGCTATCAGAAATTTGACCGCTCGCTGAGCAATACCACGGCCAAGACCACGGATTTCGGGTTGAACTACATCATCAAGGGCCCGAACGCGAAAGTCACGGCAATGTATTCGAAGCTGGAAGACAGCCGCCTTGCCGTCGCGCTACGTGACCGCAGCATGTTCACGCTGGGCGTGCAGTTGCAGTACTGATCGTATTTGACGGAGTGAATGCGCGCCGCGGCCATTTCAGAAAATGGCACGCGGCGCGTTTTTTTTGAGTATCTCAGGGCAATCTTATTTCGTCGTGGCCACTCTGTGCGTGCCGTCAACCGCGGGTTTTTCGCTCTCGGCAGGCATGTCGGTCTGCGTCTTTGCGCACCAGAACAGAATCACGGCGACGCCCAGATAACTGATGGCGACCAGAGGCATTTTGCCTATGCCTATCGCTTCGCTGTGCATGAAGCCGAAGAATGTCAGTGCGGCGCCGGCGAGCGCAAACCCGGCGGCTCTCGTATACGCCTTGTCGATGATGCATGCCGAAACCGCTGCGAGAATCAGGCTGACAAGAATCGCACCGCTGCCCAGCACCTCCAGTCCATGATAGAGCACGCCGACCTGCCCCAGTTTGTCGAGACCCACGGCCGCGGCATTGGTGCCCGCCGCGCCGAGCGCGCTGTCGATCTGTAACTTGCCCCACGCCGCCACCTGCGGCACCAACGAGAGAATGACGGCCGGCGCATGGTTTTTTGGGGTTTCCTGAAATGCCTGCGCGCCGATCAGCATGCCGATGTAGAGCAGGATGGGTGAAATGGCAACGACCGGAATGGCGGCCATCATCAACGCCAGTATGCCGAAGCAGGACAAGATCAGCACCATGACGCCGGTGGCGGCGGAATAGCCGATGCGTCCGCCAATCGCCTTCCAGCCCGGGTGTCCGATGTACACCGCATTGATGAACGGATTGCCCATCAGGCAGCCAATCAGGCTGACCGCGCCGTCAGCGGTCAGCACGCGCGTGGTTGGGTAGTTATCACCACCGGCGGCCGCGCTTTCGACGTTGTCCATGGCCTCCACCAGGTCATAGATGCCGAACGGTATGGCGGTGACCAGAATAACCCCAAGAAACTCAAACCCCGAGAAAACATGGCCCAATACCGGCAGGGGAAATGAAAATCCAAAGGTGGCGAAAGAAGCGCCCAGATTGGCGACACTCATGCCACCGAAGTTCAGCCCCACGGCGGTGGATCCCCACGCGATGATTGAACCCACGATGATCGCCACCAGACCCGCCGGCATGCCTTTGAAGTAACGCACGCCCCCAAACCAGCTTGCAAGCAAAATGGCGAAGCACACGACACCAATCACCGGCGTCATGTACATCTCCAGCGACGGACGCATCGAGATGAATGCGATGGAAACCCCCGCCAACGCACCCAGCAATGCCGCGCGTGGCGTTATTTTGCGGATCCACGGCGCGATGTAGCCGCCGGCCATCAGCACGAAGCTTTGGATAAACACCCAGGCCAGTCCCGCTTCCCAGCCTTTGATGGGGTCGCCGGTCTTGGCGGCAATCGGCATCATGATGACAAACACCACGATGAACATGTGCGGCACGCTGATGCCGGACGGCAAGGCGCAGACGTCGTTACGTCCGGTCTCCCTGGCCAGTTTGTACGCAAGCCACGCGTAATACATCGTGCTCAGAAACAGCATCAGCCCGGTGGCCGGCAATATGCGCCCGAACACAATGTCGTCGGGCATTTTCAGCACATAGCGCAACAAGGCCGTCAACGTCAGCATGTTGACGAGAATATTGGTGCCGAACCCGAAAAAAGCGTTCCAGTCTCCAGGCGCCCATAAAGCCGGCTTGAAGGCCGGGTTGAATTTGCTTGTATTCATCGTGGTTCTCCCTTTTCGTTGCGTGTTATCAAAATCATCCGGCGTCGCTGCTACCCAAGCGCCGCCAATATCCGTGCCGAATCCGACACCCAGCCAAAAATTCCGCCCTGCGCCTTGATCATTCGCAGCCCGACTTCGTGAAACTCCGGAAAGTAAGATGCACAGCAATCACCCGGCACGATGCAGCGATAGCCCCTGTCGTTGGCTTCGCGCACCGTGGTATGCACGCAGACCTCCGTGGTCACGCCGCACACGATGAGGTTTTCAATCGAATGGTTAATCAATATGGCGTGCAAATCGGTGGCGTAGAAGGCGCCTTTGCCGGGCTTGTCGATAACGGGCTCGCCCGAACGCGGGTAGAGCGCGGGCACGATGTCGTGCCCCGCTTCACCCCGAATCAGGATGCGGCCCATGGGCCCGTGCGCGCCGATGCGCAGATGTGGTGCGCCGCGCACCACCTTTGCGGGCGGCGCATCGCTCATGTCGGCCCGATGGCCTTCGCGCGTATGAATAACCAACATGCCTGATTCACGCGCGCGTCCAAGCAATGCCGCGCAAGGCGCCACCGCCTTGGCCAGCAACGACACGTCGTTGCCCAGCGATTCCCCGAAGCCGCCAGACTCGAGAAAATCGCGTTGCATGTCGATAAACATGATCGCCGTGCGCGCGGGATCGATGCTAATCGTCTCGGGTTCGGCATCGATGGTGATGGCTGCCATGACGGCTGCACGACTCATGGTCGAAAGTTTATTGCTCGAATAGCCCGCAAAAATTGTTGCGGCGCCTTGGTAACCTTTATCTCGCAAGATTCGAGCCAGCGCTGATCAAGGGCATCGGCGCAACAATGGCTGCTGACGGAAATATCAAGGCCCGGCGGAGACTTCGCGATGTTCAAGTCTGGGCACAACTGTTCAGATCCGCGCCATGTTGGTGCTCTCCGGGATACGCCTTCGTTTGCATTGCGTGAAGCCTTGGTATCAGTTTGAAATTACAAAACCGTATTCGTCAGCCATTCGCAGGAACAATCTTCGGCGGGCTTCCTGCATTAACGCCGTGTGCAAGAGATGCCATTTAGGTTTTGACACGGCACTGCGCGTGCCGCGTCGGCTCCGGTAGTTGGCGCATACATAGCGTTGCCGATGGGCAGCGTCGAGGTTGCCAGCACGACCATTGCAATGTATATGTGCATTCGTCGTCATTCAAAAACGGCGCGGATCGTTTTATCCCGGCCATATTCCGGTATTGCGGGAATAAAATTATTCAATAAAATCAATTGTTTATATTTCACTCGCCTTTTCTGAGAATGCCGGAGGGCGCATGCACAAGTACATTATTTCGAGCACCGTCGTCGTGTTGGCGCTGTCATCGGCGGCTGGCGCGCTGAGTGCGGGTAGCGCCCACGCGCAGGCCTATCCCAACAAGGCCGTGCGCATCATTTCGCCCTTCCCACCCGGCGGCAGTGTCGATGTGATCGCGCGCATGATCGCGCCCAAGCTTTCCGAGTCGCTCGGCCAGCAAGTGGTGATCGACAATCGCTCCGGCGCATCCGGCAACATCGGCATGGAGCTCGCCGCGCGCGCAACGCCCGATGGCTACACCCTGGTGGCGAACACGCTGCCGTATGTCACCAACGGTTTTCTCTACAGCCGCATGTCATACGACTCGGCGAAGGATTTCGCGCCGCTGTCGATACTGGCCTCCTCCCCCGCGATGCTGGCGGTGCATCCGTCGGTGCCGGTGCGCAGCGTGCGCGAGATGTTGCAGCTTGCCCGCGCGCGTCCCGGCGCGCTCAACTACGCGTCATCGGGGCCGGGCTCCAATCACCATATCGCGGGCGAGTTGTTCAATTACCTCGCCAAGATTGAGATCGTCGCCATTCATTACAAGGGCGGCGGGCCGGCGGCAATCGCCAATCTTGCGGGTGAAGTCGGCATCAACTGGCCCAACGTGGTGGCGGTGATTCCTTACGTGAAGGCAGGCCGCATCCGCGCGTTGGGCGTCACCAGCGCCAAGCGTTCGGCGGCGATCCCCGATGTGCCGACGATTGCCGAAGCCGGCGTGCCGGGCTACGACTTCACGCCGTGGCAGATCATGTCGGCGCCGGCAGGCACGCCGCCCGCTGTGGTGGCGCTACTCAATGAGCACATCGTCAAGGCCATGCGCTCACCCGATATTGTCGAGCGCATGGCGCGCGATGGTGGCGAAGTCATCGCCAGCTCGCACACAGAAGCGGCGAAGTTCGTGCTCTCCGAAATGGACAAGTGGCGGCGCGTGATCAAGGAGCGCGGCATGCGCGCGGAGTAGGGCATGCCTTTTTTTGCCACGGAGGGTACGGCGTTCAAAGACGTAACTTAAAGGCGATTCACCGCGGAACACACAGAACAAGCGTAAGAAAACCTCGCCGTGATCATGCGCCGGGAGGTTCGGAAATGGGCGAAAATCACCTCGGGATTGAAATTACGGATTCAGTAGGCGTTCATCACGCTTCGCGGCTGGTGTTACGACACTTAAATTTAGAGATATGCTGACCGCGCCGCAAATCTGCTCCTTCCCCCGTTTGCGGGGGAAGGCTGGGATGGGGGTGAGCAGTGGCGCGACTCATCTCCCCCACCCTAACCCTCCCCCGCGCAAACTGCGCGCAAGGGAGGGGACGAATTGATTGGACGTGACACGTATCGAAACTAACGTGTCGCTTTACTAGTCGCAACACTTGCAGGGAGTACAACATGGCATTGCGTCTTGGTTTGACAACGGGTGGCGCCGACGGCCCGGCATTGATCGCGCTGGTGCGCGAGGCGGAGCGGCTCGGATTCGATTCCACCTGGTGCGGTGAATCGTACGGCGTTGACGCGGTGACCCGGCTTGCGTGGCTGGGCGGGCAGACCACGCGCATCAAGCTCGGCTCGTCGATTTTACAGACACCCGCGCGCGCCCCCGCGTTGACCGCGATGACGGCGATGACGCTGGATGCGCTAACCAACGGGCGTTTTATCCTGGGACTCGGCCCCTCCGGCCCGCAGGTGATCGAGGGCTGGTACGGCGTGCCCTACGGCAAACCGCTCACGCGCCTGAAGGAATACATCACGATCGTGCGCGCGGTGCTGGCGCGCGAGGCGCCGCTCACGTATCAGGGCGAGCACTACCAGATACCCTACACCGGGCATGGCTCCACAGGGCTTGGCAAGCCGCTCAAATGCATCCAGCATGGCCGTCGCGACATGAAAATCTACACGGCTGCGGTAAGCCCCGCCGGGCTGGCGTGCGCGGGCGAGGTGGGCGACGGCGTGCTGCCGCTGTTGATGGACCCGGAGCGCGCCGATCTGATCGAAACGCACGTGCGCGCCGGCATGCAGCGCGCGGGCCGTGCACAGGATTTAACGCAGTTCGACATAGCGCCTTTCGTGCCCGTGCACATCGGTGACGATCTTGCCGCGTGCCGCCGGCCGGTGAAGGATTGGCTCGCGCTATACGTCGGCGGCATGGGCGCGCGCGGCAAGAATTTCTACAATGACTACGCGGTACGTCTGGGCTACGAGGCCGAGGCAAAGACGATTCAGGATTTATATCTCGCCGGCAAGAAAGCCGAGGCCGCCGCCGCGGTGCCGGATCGTCTGGTCGACGCGGTGGCGCTGGTGGGCACGCCCGCGCGCATACGCGAGCGCCTGCAAGTGTGGAAAGCCGCCGGGCAACGCGGCAGTGTCGGCACCCTGATACTGATGAAGTCCGACGCTGCCGCTTTGCGGCTGGTGGCCGAGAGCGTGTTGTAGCGCGGTATCAGGTGTTGCCCAAAAACGGCAAGACCTTGCGTTTGTAGCCAGTGAGCGCCTCGGTGATTTTGTAGCGCGATGGATACGGGAACGAGATGTGTTTCTGCACCAGCGCATCGCGCACATATTTTTCAATCGGCATGCCTTGCACCACTCCCATGCCGCCGAAAAACTCCATGCCTTGCTCGGTCAAGCGTTGCACCGCAGTGCCGGTGAAGGCCAGCGCCATCATCTCGTAGGGCTGATACTCCGCGCTGCCGTCGGCGAACGCTTCCGCGTGATCCTTCGCCCATGCCGCCGTCCAGATCAGCCGCCGCGCCGCCTCGAGGTTCATCGCCATATCGGCGATGGTGAGTCCCACCGCCTGATGCTGGATGATGGGCTTGCCCCCGGAGACGCGCTCCTGGGTGTACTTGATCGTTTCTTCCAGTGCCGCGCGTCCCAAGCCGAGGGTGATCGCGGCGATGGTGACGTGCGTGCCGATGTCAGTGCGCCCCGGCGGATTGGGCGGGAGGATGCGGCCCTTGGGCACGCGCACGTTATCGAAAAATATTTCCGCGTTGTCGCCGATGCGCCTGCCGATCTTGGACATCGGGTGGCGCACCAGACCTGGAGAATCGCCCTCGACCAAGAACGGTCTCGCCCCGGCAGGCGTCTGCGCCATCACCACCAGTAGCTTCGCAAGATAACCGACAGTCTGAAAGTTTTTCGCGCCGTTGATGAGCCACGAGCCGTCGGGTTGCTCGACCGCGCGCGTTTTAAAGCGCGCGGTATCGGGCGTCTCGGTGTAGTAGTCAAAGCCCAGATCCGTGTCGGGCTCGTGAATCGCCACCGTGGTGAAGTAAAGATCATCGTTCAAAAACTTCGGCAGAAAATAATCGCGCTGCTCCTGCGTCATGCGCAACTCGAACCAGTCGCGCGCGCGACGCGCCGTCAGCATGTAGTAATACGCCGTGCCGATGTCGGCGGCGGCCAGCTCCTCGGCAATCAAACAGGCGGTGAGGTGGTCGGACGCACCCGCGCCGCCGTTTTCTTCACTCAGCGCAAAAGTGCGAAAGCCGAGCTTGGAACCTTTTTTCAAAACCTCCCACGGAATGCGGTCTTCCCAGTTCGGCTTCTTGTCGAGTTCCAGCGCAATGGGTTTGATTTCGTTCTGCGCAAACTCGCGGGCGAGTTCCCGATAGGCGCGCTGCTCGTCGTTCAGGCGGATGTCGAACATGGTTGTCTCCCTTATGGATTGATGGATCATATAGGGCGCAATCGAAGCGAAGCGCATTGCGCCGTATGCCAGTTATCATAACCCAGCAATTCGGATGACGAGCAAGCAAGTTGTTTTGAATCGCGACATTGCAACAGCTTACATGCGGCGCAGTGCCCTTCGGTTATTGCGCTCTACGGACTACGGGCTTTCATTCGGTGGCATATTGTCGCCATTTCGAGGAAATGCCAGTGTAGTACGATTCCGCGCGATCCTTTACCTCGTCCACAGTCGCGACAATTAGGCGGTCTGGATTGTTCCAAATCTAGGCTACAAGAACATTCCACTCTTCATCGCAGTGCAAGAGCAAGAGTCCGTCAACTTCGGAATCCCTACATATAGCCAAACATGGCACAGGGCCAACTCGTTCGCCGTCAACATAAAGATGCAAAAAACCAGTGAATCGAACCGATGAGTCTAGCACCGCAAACTCCAACACCATTGCGCTGTCCAATATCGCTGGTGGTTGCTTCATATGCTTGGCGCTATTATTCAACGGAATCGATTTGCGTTTCTACGTCTACACTTCGCCGAAATGTATCCTTCGATAAGGTGCCGAAGGTATCGCATCATCCACATGCAAATCCCAAAGCTCGGTTTGCCCCGCCGCATCGTGCGCGGCAAACAACTCCTTGAAACGGCCCAGTGAGGTGACTTTCTCTCCACGTAAACCGAATCCGCGCGCGATGGCAGCGATGTCGCCGCGGCCGTGTTTGGATTCCTGCGGGTCGTAGCCTTGCGCGCGGAACTTGTGTACCTCGGCGCCATAGCCGCCGTCGTTCACCGCGCAGATGAGCATCTTGATGCCCTGGCGGCGCAGGGTTTCGAGTTCCTGGATGTGCATCATCAGGCTGCCGTCGCCTTCGATCAGCAGCAGCTTGCCGTCGCTGCGCGCGGCCGCCATGCCGATCGCCTGCGAGAACGCCGAGCCGATGGCGCCGAAGTCGTTGATCACGTGCACGTTCTCGGCGCGGCGGCCATAAAAGTGCGTGACGACGATGCCGGCGAAATGCGCGCCGCCGCTGACCACCGTCCAGTCCTTCGGTATAGCCGCATCGAGCTCGAGCATCGCCGGGCGCGGATCGACGGTGTCGGCCGCGACGAGAAATTCTTTCGTATCCGGTCGCGCGGCCGTGGCCGCAATCTGGTTGGCAAGCATGGGTGAACGCGCGCCGGCTGACGAATTATTGCGTTCGACTAACTTCGCCAGCACGGCGTCCGCCGTGGCCTTGGCATCGGCCTTGATGTGCATGTCGGCGATGCGCAGCCCTTGATAGAGGCCGCGCGGATTGAGATCGATCTGCACCGTCTTCGCATTCGGATACAGATAACCCGCCTCGGTGGTGTAATGCCCAAGCCCAGCGCCCACGCCGATCAGCAAATCGCACTCCGCGAATTGCTCGCGTGCGAGCGGGCTTGCGTACGCGCCGGCGACACCGATGCCGAAACGGTTGTGATCGAAAAGTCCCTTCGCGAAGAGCGAGGTCGCAAGCAGCGCGCCGCAGCGCTCGGCCAGCACCTCCAGCGACGGCGCGGCGCCCGAGCGTATGCAGCCACGCCCTGCAAGAATGATCGGGCGCTTGGCTTCCACGATCATCGCGGTGAGTTTATCCACCAGCACAGGATCGGGCACGGGCCGTTGTGGAGTAGGCATCAACTCGGTGGATGGCGAATAATCCGCGCCCCACGGAAACGGCGCTTTCTGCAAATCCATCGGCACGCCGAGCACCACGGGGCAGCGCTCCTGCCGCGCGGTGTAAAACGCCTCGCGCACGGTGTCGAGCATGCGATCTACGCTTTTCACCGGCAGGTAACGCGCGCCGGTGGCGGTGGCGAGCGGCCCGAGTTCGAGTTGCTGCACATACCACGCGGCGGACGTGGGTGAATCACCGGCGAACACCACCAGCGGAATACTGCCGCGCGCGGCGGTGGTGAGTGCGGTCATGATCTGCGTGAAGCCCGGGCCGCACGTCACCGTGGCAATGCCCACCTTGCCGGTGTGGCGCGCGTAACCGTCGGCCATCGCCACGGCGCAATGCTCGTGCCGCGCATGCACCACGCGCACGCCGTACTTCTGCGCCATGATCGCGCCCCAGTACATGTTGGCGTCGCCCAGCAACGCAAACATCGTGTCCACGCCTTCCGCGACGAAGGCTTGTGATAGAACTTCATATCCATTCGGATCGCTCATTTGTTTTCCTTGTCTTTACCCATGATGCCGCGCGCGCCATCCAGCAACGCACGTCCCAGTATTTTTGCTCCTGAAGCTGCCTGCGCTTGTTCGGGTACTGCATCACCCGCACCCGCGCGCCGTTGTTCGATCACGCGCAGCAAATTCGCCGCGAATTCCGCCAGCAGCACGCGCGCCACGTGTACACCGCCCGCCGACGCAAACATTTCCAGCGGCCCGGCGACTTCGTAACCGCCATCGAGCGTGACTTCGGTTGTGTCCGCGCCCTTCGCGTCAACTTCGAAGCGTGCACGCGCGCGTGATGCGCCTCTCTGGTCGATGCCGCGCGCTTCGATCAGGCAGCGCTTCACCGCATGCTCGTAGGTGAGCTTCGCCTCGCCGCGAAACACCGCGACGGTGGGGCCGAACTTGAACGTGATCTTGCCGCGATGCGCGCCCTCCGGCGTCAATTCGTTCAGCTCCGCACCGGGGATGCACGCAGCAACCACCGCCGGGTCGGACATCAACGGCCACACTTCATCCGGCGTGGCAGCCACTACAAATTGTTCTTTTAAATCAATCACTTATATATACTCGTTGAATGGATCAATAGCCATGCGTGCGATCCACCGCCGCCTTCAGCGGCTCCCCGGCAATAAATCGCTGCGCGTTTTCGGCGAAGAGTTCGGCCACCGAGTCGGTGCGATTGGGATGCCCGCCGCCGATGTGCGGCAGCACCATGATACCTTCGCTTTGCCAGAACGGATGTGTCGCGGGCAGCGGCTCCTGGCGAAACACGTCAAGCACCGCGCCTGCGATGGTCTTGTTTTTCGCCGCGGCGATGAGGTCGTTGTCGACGATCAACGCGCCGCGCGCGAAGTTGAGCAGATATGCCGAAGGCTTCATTTTGCCCAGGCGTTGCGCGTTGATGAAGTTTTCCGTATCCGGCGTCACCGGCAGCAGCAACACTACAAAATCCGAGGCCGCGAGCACTTCGTCCGTGCCCTCGTGCGGATAAACTTTCGCCACGTGCGGCAGTGATTCGACGCGGCGCTTGGTGCCGATCACGCGCATTTCCAGCGCCTCGGCCTTGCGAGCGAGTTCCTGGCCGATCGCGCCCAGGCCGAGAATGCCCAGCGTCTTGCCGGCGAGCGGCACTGACTGGCGCTTGGCCCAATGGCTGTTGCGTTGATCGAGCGCGATGGTCATGTACGGCTTGGTCAAATGAAAAATCGCGCCGAGGATATTCTCCGGCATCGACACACGATGCGTGCCGCGCGCGCAGCACAGCGTGGTTTCAGCGCGCAGATCCGCATGGCCGAGCCACATTTCCACGCCCGCCGTCATCGCCTGCAACCAGCGCAGTTTGGGCATGCGCTTTAACGCGTTACCCGGCCGCCAGCCCATCATCGCCTCGGTGCGCGCGGCAATGTCGTCGGGGATGTTTTGATCGAGCTTATAGCTGTGCAACTCGAATTTATCCGCAGCGCCCGCCTGCACCAGCGCCTGCTCATATGTTTTTGCTTCGTTCATCCAGATTACGCACACGGGCTTGCTCATTAATTTGTCCTTGAATATAGATCGGTTAAAGGTGATCGTATCAGTTTGTAGGGCGCAATCGAAGCGAAGCGCTTTGCGCCGTGCGTTGATGCAATACCGGCGCAACATGCCGTTTCCAAACGGCGCAATGCCTTCGGCGATTGCGCCCTACGCGTTACCTGCGACGTCCTTGAACTGGCGCAGAATTTCTATCTGCCCGTCGAACTCCGGCGTGCGAAACATCGGATACAGCATCGCGTAATCCGCGCCAAGTTTGCGCCAGCCTTCGGCGGCCGCGCCCCAGCGCCGCGGGTCGGGCTCCTGCATGCGCAACCAGCCTTCGAGGCCGAACTTCGCCGGGTCGCGGCCATGTTTGCGCATCTCTTCGCGCAACATTGCGAGTTTCTGCTCGGCTTGCGCGTCCGGCGCCATGATCGGCATCCAGCCGTCGGCGAGCCGCGCCGCGCGTTTCACCACGGCGTCCGACACGCCGCCGAGCCAGATGGGAATGGGGCGCTGCACTGGCGGGGGCACGATGTTCACGGCCTCCAGCCGGTGAAAGCGGCCTTCGAAGGTGACGAGTTCATCGCACCACAACCGGCGCATCACTTCGATCTGCTCTGCTTGCCGCGCGCCGCGTGTTTTCCACTCCGTGCCCAGTGCTTCGTACTCAACGTGATTCCAACCCACGCCGATGCCCAGACGCAAGCGCCCGCCGCTCAACAAATCCACTTCCGCTGCCTGCTTGGCGATGAGGCCGGTCTGCCGCTGCGGCGCGATCAGTATGCTGGTCGATAACCGTATCGTTTTGGTGACGGCGGCCAGAAAACCGAGCGTCACAAAAGTTTCGTGAAACGGATCGCGCTCGTTGTAGGTTGGCGTCCAGCCGGCGCGCGCCGCCGCGCCGAACACATGGTCGGGCATTTCAATATAGGCAAAGCCCAGCGCCTCGGCGGCCTGCGCCCAATCGCGTATCTTCGCCGGATCGTTGCCGATGTCGCGCGTGGGAAATATTGCGTTCAGTTGCATCAGGTTACTCCGTTGGCGTGGAGGTACACCGCCGCGCGCGTTCGGCTCCGGCATTCCTTCAGGCTCTGTGCCCCAGCGGCCCGCGCAACAGTCTTCCAGGCAACGCGCCGGTATGCTTGCCCTCGCGCAAAAGGATTTCGCCGTTCACTACTGTCGCCGCCACGCCATTCGTGCGCTGCACCAGCCGGCGCGCGCCCGAGGGCAGATCGTCCACCACCTCGGGCATGCGCGCCATGATGGTACCGGGGTCGAACACCACGATGTCGGCCGCCATGCCCACGCGTAACAAGCCGCGGTCGTGAAAGCCCCAGTGTGTGGCCGGCACCAGCGTGAGCATGCGCACGGCTTGTTCGAGCGTGAACGCCTGCTTGGTACGCACCCAGTGGTATAGCAAATGTGTTTGCAGCGACGAATCCATGAGCTGCGAGACGTGCGCGCCTGAGTCGGAAAACGTGGTCACCGTGCGTGGATGGCGCATGATTTGCAACGCGACATCCTGATCCTCGTTCGCCACGGGTTGCAGGAAAAACTGATCGAGGTCTTTTGCCAGCGCAAGCTCGATCATGGTCTCGGCCGGGTGTTGCCCACGCTCGCGCGCGACTTCGGCCACCGAGCGGTGCGGCCCCTCGACGGTATCGAGCACGAACAGCCAATCGTAATCCGCGTTGCGCGCCTCGGTGCCGCGCGCCTGGCGTTCGTCGCGCACATTCGCTGCTTCGATCAACCTGGGACGCAGCACGGGATCGCGCAGCTTTTGTATTTGCTCCGCATGCGGTAGCGCACGGATGTCCTTCCACAACGGCAGCCGGTCGAACGGCATCTGCGTCTTGAATGACAGCAGCGCCGATAGCGCGCGGCTGTGCGCCTGCGCGAACATGCGCCCGCCCGCGGCCGCGGTCTGGTCGAGCAGATCGAGATATTTCTTCCACGTGCCGGGGGATTCGCGCCGGCTGAATACGCCGAAGGTAATGGGCCGGCCCGACTCGACCGCGAGATCACGCAGCCGGTTGTGCCAATCGCGCAGGCCGGGGTCGTCCAACTTGCGATCCACGCCCTCGCCCGCGACCTCGAACAGCCCCGCGTTCAACTTGCCCATCGCGCCCACCAGCCGCCGCACTTCGTCCCACGCCGCCGCGCGGCTCGCCACGGGGCGGGCATCGGGCGTTTCGTGACTCGGCGAGCGTGACGAAGTGAAGCCCACCGCGCCAGCGGATATCGCGTCGTGCACCTGGCGCTCCATCGCCTGCAAGTCATCCTCGGTTGCTTTCTCGGCGAAGGCGCGCTCGCCCATCACGAACGTGCGGATCGCCGAATGCCCGACGTAGCTCGCGTAGTTGATACCCTTGGGCAGTTTCTCCAGCGCTTCGAGATATTCGGGATACGTCGTCCAGCTCCATTTGATGCCCGCCTCCATCGCGGCGGGCGGTATGTCCTCGGCGCGCTGAAGATTACGCACCACCATATGTTTGTCCCGAGCGGCGCAAGGTGCGAGCGTGAAGCCGCAATTGCCCATCACCGCCGTGGTGATACCGTGATAGCAGGAAGATGTGCCGATCGGATCCCAGAATATCTGCGCGTCCATGTGCGTGTGGCCGTCGACGAAACCGGGCGCGACCACATGGCCCTCGGCGTCGATCACCTCGCGCGCGGATTCGCGGATGCGCCCGATGGCGGCGATTTTGCCGCGGCTCACGCCGACATCCGCGCGAAAACGCGGCATGCCCGAACCATCGATCACCGTGCCGTTCTTAATTATCAGATCGTATTGCATTGCGGAATTCCTCCCATGTATTTAGGGCAATCCTGAGCCAACTTCGCAATTCGTGCAAGTGCGGGCCGCTGTTGTCATAGCCGCCACGTGCGCCGCCGCGGCAGATGTATCATAGGACGCGTGTTTCAAACCGCAAGCAAAGGGTATCCAATGACTGAAGGAAAATTCCATCGGGCGCATCTCATCACCGGCGGCTTTCCGCCGGGTTCCAGCGCCGGGCACGACCACGATCACGCGCGCTTGCGGCTGCTCACGCTGCTAAGCGAACAGGATGTCCCCGCCTCGGCGGGCAACGACTTCGCGGACATTGAAAAATGGCTGCCCGTCAGCCGCCTGCTGATCACCTATGTGGCCGGCCCCTACCCGAATGCCGCGCAGAGCAGCGCGATGAAAACGTGGATCGAAGCGGGCGGCCACTGGCTGGCCCTGCACGGCGCCAGCGGCGGCCGCGCCGAGCGCGTGGAAGGCGTGCGCCAGCGCCGCACTGTCAAGACCGAACATCATGCGTTGCTGGGAAGCTTCTTCCTGACGCACCCGCCGCTTTGCAAGTTTCGTGTCGATATCAGCGACACAGATCACCCGCTCACGCGCGGGCTGGGCAAATCTTTCGAAGTCGAGGACGAACCCTACTTCATCGAACTGCAACACCCCGCGTCAACACGCATCTTGCTCACGGCAAACTACGGCCCAAGTGTGGTGTCGCCCATAGTCGATAAGCTCTACGGCTCCGACACATCGCTGCAACCCGACGGCAAGACGCGCGTGCTCGGTTACACGCGCGAAGTGGGCAAAGGCAGCGTCACCTACTTTGCGCTCGGCCATTGCCACAACCCTTACTCCCGCGCCGACAGACCGGCCGATGCCACGGGCGCGCCGCCACCTACGTTTCGCGGGTCTTGGGAAAGCGAAGCGTTCAATACTTTGTTGCGCAATGCGATTGGCTGGGCTACCGCACAGTAAGATTCGCCGCTTGCGGCCGGTTAATCTGGACGCCAAAAGTCAGAACGCCGGCAAGCGCAGGAATATCCGCGAGGGATTCAAGCGTCTGAATGGATGACAGAGCAGACGCGGCATCGGCTTCGCACAGGAAATCACGCGTGCACTCGTGATACTTCGCGATGATGTCAGGCATGCTCACCGGGTTCTCCCGATCGCCTTTGGGCGGGCCGGCGCTCTGTTCGTACACCGTGTTGTTGTTGCAAAACAGGCGCACCTTGCAAGGCAATGGCGCCCCGGTTTGCCATTCACTTTTGCCATCGGGATGCAGGATGCGAATACGCGCGGCTAGCGCCTGTACGCGGGCATCCAGCACACGTTCGTTGGTGAACTGCCGCAAGCCGGCCTGCCCGTCGCAGATTGCCACCGCAAGACAGTAGGGCAGGCAGAATTTTGCTTCCAGCGCATTCGACGCGGAAGGATAAGCCATCAGTTGCGTGACATGGGCACTCACTTCGCATTCCATGCGTTCAATCGTTTCTGGCGGAATACGATGTTTTTCCACAAGTGCGATAGCGGCATCCAGCGCGCGATGCCCGGCTCTGCAGCAGGGATAAGGCTTGATACGAATCTCGTGTGCCAGCAAATTCCAGGGCGCGCCGAACGTTTCCGCGATTCGCCGCTCGTCGTATTCGCCTTCGAAGGCAAAAACGCGAAGCAGTCCGAATTCTCCTTCAATGCTATCGGGCGCGCTGGTCATGCCGTGGCGCGCGAGGGTGGCGGCGATAATGCCGTTGGCCGCCGCCGCGCCCGCGTGGTAGGGCTTGGTCATGGTGCCCAGATTCTGCCGCACGCCACCGGCCTCGGACGTAGCGATCCCCAACGCCATGCCGGTTTGCGCGGCATCGAGTTTCAGCAGCTTCGCGGCCGCGGCGGTCGCCCCGATGGTGCCGAACACGGCATTCGAATGCCAACCATGTTCATAGTGTTTTGCCGATATGCCCAACTGCAGCTTGGACTGTACTTCATAGCCGGCAATGTAGGCCTCCAGCCAATCGCGGCCCGATACGTTTTCGCATTCTCCCAGCGCCAGCAGTACCGGCAACAAAGGATTGGGCGGATCAAAATCGAGCGCCTGTCCTATGGTGCCGTTCGCACGCGCGGCTATTTGCGGCGAAGTTTTGAAAGCCCCCCCAATGATCCCCGCAAGCGGCGCGCCACCGGCATCGCGCGCCCAGCGGGTAACAACGTCTGCGGCAGCGGTGTCGGCGCCGGCCACAGCGACACCCAGCGCATCGATCAACCCGCCTTTGGCGATCTCGATGGCTCGCGGCGGAACGTTGTCCAGCTTGAGCCCTGCGATAAACGCCGCGATGTTGCGGGTGGTATTCAATCGATTAAATCCCCGTGCGCACGAACCACGAAGGGCGCTGGCTTATTCAATCGTGACACGATTGTCGGTAACGATTTTTTTCCAGCGGGCCGCCTCGGTTTTGACGAATCCATCAAAGTCTTCCGGTGATTTGCTGGGAGTCAACGGTATAACCGCTTTATCAAAACGCTGGCGCACGTCCGCTTGCGCGGCAGCCTGGGCCAACACGGCGTAGAGTCTGGTGACAATATCGCGAGGCGTGCCGGATGGGGCGAACAGGCCATGCCAACTGTCGCTGCCGATGCCGCCAAACCCGGCTTCCGCCATGGTGGGCACGTTGGGCAGGTAGTGAACCCGCTGGCTGGACGTGACGGCATACGCTTTGAGCCGTCCGCCATTCACGTGATTCTCCGCGAGGGTGGGACTCATCCAGCTCAACTGAATCTCATTGCGCACGAGCATCGCGACGGCATCACCAGACCCGCCCCGGGACGGAATATGTACCATGTTGATGCCAGCGATTCGCAGCAGCATGAGCATATCGAGGTGCGCAAACGAGCCGACGGTGTTGCCATAGTTCAATTGTCCTGGCCTCGCTTTCGCGTATGCAATGACCTCCTGTAACGAATGGGGTGGAAACTGTGTCGCCGCCACCAGGACGTTGGGAATCGCGGCAACCAGACTGATCCCGGTCAGATCGCGCAGCGGATCCACCTTGAGCGTGTGCGCAAACAGCACGGGGTTGATGGTGTTGGTGGACACGGTGCCCATCAACAGTGTGTAGCCGTCCGGCGCGGATCTTGCCGCCAGCTCAACCGCAATATTGCCGGACGCCCCAGTGCGATTTTCGATTACCACCGGCTGCTTCAGAATTTCAGACATGGCGGGAGCTACGATGCGGGAAACGGTATCGGTTGCGCCGCCGGGCGCATACGGCACCAACACCTTGATCGAGCGGCGGGGATAGTCCTGCGCACGCGCGGCCGCGGTCAGCACGAGCGCCAAGGCAATGGCAAGGCAGCGCGATATTACGCGCACGTGGTAAATGGAGTGCATGGAGTGCATAGCTTGCATAAGGTATTTCCTCGATGAGTCATCGATGCGAGTCTGCATGGGATGCGGCAATCCTGTTCATCAATAGTCATTCTACTCCGGCAAAAACTCAACCGTCCAGGTAAGGTATATTGGGGTCCGACACGATACTACTTGTTAACAATATCGTGTCTGAATCATTGCGTTGACCGGCAACCACCGAGGGCTCGCCGCTGCCCGCATTTGGCGGGCCGTGAGAAATTGATGCGTTCGGTACACGACTGCGCAATACTATTGGCTGGGCTACTGCAACATGGGTGACTGCCCCGATGTGTGGCGTGCGCGGACGTGATGAGATGGACGCCGTGGGAGTAAAATCTCGATTACCAACTCTAGGAGAAAACAATGTCGCAACTGAATATTATTAAGGCAGATGACGTTAAGCCGCAGAACATTCGCGGCCATGGCAGGGAAGCGGGGCAGATCAAGAGAATCCTTGCCACGGAGAAATTCTTTTTCAACATCGATGAAATCAGCCCCGGCTACAGCCCGCACCATTGGCACCAGCATACAAAATACCGGGCCGAGGGCGTCGAGGTCGAATACCCCGCCGATTTCGAGGAGATTTATTTCATCCTCAGCGGGCAGGGTGTTATTCAGTGGAAGACGGATACCGGCGCGGTGTCGGAACAGCAAGTGGGGCCGGGCGACATGATCCATATGCCGCCTGGCGTGGTGGAGCATCAACTGCTTAACAACGGCACCGAAACTATACGCATGGCCGTTGTCGGAGTGCCGCCGCCCAAGCGCACGCCGGTATAGTTCATGGTCTCGCGGTGTGTACGGAGCCGTTTTGCCTGATTCACACAAACTACCCTGATGAAATCCAGACAAACTATCGCCGCCAAGATATTTGGATTATCGTTATTCCTGCTGTTGATCACCATCGTGCTGGTGATATTCCTGCTTGTAGAAATCGATCGCACGCGACGGAATATGGATGTTGTGGCATCCCATGACATGCCCATCACAAACGCGCTGGTCTTGGTGGGGGAGTTTGGCTTGCGCCGGCGCATCGCATTCGAACGCCTGAACGGGACTCTGGATTCCCAGGCTCCGAATGAAATGGTAATCAGCGAAGCGGGCAAAAACTACGCACTATTCACCACCAGGCTGGACGAGCAGATAAAGATAACCAGAAAGTTGATGGCCGCGTACCCGCCGGATTCGCCTGTTCATGATCGCATCGTTGAAGCGAAGATACTCCTGGATCAAATTGACAGGGGACATAACGTTGCCGGAACAGAGCAAAAACAAGTGCTTGCATTGCAAAAAACAAACGAACACGGCAAGGCAAACGCACTCCTTAACTTTCTTAACGACAATCAGCGGACACTCCAGAGCCAGAGCGAAATGTTGGTCAAAACTCTGCAGGTGGCCGCCGGCGAATCCTCGAATGCCGTAGCGAACCGGCACGGTACTGTAATGCGACTGGCCATTGCGGCAACGGTATCTGCAATACTGCTTGGCCTCATCATTGCCGCGTTCATAACGAGACGGCTTGTGGCGCCGCTAAGGTCGCTGGTGTCCGCGGTGCACGATGTCGAAAAAGGGAACCTGCATATACAAATCCCCATACTGACGACAGACGAAGTCGGCCAACTTGCGGGATCTTTTAATCACTTTGTAGGCGAATTGCGTGCGAAGGACGAAATCAAAAAAACATTTGGAAAGTACATCGATCCGCGCGTGATGGAGCAAGTGCTTGCGCAGAATGGGGTGGCAAAGTCACTGCCGGAGCGCCGCGTCATGACTGTTATGTTTGCCGATCTAGTTGGATTTACTAGCCTGTCGGAGCAACTGACCGCCTCGCGAATGGTTGATCTCCTGAATCGCCATTTTGGTCTGCAGGCGGCCGCCGTACAGGAGTACGGCGGCGTGGTCGACAAATTTATCGGCGATGCGGTCATGGCGTTTTGGGGGCCACCATTTGTGTCCTCCTCGGAGCAGGCTACGCTGGCCTGTCGCGCGGCGATCACCCAGGTAAACGCAATGGAAACCCTGCGCGGCGAATTGGCGGAAATAACAGGACTGCGGAAAAACGCCCCCACCGTAGATCTTCGCATCGGAATTTGCACGGGAGAACTCGTGGTGGGAAGTATCGGCGCGGAAAATACACGCAGCTACACTGTCATGGGCGACTGCGTAAATCTGGCGTCGCGTCTCGAAAGTGTCAATCGTGTTTACGGCACGAACATACTGATTGCCGAGGAGACCGCGCGGCAATTGGCGCCAGACATCGTACACTGCGAGATCGATGAAGTCACCGTCAAGGGCAAGACCGAATCCACGCGGATATACGAGGTTCTGGGCACGAAAGGGGATTTGCCGCCAGAGATAGGGCAGGCAAAGCTTTGCTACGCCGGCGCGCTGGCTGCTTATCGTGCGCAGGATTGGGATCAGGCGGAGGAGCGCTTCCGGCAATGCGTCGAGTTACGACAAGGCCCCGGCCCCGCAAATGTATTCCTCACACGCATAGAATCGTTGAGACAACATCCGCCTGGCGCCGGCTGGACAGGTGTTTACCACCTCGACGAGAAATAGTTCGAGGCCGATATGGGAGCCGAACAACGTCCCTCATTCGCACCAGGGTCGATTATTGCAATATGCGTGAACCGGTAATATGACATCAAACGCATTGTCCAAGACGTTTACCGATTTCTTCGAGTCCGAAAAATCCGGCGGGTATATTCTGATTATCTGCACCGTGGCCTCGATCGCGATTGCAAATTCATCGATCGGCGGCTTGTATTTAGGTTTTTGGCAAAGCAAAATTGGCGGACTCAGCCTTGAACACTGGATCAACGATGCGTTGATGGCGGTTTTTTTTCTGCTCATCGGACTGGAACTCGAACGGGAACTTTACATCGGCGAGCTTTCAGATGTTAAAAGCGCCCTTCTGCCGGCAGTTGCCGCGGCAGGAGGAATGATTGCTCCCGCGCTCATTCATTTCTCGCTCAACGCGGGCACGCCTACTCAAAACGGGATGGGTATTCCGATGGCGACCGACATAGCGTTTGCGATGGGCATCCTGGCTATTCTGGGTAGCCGCGTGCCGAGCTCACTTAAGGTGTTTGTCGTCGCCTTTGCCGTGATAGACGACTTGGGCGCAATAGTGATCATCGCCGTCTTTTACACTGCACAGTTTTCGATTGAGTATTTTCTTGGCGCGCTTTTGGTTTGGGTATTGCTTTTGGCATTGAATCTCATTTTCCGTATACCAAGCCTCATCCCATATCTTCTTGGCGGCGCAATAATGTGGTTTCTCATGTTGAAGTCAGGTGTGCATGCAACGATAGCCGGTGTTTTACTTGCGTTTGCGATTCCTTTCTCCACGAAGCGTAAAGAACAACCGTCGCCCTCGCATCGGCTAGAGCATGCGCTGCATAAACCGGTGGCGTTTGCGATTTTGCCAATATTCGCTTTGGCCAATACTGGAATCGTTGTACAAGGCGATTGGTTTCAGCAATTAACCAGCGCAAACAGCATGGGCATCGCCGCGGGGTTGATCTTTGGCAAGCCTGCCGGCGTTTATATTTTTTGTGCCGCGGCGATCACAATCGGGATATGCCGATTGCCACCGGATTTGAAATGGCCGCATATTGTAGGCGCCGGCTTCCTCGGCGGAATCGGATTTACGATGTCGATATTCATTACCAACCTCGCTTTTTCAGATAACCCGGAAATAATCAATGCCTCGAAAATGGCCGTCCTCGTCGCCTCACTGGCGGCCGCGGGAATCGGCTACTGGTGGTTGAGAGCCTGCGGAAACCCTCTTGCTCAGTCAGGGGAATCAAGACAGTCCTGACATTGCTTGTCATTGTGTTTCGTTTTTTGCTCCCGATGGACAGACACTCATTACCTCGACGAGAATCAATAGCCTTGAAAACTCCAGATAACCTCATGTCGCTGAATTTGCCCTGCATGAGCGCCACGCGCCATTGGGCCGCCATTACATGCGTGATGGTTTTTTTTCTACTTGCGTGCGCGCCAGGTTTTCCCGTTGCCGCGCAGACCGATGCGGCGGCACCGCTAATCATCGGTAATCGCACGATTCACGTTTTCCGAGCGCCGCTGGGTGCATTTTCTCCGGTGGAGCGCGCGGAGGGTGCGAGGCAGCGTATCGCCAAGGCTTTCGAAGGCTCGGGCGCGGGCTGGACATCGGTGAAGTCCACGGACCAGGGCGTGCTGGTCCAATTGGACGGGAAGCCCATGTTTACCGTGGCTACCGGTGACGCGCGCAAGCTCTCCGATGAGACGCCGGAAGACCTGGCCAATGCCGCCTCGCGAATATTGCAAATAGCCTGGAGCGAGTCACGGGAGCGTCGTGATTCGCGCGCCACGTTGATCGCCATGGGGAAAGGCCTGATTGCGGCACTACTGCTCGCGGCCTCGCTGGCGGCCATCGTGAAGGTTTTGCGGTCATTACGCGCTGCCGTCACCGCACGCCTGACCGAAAGTCTGAATACGATCCACGGCTCGGGCCTGGGGTCGAAAATAGCATCCTTATTTCTTGGCATGGCTTCGAGATCATGCACGGTGCTTGCCTGGCTACTGAGCCTGTTCGTGATTTTTGTTTTTCTTACCTACAGCCTGGAACAGTTTGTTTACACGCGTCCGATCAGCGAAGGTTTGTCGCAGACTCTTGAAAGTCTACTGTTGCAGATTCTGAGTTCGGTAGCCGGGGCAGTTCCAGGCATGATCATCGCGGTCATTATTTTCCTTGTAGCGTGGGTTGCCACCCAAGTTTCATCGGAGGTGTTTAACCACGTTGCCTCGGGCCAGCTCAGGCTGGGGCTGCTGGATGCCCATACCGCGCCGGCGACACGGCGCATTGCCAATGCATCGTTTTGGCTGTTTGCGCTGGTCATGGCCTATCCGTATTTGCCAGGCGCGCAAACCGAAGCGTTCAAGGGGCTGTCGGTCATACTCGGGTTGATGGTTTCCATCGGCGCTTCGGGACTTATCGGCCAGGTTGCCAGCGGCCTGATACTGGTATACACCCGCGCACTGTCGCTGGGTGAATACGTGCGCATTCAGGATAGTGAAGGAACCGTCACGGAGCTCGGCCTGTTCGTAACGCGCCTGCGTACCGGCCTCGGCGAGGAGGTCGCGCTGCCGAATTCTTTGGTGCTTGCGAATGTGACGCGAAATTATTCGCGAGTAACTCAGGGCAAAGGGTTTATCCTCGACACGGCCATCACCATAGGCTACGACACGCCGTGGCGTCAGGTGCATGCTATGTTGCTGGAGGCTGCCGCCGCAATACCGGAAATAGCACGCGAACCGGCATCCTATGTAGTTCAGACGGCACTCTCGGATTTTTACGTGGCCTACAAGCTGGTGGCGTATGCCGGCGCCGAAAAGCCCGCCACGCGCGCCCGCGTCACCAGTGATCTGCACGCCGCAATTCAGGATGTGTTCAACAGGAATGGCGTGCAGATCATGTCGCCGCATTACCAACGGGATCCGGCAAATCCGAAAACCGTATTGGAGTCGGACTGGTATGCTCCACCCGCGAAGCAACGTCAATCAAATCCGCACGAATAGCCCGCCTCCATTGATCGGGGTGCAGGTGGCCGAATAGTCGTTAGCTACCTGCAAACAGGCGGCATTTAAGGTCATGGAAAGTGCACTGCGGCGCGCTTTCGCTTTGTCGCGCTTGCCGGTGTTGCTGATCGCGCCGGAATCAGACTCGGCCATTCAGTAAATTTTGCGGGAGCACGGTGTGTCTGACTATATTGTCAGGCCGTTGACGGCTGAGACGGTCTCCGCGCGGGTTAAGGCCGTGCTGGCTCGTTAGGAACAGGATACTGCAGGTTGCGTGCAGTTCGCGCATAGAGCGATCACCCTTTTCTCCGGACGCGGGCGAATGGAGGTGGTTTGCCAATTCGCTACCATGCGGTATAGGTCTCAGGCGCATACATTGCTCTTAGATGCTGTCCAGCAGGTCGTGAAATCATACAGCAACAAAACGCTAAGTTATTGATTTTTAATTGTTATTTAGTCACGCGCTCGCGCTCGATCAACGCGCGCTTACGTTCCACACCCCAGCGGTAACCCGATAATCCACCGTCGTTGCGCACGACACGATGACACGGGATCGCCACGGCAATCGCGTTGGCCGCGCACGCGCCGGCGACGGCGCGCACTGCCTTGGGTACGCCGATGCGTTTGGCGAGTTCGCTGTAGCTCACGGTCTTGCCGGCGGGAATCTTGCGCAGCGCCTGCCATACGCGCTGCTGAAACACGGTGCCGCGTATGTCGAGCGGCAGATCGAGGCCGATACGCGGCGCATCCACGAAGCGCACGACTTTTGCGACGGTCTTTTTGAATTTGGCATCGTCGCCGGTCAGCATGGCGTGCGGGAATCGCCGGCGCAGATCGCGCAACAGTGCGTCCGAGTCATCGCCCATGAAGATCGCGCACACGCCGCGCTCGCTCGCGGCCACGAGTATCGAACCCAGCATGCACTCGCCGACGGCAAAACGTATCGTGGCGCCGGCGCCGCCGTTGCGATAGTCGGCTGGTTTCATGCCCAGCAGCTCGTTTGATTTTTCGTAGAAGCGCCCGTTCGATCCGTAGCCCGCGTTGTAGATTGCATCGGTGACGCTGCCGCCTTGCGCAAGGCCGTCGCGCACGCGTTGCGCGCGCTGTGCCGCCGCGTAGGATTTTGGCGTCAAGCCGGTAACGGCCCTGAACACACGATGCAGGTGATACACGCTCATGTTCGCGTGTTGCGCAAGCGCGGCGAGGCGGGGTGTTTGCTCCGCGGTTTCGATCAGCTTGCAAAGCCTGGAGATGGTTGCCGTGTGCCTTGCCGCCAGCGGCGCTTGCTCGGGCTTGCAGCGCTTGCACGGACGAAAGCCCGTGCGTTCGGCATCCGCCGCCGTAAGATGAAACGCAACGTTCTCCGGCCGCGGAGCACGCGCCGCGCACGACGGGCGGCAATACACGCCGGTGGTTTTCACCGAATAGAAAAACGTGCCGTCGGCGCCCGCGTCGCGCGCAAGCACCGCCGCCCAGCGCGGGTCACTCACTGTCGCGGCCGCGAGTAATTCTGCTTTTGTCGATTGGTTCATGGCGTGAGAGTTTAGGCGCCTGCATCGCGCGCCGCACTCCGGCTCTTGCTTTTGAATTCGCCGCCCGGCGGGCAAACTACTCCGCCTCGATCCTGGCGGCGCGCGCGACCTTGGTCCACTTGGCGATTTCGCTCTGGATGAACGCGCCGAATTGCTCAGGCGTGGTGGCCGCCGCGTTCATGCCGCCGCCCGCGAGGGTTTTCTGGATATCGGGCATTGCCAGCGCCTTGATGCCCGCTTCGTTAAGGCGCGTGATGGCGGCTTGCGGCGTGCCCGCTGGCGCGAGCAACCCGATCCAGCTCACCAGTTCGAACCCCGGCAGGGTGTCCGCCACCGTCGGCAAATGCGCATAGCCTTCAAGACGTTTCGCCGTGGTGACGGCGATGGGTTTGATTCTGCCGGCCTGTATGTGCGGGGTGGATAGCACCAGCGTCGGAAACAGCACCGATACTTCGCCCGCCAGCAACGCGATCATGCCCGGCCCGCTGCCTTTGTACGGCACCAGCACGATATTGATGTTGCCGGCCATGATCTTGAATAGCTCGGTGGCGAGATGCTGCGAGCTGCCGTTGCCCTGATGGCCGCTGTTGATCTGGCCAGGCCGCGCCTTGGCAAGCGCGATCAAGTCGCCCGTGGTGCGCACCGGCAGGGACGGATGCACCGCGAGCACGTTGGGTATGGTGACCCAGAGCGTGACCGGGGCGAAATCCTTCACCGCGTCATAGCTCAATTTGCGATACAGCGCGGGGATGGTGCCATGCGACGAAATGCTCGCCACCGTCAGCGTGTATCCATCCGGCGCGGCCTTTGCACCCATTTCGCTGCCGGTGAGGCCGCCCGCGCCGGGGCGGTTATCAACCACGAACTGTTGATTGAGCAGCGTCGCGATGCGCCCGCCCACGACACGCGCGGCGGTATCGCTGGCGCTGCCGCTCGATTGCGGCACGATCACGCGCACGCTTTTTGCGGGGTACGGCTGTGTTTGTGCGTTGGCCGCCGCGTAACCGAACACAGCCAGGGTTGTGAAACAGGCTCGACTCAAGTTTTTCATCACGGCGCCTTTCGTCACGAACCTACTTGATCAGCCCCAGTTGCAGCAAAGACGTGCGATACAGATCGCGCTCTTTTTCCATATGCTTTTTCATCTCATGACTGGGCAGGTAGACGGCCTCCTGCTGATCCCTGGCCATGGTCGTTTTCCATTCGCTGGTCGCCACGGTTTTCGCGAGCACGCCGTCCCAGTATGCAATCTGCGCATCACTCAAGCCCTTGGGGCCGACGATGCCGTTCCAGTTGTAGAACACCAGATCGATGCCGCTCTCGCGAAACGTGGGCACATCGGCGAACGCGCTGTTGCGCGCGGGTGAAGCCACCGCCAGCACGCGCATCTGGTTGTTGGCCACGGGTGACAAGATCGTCGAGAACGAGGTGATGAGTACGTCCACGTGCCCGCCCATCACCGCGGTCATCGCTTCGGACGAAGCATTGAACACCACCATTTTCAGTTTGCGTGCATCGACGCCAAGCGCGTGACCATAGAGCGTGCCGGTGGTATGCAACGAATTGCCGATGGAGGTGCCGAAGCCGAACGTCACCGAAGCGGGGTCTTTTTTCAGACGCGCGGCAAGATCAGCCATGGATTTGATCGCGTGATCAGCCTTGACGGAAAACGTGGTGTAGCCCGCGTTGAGCAGCGCCAGCGGCGTGACATCCGCCAGTGTCAGTTTGCTTTTGCCCAACAACTGATTCGAAATCATCGCCGGGCTGGTCGCGGCGACATAATGCCCGTCGCCGGGAAATCGCGCGAAGTGAGTCCAGGCGATTTCACCGCCGCCGCCGGGGCGGTTGAACACCGCCTGCGGCACGGGCAGAAACTTGTTGTCGTGCCAGATTTTCTGCACCACGCGCGCGGTGCGATCCTGACGGCTGCCGGGCGCGGTGCCGACCATGATCTCGATGTTGCGCTCCGGTTTCCACTCCGCCGCGCAACAAAGCGAGGCAGATAACATAGCAACGGCTACCGCGATGTATCCTGGAAGATTCACGATTATCGCTCCGCAAACGTGATCAGAACCCCAGCGCCATGCCGCCCGGCCGCGGATCACTGGCGCCGCGCAACACGCCACGCTCGCGATCAAGCTGTATCAATTGCACCGCGCCGCCGCCCGACCACGGGCCGATCATCTCGACCGCGTGACCCAGCCCCGCCAGCGCGTCACACGCGGCCTTGGGCGCGCGCTGCTCGATCTTCACCGAAGGCGTGCGGCCCAGGTTGCCCGGATCGGTGCCGGGGAAGCTATACCAGCGCGGCGCATCGACTGCGTCCTGCAACGACATGCCGTGATCGACGATGCCATTGATGACCTGCGTGCTCCATTGCGTCTGCTGATCGCCGCCGGGGGTGCCGCCCACCAGCCACGGCTCTCCGTTGCGGCACATCATGTAGGCGTTCAACGTGTGCATGGTGCGCCGGCCCGGCGCGATGACGTTCGGATGATTCGGGTCGATGCTGAAACCACGTCCAGCGCGGTTGTTGAGCGTGATGCCGGTTTCGCCGCCGACCAAACACGAGCCGAACGAATTCGACAGGCTGTGGATGAACGACAGCGCGTTGCCGTCGCCGTCGGCCACGGCGAAATAGCTGGTATCGCCGTTGTGCTCCGGCACCATGGCGCCCGCCGGCCACTGCGCGCGCTTTGGGTCGATCAGCGCACGGCGTTGCGCCGCGTGCGCTTTCGACATGAATGTTTCGAGCGGCCATTTCACGAACGCCGGATCACCCGCGTAACGATTGCGGTCGGCGAATGCTAGCTTCTTGGCCTCAATCAACAAGTGCATGCGCTCGGCGCTGAAGGGCGCGAGTGATTTCAAGTCAAACCCTTCGATGATGTTCAGTTGCTCCAACAACAAAAAGCCCTGCGACGGCGGCGCGGTTTCGTACACCTTGTAGCCGCGATAGTCGCTGGAGATGGGTGTGTAGGTCACCGCCTGTTGCCGCGCAAAGTCATCCAGCTCGAACAGGCCGCCCACGCTCTTGAAATACGCGACGAGTTTCTCCGCGATCTCGCCGCGATAGAACGCCTCCGCCCCGCCCTTGGCGACGATGCGCAGACTCTTTGCAAGCAGCGGCGCGGCCCAGCGTTCGCCCGCGGCGGGCGCACGGCCGTTGGGTAAAAATTGTTTCGCCGACCACTCAAACTTCGCCAGCCGGTCGGCGCGATCGGCGTAACGCTTGCTGATGTAATCGGTGATCGCCACACCCTTCTCCGCGAGATCAATCGCCGGCGCCCACAACTCCGCCCACGGCATGGTGCAATAACGCTTCCAGATCGCCTCATACACGCTGACCCCGCCCGGCACGCTCACCGCGTGCACGCCGTCGAGCGGCATCTCTTTGTGGCCGCGGCTGATGTAATAGTCGGCGGTCGCGCCCGCGGCAGCGACGCCGCTGCCATTGTAGGCCACCATTTCGCGCTTTTTCGCGTCATGCAACACCACGAAGGCATCGCCGCCCAAGCCGCATTTCATCGGCAGTACCACGCCCTCCGCCGCCGCCACCGCGATCGCGGCGTCAAATGCGTTGCCGCCTTTTTGCAGAATGCTCAAGCCGATGAACGCTGCCGCCGGATGCGCGGAGGCCACCATGCCGCGCAGCCCGAAGGCTTCCGGGCGTTGCCTGACGCTGCTGCCTTCCGCCGCGCTGAGTCCCCACGATCCGTCGTCCATTGCCGTCTCTCCTTGATTTCGATTAATCCGCACGATAGCCCCTGCACACGCCGAGGGTCAAGGAAGCATTGCGGTACGCGGACTGGAATGGTTGTGGCGAATGGGGTTATTCTCGCGGTAAGACATCGACTTACGGAGATAGACATGAACGTGGCCACCGCAGTGAATTCAAAAATCATCGACACCTACCGCAGCCGTACCAAGCGCTCCGCCGCGCGCTACAAAGAAGCGGTGACGGTGCTGCCCAGCGGCATCGTGCACGACTCGCGGCGCGCCTGGCCGTATGGCATTTACGTCGACCGCGCGCTCGGTTCGCGCAAGTGGGACATCGACGGCAATGAATACATCGATTACTACGGCGGACACGGTTCGCTGTTGCTGGGGCATCAGCACCCGGCTGTGGTCGCGGCGGCGCAAGCACAGTTGCAGAAGGGTATGCACTTCGCGGCCTCGCACGAGCTTGAGCTCGAATGGGCGCGGCTGGTGCACGACATGGTGCCTTCGGCCGAGCGCGTGCGTTTCACCTCATCCGGCACCGAAGCGACGCATCTGGCGATGCGGCTCGCGCGCGCGGCCAGCGGCAAACCGAAGATCATTCGCTTCATCGGCAACTTTCATGGCTGGCACGATCATGTCGCGTTCGGCAACAAGGATCATCTGGACGGCGTGCCCACGCCCGGTGTATCGCCCGCACTCGCGGCCGAAATCATCCTCGTGCGCATCAACGACATGGCCGAAGTCGCGCGGCTCTTGTCCACGCGCGACGACATTGGTGCTGCGATGATCGAGCCGCTGGGCACGAGTTCAGGCGCGGTGCCGACTTCGTCCGCGGTACTGCGCGAACTGCGTGAACTTACGCGCCGGCACGGTGTATATCTGATATTCGACGAGGTGGTGAGCGGCTTTCGTGTGTCGCCCGGCGGACTGCAAGCCGCGATCAATGTCATCCCCGATCTCACCACGCTGGCGAAAGTGCTCGCGGGCGGCATGCCCGGCGGCGCGGTGGCGGGCCGCAAGGATATTCTCGGTTGGCTCGATTTTGAAATGTCGGCGGCGGCGAAACACGAGCGCATCAGCCACCAGGGCACGCACAACGGCCACGCCGTGTGTGCGGCGGCGGGCATCGTCACGCTCAAGTTAATCCGCGACACCGATATCTGCGCGCGCGCCACCGCGGCGGCAGTCGCGTTGCGCAAAGGCATGAACGAGGTGCTGGAAGAAGAAGGCGTGCCGTGGGCGATGTATGGCGATTATTCGTTCTTTCATTTTTTCACCAACCCGGACAATCATGCGATCAAGCCCACCGCGTTCGACGCGCACGCCGTACCGGCGGATTGGTTCAAGGCGGACAAGCGCGAGGGCATGCTGCGAAAACTGGTGCTGGGGCTGATGATCAACGGCGTCGATCCGAAAAGCTGGCGCGGCGGGCTGGTGTCCGCGGCGCACACGGCGGAGGACGTCAAGCTCACCGTCGACGCATGGCGCAACACGTTGCGCGCGCTGCGTGACGAAGGCGAGTTGGCTTAAACCAGCAAAATTATGAACGACAAGGAACTCAGCGACATAGCGCGCGAAGTCTCGGCGAAACTATTCGGCCCGCCGAAAAAAGGTGAAGGCGCGTACGCGATCTGGCGTGACTTCGATTCCGATCTGGCAAAAAACTACTCGCGCTTTTTCGTCGGGCGGCTGTACGCGCGCGAGGTGCTGTCGCAAAAGCAGCGCGAGCTGTGCGCAGTGGGCGCGCTCACCGTGCAGAAATTCTGGGAGGAGCTGCACATCCACTGCCATGCGGCGCTCAACGTAGGCGCATCCGCAAAAGAAGTCGCCGAAGTGATTTTTCAGATGACAACTTACGGCGGTGTGCCGTGCACCGTCGAAGGATTGAAGGTGTTGAAGAAAGTGCTGATCGAGCGTGGCGAGTGGTCGGAGAAGCCGTAGTCGTCCCGCGCTGGTTTTACATCTAAAACTTCGTATATCCCCCATCGATCAGCAGCGTGTCGCCCGTGTGATAGGCGCTGGCGTCGCTCGCCAGATACACCGCGATGCCGCCAAAATCGGCGGGCATGCCCCAACGCCGCAGCGGCACGCGCGGCAGCACGTTTTCTGCAAACTTGCCGCCGTGAAATAGTTCTTCCGTCATCGCGGTGTCGATCCAACCGGGCTGAATCGCATTGGCGCGTATGCGGTGTCGCGCGAGTTCGACCGCGAGGCCCTGGATCAGCGAAATTGCAGCACCCTTGCTCGCCGCATAGTGTTCGTTGCGCGGCGAGCCCGAAATCGCGGCAAGACTGGATGTGACGACCAGCGAGCCGCCGTGGCCGCCAGCGATCATGTGCCGAGAGGCCGAGCGCAGCGTGTAAAACGCGCCATCGAGATTGACGCGCATCACGCGGCGCCACTCGTCACTGCTCATCTCGACAAACGATTTCACACCGCCGCCGATGACCCCGGCGTTGGCAAAGCAGGCATCCATGCGGCCAAAGTAATCGAGCGTTTGCGCAAACGTCTGTTCAACAGCGGCTTCATCACCGACATCACAACGCAACGCGAGCGCCTTTGCGCCATGCGCGCGCAGCTTTTCGAGCGCGGCACTGTTTCGCGCCTCGTTGGTGCCCCAGATGCACACGGCAGCGCCCGCCTGCGCCAGCGCCTCGGCCATGCCCAAGCCGATGCCGCCGTTGCCGCCGGTGACCACCGCAACTTTTCCCGTCAGATCAAAAGGCGCGTAGGGCATGGAGTTTTGTTGGTGAGTCTCGATGAGAAAAGGAATAGTCTATCTGGAAATCTTCAGGTGGCGGTATGTCTGATATTCGCAGAGCCGCGACGGTTGCCTGTGTTTTCATCCCGCCCGCGTTGTGCGCGCGGGGTGCTCTGTGCGCCAACGTACGCAAGGTGTATGCTGCGCCGTCGAAAACATGCCATGGTGACGCACCATGCCTGCCTCCCATAGCGCAGAGCAAAACCGCATTCTTGCCGCGCTGCCCGCCGCCGACTACGCACGCCTGCAGCCGCATCTGGAGCCGGTCGAGTTGCCACTGGGCCTGATCGTCTTTGAATCCGGCACCAAGCTGCGGCACTTGTATTTCCCCGCCAGCGGCATCGTGTCGCTGCTCTATGCCATGGAGAACGGCGCCTCGACCGAGATCGCGGTCATCGGCAACGAAGGCGCGGTAGGCATCGCGTTGTTCATGGGCGGCGAAAGCACGCCCAGCCGCGCCGTGGTGCAAAGCGCCGGCCACGGCTACCGGCTGCACGCTGCCGCGCTGAAGACGGAATTCGCGCTCGGCGGCTTGCTGCAGCATCTGTTGCTGCGCTACACCCAGTCGCTCATCGCGCAAATGACGCAGACCGCGGTGTGCAACCGGCATCATTCGGTGGATCAGCAACTGTGCCGCTGGCTGCTGCTCAGCCTGGATCGATTGCCCAGCAATGAACTGGCGATGACGCAGGAGTTGATCGCCAACATGCTGGGCGTGCGCCGCGAAGGCGTCACCGAGGCCGCCGGACGCTTGCAGGAAGCAGGGCTGATACGCTACAGCCGCGGCCACATCACCGTGCTCGACCGCCCTAATCTGGAGAAACGCGTATGCGAATGCTACGCGGTGGTGAAAAGAGAAATGGACCGGCTGTTTCCGGACGGAACTACAAGCTGATTGCGTTGCAGCGCTGCGATCCTTGACGTAAATCGAAGAGCGGCTGGACTCCCATCACTTGCACGCAGACCCATGTTCTCGAAAAATAAGGTTCGTCAGTAGAATCTGTGGGCGAGCTTTGGTTCGGGTAGTTTGCCAAGTACATGATATAGCGAGAGTTCTGCCACTCTGAACGTTCGGAATCCGTAAGATTTTCTCAT
>CAMDLH010000039.1 GCA_945901405.1 Bordetella parapertussis | reverse complement strand
TCCGGTTGCTCCCCACCCCGTTTCGCTTTGACACGCAACGGCGCAGTTACCTTCGGCTACGGAGCTGTGGCACACTCCGACACGGACTTGCACCGTGCTGATTTGGCGCCATCACGGGCGCACGGTTCCCGCCTGCGCGGGAACGACAGCGGTGTGGTTATCCGCTTTGATCGATGCTTCAAATAATCTTCTGCGCGCGCAACTCGGCAATGTGTTCGGCGGACAAACCCAGCTCGTCGCCCAGCACCTGCTCGGTGTGCTGCCCCAGCGTCGGCGGCGCGCGGCGTATGGTTGGCGGCGTGTCGCTGAATTTATACGGCATGCCCAGCACTTTCACGTCGCCTGCGGTCGGGTGTTTAATCGTGCGCACCATCTCGCGCGCCTGCGTATGGGGTGCCGCGAGCGCTTGTGCCACGCTGTTGATGCGTCCGCACGGGATGCCGGCTGCGGTCAGTTTGGCGATCAGCGATTCGGCGTCTTCCTGTTTCAACGCCTCGATAATCAGGCCGTCGATGGTTTCGCGATTGACCACGCGATCCTGATTGCGCACGAAGCGCGTGTCCGCGGCCCATTCGGCGTGATTCAGCGCCGCGGCAAACTTGGCGAACTGCGTATCGTTGCCCACCGCCACCGCGATCATGCCGTCCTTCACCGGATACGCGGTATAGGGCACGATGTTCGGATGCCCGTTGCCGAAGCGCCGCGCGTCCTTGCCCGACACCAGGTGGTTCGACGCCACGTTCGCCAGCATGAACAAGCCAGATTCGTATAGCGACACTTCAACATGCTGCCCGCGCCCGGTGCGATGACGCGCGTTGAGCGCGGCGAGTATCGAATTACACGCAAGCAAGCCGGTGGTGATATCGACGATGGCCACGCCGTATTTCATCGGGTCGCCATCGGTTTCGCCGCAGATGCTCATCAGCCCCGATTCGGCCTGCAAAATAAAATCGTAGCCCGGCAGCCCGCCCTTGGGGCCGCCGGTGCCGTAGCCGGTGATGGAACAGCGCACCACGCGCGGCGCGTTTTTTTCCAGCCAGTCGTTGGTAAAACCCCATTTCTCCAGCGTGCCGGCCTTGAAGTTCTCCACCAGCACGTCGCACTGCTTGATCAGCCGCGCGAGGATGTCCTGCCCCGCCTTCGCCGCCATGTTGAGCGTGATCGAACGCTTGTTGCGATTGATGCCGAGAAAGTATGCCGATTCACCGCCAGCAAACGGCGGCCCCCACGAGCGCGTGTCGTCCCCCGCGCCCGGCGGCTCGACCTTGATCACCTCCGCCCCCATATCGCCCAGCGTTTGCGCGCACAGCGGGCCCGCGAGGATGCGGGTCAGGTCGAGGACTTTAGTGCCTGATAAGGCGCCATGGGCGCCCTGGTTTGAATCGGTCATTGGTCAGGGGAGCGTGAAGGGTGAAGGGCGAAGGGTGAATACCCACACCATTGGGGTACCCCGTCACCCTTCACGCATTTACCCTTCACACGGTTGCTGTTCACTTTTTAAGCTTGCGCATCGAAGGCGGCTCATTCAAATTCTGCTCGCAGCCCTTGAGGTAATCCGCCAGCAGCTTCTTGTCGCGCATGCGGAATTGCTGGAAGTCCGGTTTGCGTCCGGCGAGGAAGGCATCCATGCCTTCCTTCGCTTCGTCCGAACCCCACACGTGTGCGAGCAACTCCATGCCCTGCTGCCACGACGAATACAACTGGTCGGATTCGGCGTTGAGTGATTTTTTCGTCATACGGATGGTGAGCGCGCTGTGGCCCTTCATGGTCTCGCACCATTTCAACGTCTCGGCGCGTAAATCCTTTTGCGGCACGCATTTGTTGATGAGGCCGACCTCGACCGCTTCTTTCGCGCCGAAACGGCGTGCGCAGAAAATCATTTCACGCGCGAGGCGTTCGCCGATGATGCGCGGCAGGTATTGCGTGGCGCCTACCGTCGGGCACGCACCGACTTTTGCGCCAGTCTGACCGAGTATCGCGTTCTCCGATGCGATCACCACGTCGCACCACAGCGCCAATTCGTGTCCGCCGCCCATGCACCAGCCGTTGACCATGGCGATCACCGGGATGGGCAAACCGCGAATGGTCATCGCCAGCCCGAGCATGCGGTCGTTCCACATATAGGCATTGTTGAAATTAAGCCGTTTCATGGCGTAGAAATCGCCGCCCGCGGAGAACGCCTTGTCGCCCGCGCCGGTGACCACGGCGCACACAATCGACGGATCTTCGCGCGTGTATTTCAGCGCGTCGATCATTTCGTCGAGCGACTGCTCGCGAAAACAATTCAATACACGCGGACGGTTGATGGTGATCCATGCCACCTGATCCTTCACCTCGAACAGAATGTCCTTATACTTGCGCGTTGCGGCTTTTTTCGACTTTGCGGCCATGATGCGTGTCCTCGATTGAAAATATAAAAATGAGTGTAAAAATGAGCCGCGATTCTACCAGAAGAGCACTTCGCGATTGACAATACAGCGCACGCTAACTATCGTGTGCCCTCCGCTTTCCACGGTTAATCCGGGGACTACATGCTCATGCGCCATATACTGAACACGGTCGCGCTGTTGCTGCTCTGCGCCGCAGCCGCTCAGGCGCAAACCTATCCCGGCAAAGTCGTGCGCGTGATCGTGCCCTTCGTGCCGGGCGGGCCGACGGACATACAGGGCCGCTGGGCGGCACAG
Organism: Bordetella parapertussis; assembly: GCA_945901405.1. Classification (GTDB taxonomy): domain Bacteria; phylum Pseudomonadota; class Gammaproteobacteria; order Burkholderiales; family SG8-41; genus CAMDLH01. Next base: position 36,885 of record CAMDLH010000039.1, on the reverse strand, counting down.
CAACTCGGCGCGGCGCTGGGGCAGAATTTCATCGTTGAAAATCGCGGTGGCGGCGGTGGTGTGCCGGGCACCGACGCAGTGGTGAAATCGGCGCCGGATGGCTACACGCTGCTCGCCGGCAACCCCGGCCCGCTCACGGTGTCGCACAGCGTTTACCTGAAGATGCCCTACGACACGTTGCGCGATCTCGCGCCGATATTTTTGATCGCGCGCACCGCGAGTTGTTTGATGGTGCATCCGAGCGTGCCGGCGAAGGGCGTGCGGGATTTCGTCAGGCTCGCCAAGGCGCAGCCGGGCAAGATCAACTACGGCTCGCCCGGCGTGGGCACGGTCGGCCACTTCGCCACCGAGCTATTCGCCACGCAGGCCGGCATCAAGTTGAACCACGTGCCCTACAAGGGCGCCGCGCAATACACCATTGATCTCATCGCCGGTCACATCGAAGTGGCGATCAATCAATTCGCAAGCTGCAAGCCGCTGGCCGAGCAAAACAAGCTGCGCGCAATCGGCGCCACGTCTGAAAAGCGTTCGCCGCTGTTGCCGGATCTGCCCACCATCGCCGAGCAGGGTGTGCCAGGATTCGTCAGCTACAACTGGAACGGCATGCTAGCACCCGCGAAAACGCCACGCGAAGTCATCATGCGCATACACGACGTTCTCGCCAGGCAACTCGCGCAGCCCGAGCATCGCGATGCATTCCTCAGGCAAGGCCACGAAGTCGCGGGCCTCGGCCCCGAAGACTACGCCAATTTCATCCGCGCCGAACTCGACAAGTGGGCGCGCGTGGCGAAAGCCGCGGGGATACAAAAGCAGTGAAGGGTGAATACGTGAAGGGGTACCCCAACACCGTCTAGCTGTTCACCCTTCACCCTTCACGCATTCACCCTTCACTATACCTACTGGAGACTCAGATGGCAGAAAAAAAAGACCCGCCCTATTTCATGTATTTCCCCGGCAACTATCGCTGGTCCGCGGCGTTCATCAACATGATGGGCTCGGCGACTTATGGCGGCTCGGACATCGGCGAGTTGCACAAGATCGGCGCCCTGTTGAAGGGTGCGGCACCCGAAGACGACAACGCGTGGTTTGACGCATGCGTGAAAGTCGCCGATGGCGTGGCGGCGCACGCCGAGGGTTTCGAGAAGGGTGGTCATCGTGTCTCCGCCGCCGCCGGGTATCTGCGCGCCTGCAACTATTACCAGATGGCCGAGCGCTTTCGCACGCCGAAGGATGCGAAGGCGCTGGTCGCGTTCAAGACCGGCGTGGAATGTTTTCAGAAACACGCCAAGCTCACTGACGTAAAAATCGAAGTGGTCGAAGTGCAGATGGGTAACGAGAGTCTGCCGGGTTACTTTGTGCATGCTCAAAACCCCAAGGGCAAGCGCGCACCGTGCGTGGTGTTTTTCGATGGCCTCGATGTGACGAAAGAGATCCAGTTCGTGCGCGGCGTGCCTGATCTCATCAAGCGCGGCATTTCCTGCTTGATCATGGATGGCCCCGGCACCGGCGAGGCGATCCGCTTTCGCAACAACGTGCTGCGCCACGATTACGAAGTCGCGGGTAGCGCGTGCATGGATTGGCTCGAAAAGCGTGATGACGTGGACGCCAAGAAAGTAGGCGTGGTCGCCATCAGCCTCGGCGGCTATTACGCGCCGCGCATCGCCTCGATGGAGCCGCGCTTCGCCGCTTGCATCGCGTGGGGCGCGATCTGGGATTATTACGGCACCTGGAAAAAACGCATCGACTCCAATTTCAAGACCTCGCTGTCGGTGCCCGGCCACCATATCATGTGGATATTGGGCGTGAAGACACTCGACGAAGCGTTGGAAAAACTGGAACCGTATCGCCTCGATGGTGTCGTACAAAAAATGCGCTGCCCGTTCCTGATCGTGCATGGCGCGGAGGACGAACAAATCTCGCTGGCGGATGCGCAGGCGCTCTACAATGCGTCCGGCTCCACCGACAAGACGCTGCGCGTGTTCACGGCGGAGGAAGGCGGCTCGCAGCACTGCCAGCGCGATTACCTCACGCTGGGCGTGGCAACGATGTGGAACTGGTTCGACGAGAAGCTGAACCGGTCTTGAAATTATTGATGAGACACCGGGTGCAATCGCGTGCCTGGTGTGTAGCGGAGTTTTGATGAATTTGGGTTCGAACGCTATTACGTTAATGCTTGCGCTGGTAACCGCGGCAACTCTCGCGGGCTGCGGTTACTTCGGTGACTCCGGCGAAAAAAGCGCCAAGGATGAGAAGAACAAATCCGCCGCCGCCGACAAAAAAGGCAAGGCATCGCCCGCCATACCGGTCATAGTCACCACTGTCACCGAACAAACCGTTCCGCTGAAAATTCAGGCCATCGGCAATGTCGAGGTGCAGGCCACTGTCGCTATCAAATCGCGCATCGATGGCCAGATCGTCAAGGTCGGCTTCAGCGACGGCCAGGATGTGGCGCGCGGCCAGACGCTGTTTGAGATCGATGCGCGCCCGCTGCAAGCGCAACTGTTGCAGGCGCAGGCGACCCTCGCACGCGACAAGGCGCAACTCGAACGCGCGCGTGCACAGGAAGTGCGCTACAAGGACCTGCTGCAAAAAGGTTTCGTGTCGCAGGATGCCTACGCGCAGTTTCGCACCAATGTCGATACCGCCGCCGCCACCGTGGGCGCGAGCGAGGCCGCGGTTGAAAACGCGCGCCTGCAAACCGAATACGCGGTGATACGCTCTCCCATCGATGGCCGCGCGGGCAAGATACTCATACAACAAGGCAATCTGGTGAAGGCCAACGACACGGTGTCGCTGGTGGTCATCAACCAGTTGTCCCCCATCTACGTGAGCTTCGCCGTGCCCGAGCAGCACCTCGGCCTCATTCGCAAATACATGGCCGGTGGCAAGCTCGCTGTCGAAGCCGTGCCCCAAGGTACAAGTGAAACGCCTGTGAGCGGCGCGCTCGCGTTTGTCGACAACACGGTGGACGCCACCACCGGCACGGTGCGACTGCGCGCCGCGTTTGCCAACCAGGACAAAACCTTGTGGCCCGGCCAGTTCGTCACCGCGTCGGTCACGCTGAACGAACAGCAAAACGCCATCGTGGTGCCGTCACAGGCGGTGCAAACCGGGCCGAAAGGCCAATACGTCTACGTCATCAAGGCCGACACGGCCGAGATGCGCGAGATCGCCATCGAACGTGTCGATGGCGCGCAAACCGTGGTGGCCAAGGGCCTCGCTGCGGGCGAGCAGATCGTCACCAGCGGCCAGTCGCGGCTGATCCCCGGCATCAAGGTCAGCATCAAGCCGGAAGGCAAGAAGTCATGAACTTCTCCGAGCTATTCATCCGCCGCCCGGTGATGACCGGGTTGCTGATGATCGGCATCCTCGCTTTCGGCATCATGGCTTACCGCGTGTTGCCGGTGTCGGCGCTGCCGAACGTGGATTTTCCGACGATACAGGTGGTCGGCAGTCTGCCCGGCGCCAGCCCCGAGACCATGGCCTCGGCGGTGGCGCTGCCGCTGGAAAAAGAATTTTCGCTGATCGCGGGCATCGACTCGATGACCTCGACCAGCACGCTGGGCGCCACGGCGATCACCATGCAGTTCTCGCTCGACCGCAACATCGACGCCGCCGCGCAGGACGTGCAATCGGCGATCTCGCGCGCGATCCGCCAGTTGCCGCCGACGATGACCACGCCGCCGTCGTTTCGCAAGGTGAATCCGGCGGACGCGGCGATTTTTTATCTTGCGCTCACCTCGGACGCGGTGCCGATGTGGACGATAGACGAATACGCGCAAACCCTGATGGCGCAGCGCATCTCGACCATCACTGGTGTCGCGCAGGTGCAGGTGTTCGGCTCGCAGAAGTACGCCGTGCACGTGCAGCTAGACCCGCGCGCGCTCGCTTCGCGCGGCATCGGTCTTGACGAAGTGCAGACCGTGATCGACCAGCACAACGCCAATCTGCCGACCGGCACGTTGTATGGAGAACACCGTGCCTACACGCTGCAAGCGAGCGGCCAGCTCACCAGCGCGGGCGGTTATCGTTCGCTGATCGTCACCTATCGCAACGGCTCGCCGGTGCGCCTCGGTGAACTGGGCAAGGTAATCGACAGCGTGCAGACCGACAAGGTGGCCGCGTGGCACAACGGCAAACGCGGCATCGTGCTGGCGATTCAGCGCCAGCCCGGCACCAACACCATTGAAGTCGTCGATGCGGTAAAGAAACTGTTGCCCACGTTTCGCGAGCAGGTGCCGCCGAGTGTCAACATCAACATACTCTACGACCGCTCGATCTCGATTCGTGAATCGGTGGAAGAAGTGCAGTTCAGCCTGGTGCTGGCACTCGCCCTGGTGGTATTGGTTATCTTCTTGTTTTTACGCAACTTTTCGGCAACGTTGATTCCGAGCCTGGCGCTGCCGATGTCAATCGTCGGCACTTTCGCCATAATGCATTTGTTCGGCTTCAGCCTGAACAATCTGTCACTGATGGCGCTGACCTTGTGCGTGGGCTTCGTGGTGGACGACGCCATCGTGATGCTCGAAAACATCTCGCGCCACATGGAGATGGGCAAGAGCGCCATGCGCGCCACCCTCGACGGCTCGAAGGAAATCGCCTTCACCATTTTGTCGATGACGCTGTCGCTCGCGGCGGTATTCATCCCGGTGTTGTTCATGAGCGGCATGCTGGGACGGCTGCTGCACGAATTCGCCATCACCATCATGGCGGCCGTGCTGGTGTCGGGTTTTGTGTCGCTGACACTCACGCCGATGCTGTGCGCGCGCTGGCTCAAACCGCAGCACAACGTCAAGCACGGCTGGCTTTACAACCTGCTCGAACGCATCTTCGACGCATGGAAAAATCTGTATGACGTGACGCTCAAGTGGGTGATGCGCCACAACCGCTTCACGCTGGTGTTGTTCGTGGCGATTTTCGCCGTCACCGGCTGGATGTTCGCCAAGATGCCGAAGGATTTCTTGCCGAGCGAGGACTCCGGGCAGCTCTTTGCGTTCACCGAAGCGGCGCAGGACGTATCGTTTCAGGAGATATCCCGCTTGCAACAACTCGCCGCCGCCATCGTCAAGGAAGACCCGGCGGTGGAATCCGTCATGTCATTCGTCGGCCAGGGCGGCATCGGCGCCACCGCACTCAATCTCGGCCGCATGTTCATCGTGTTAAAACCGCGCACCGAACGCAGCACACCCGACGAAATCATCCAACGGCTGCGCCCCAAATTGAGCGCGGTGCCGGGGCTGAAAGTCTTTTTGCAGAACATCCCCACCATCCGCATCGGCGGGCAGCTTACCAAGACGCAATATCAATACACGCTGCAAAACGCGGACACCGAAGAGTTGTTCCAGTGGGTGCCGGTGATCCAAGAAAAACTCGCGAAGCTGCCGGGCTTTCAGGATGTCACCAGCGATCTGCAAATCGCCAATCCGCAGGTGACGATCGACATTGATCGCAACAAGGCCTCGGCGCTGGGCATCACCGCGCAGCAAATCGAAAACACGCTCTACAACGCGTTCGGCCAGCGCCAGGTGTCAACCATCTACACCTCAAGCAATCAGTATTGGGTGATCCTCGAACTCGATCCGAAATTCCAGAACGATCCGTCGGCGCTGTCGCTGATTTACGTGCGCTCGAACACCGGCGTGCTGGTGCCGCTCAATACCGTGGCAAAACTCTCGCGCAAACTCGGCCCCCTGAGCATCAGTCACCTGGGGCAACTGCCGTCGGTGACCATCTCGTTCAATTTAGCGCCCGGCATCGCGCTGGGCGACGCCATCGAGCACGTCAACGCCGCCATGCTCGAACTAAAAGCGCCGTCCACCTTGATCGGCAGCTATCAGGGCGCGGCACAGGTGTTTCAATCATCACTCGCCGGCATGGGCATGCTGCTCATCATGGCGATCTTCGTGATCTATCTGGTGCTAGGCATTCTTTACGAGAGCTACATCCACCCGATCACCATTCTGTCGGGCCTGCCCACCGCCGGAATGGGCGCGCTGGCGACGCTGATGCTGTTCGGCATGCCGCTCAATATGTATGCCTACGTCGGCATCATCATGCTGGTGGGCATCGTGAAAAAGAATGCGATCATGATGATCGACTTCGCCATCGAAACGCAGCGCACCACCGGCAAGACTCCGGCCGAGGCGATCTACGAAGCCTGCCTCGTGCGCTTTCGCCCGATCATGATGACCACCATGGCGGCGTTGATGGGCACGCTGCCAATAGCGCTGGGTTGGGGCGCAGGCGCCGAAGCGCGCAGGCCATTGGGCTTGGCTGTCGTCGGCGGATTGCTGCTGTCGCAATTGCTGACGCTCTACATCACGCCGGTGATTTATCTTTATCTCGAAGAAGCGCGAAGGCGGTTCGCGGCGCGGCGTGCACGGCATGAGGTGGATCACGAGCCTGAACTTGCAGCGGCGGGCTCAATTGCGCCGGAACCTTTTGCGCCTCCGTTGCAAGCAGGAGCAGCGCCGGCGCCGTTGGGTCAACACAAATAAAGGTGGTTGAAAATATTGCGTCCCAAGACAGGTGCGCGCATTCAAGCGCGGCTAATCAACATCACGAATAACGGCGGCTTTCACCCGAGAAACGCCTTGGCGTTCGGGCGCGTAGCGGGTCTGATAATCTTGCTCGCCGGTGCATGCGCGCACGCGCAGACGTATCCCACGCGCCCCATCCGCCTCATCATCCCACTGCCGCCCGGCGGCGGCGCGGATGTCATCGGCCGCGTAATAGGGCAGAAACTCTCGGAGCAATTGGGCCAACCCGTCGTCGCCGACAATCGCGGCGGCGCAAGCGGCGCCATTGCCGGCGAACTCGCCGCGCGCGCCGCAGCCGACGGCTACACGCTGTTTCTCGCCTACGCCGCTTCGCACGGCATCAACCCGGCATTGAGCAAGCTGCCCTACGACGCGTTAAACGACTTCACCGCCATCATCCACATGGCTTCGTCGCAAAACTTGTTGAGCGCGCATCCGGCTTTTGCCGCGAGTACGGTGAAGGAACTGGTGGCCGCCGCGCGTGCGAAGCCCGGCCAGATTACCTACGCCTCGGCGGGATTCGGCAGCGCGACGCATCTTTCGGCGGTGCTGCTCGCGCAAATGACGGGTGTCGGCTTCAACCACGTGCCGCACAAGGGCGCGGGGCCGGCGTTGATCGACCTTCTCGGCGGCCACGTGCACTTCGCGTTCGCGAGCCTGCCCGCCGCGCTGCCGCACACGCGCGCCGGCAAGTTAAAACCCCTCGCGGTCAGCGGCCTCAAGCGCTCGCCCACCGTGCCCGATCTGCCGACCGTGGCCGAAGGCGGACTGCCTGGCTTCGACACCAACCAGTGGTATGTGCTGCTCGGCCCCGCACGGCTGCCGGGCGCGATCGTGAAACGCCTCAACGAGGAAACCCTGCGTGCACTGAACGTCCCCGACGTGCGCGCGAAGCTCGACCCGCAAGGCTTCGAGATCGAAGGCACCACGCCCGAAGCCGCGCGCGAACACATCCGGCGCGAACTGGCAAAATGGGCGAAGGTGGTGGCGGCCGCGGGGATCAAGGCGGAGGCGGCGCGGTAAGATAGTGTGGGCTATAGTGAGGGCTGTCATAAACGGGAGGTCTTATGGTCATGATCGGTCCGCGGCACGTCTACGTTCGAGCCTGCGCGCTTTGCATTATCTGTGCCGTGGTGTTTGCGCCTCACGTACGGGCGCAACAGCCCTTCCCGGCCAAGCCGGTTCGTGTCCTGGTTTCCGCCGCCGCCGGCACGGGGCTCGATGCCAGCACCCGCTTGATCGCGCCCAAGTTGAGTGACTACTGGCGGCAGCCCGTGGTGATCGACAACCGGCCGGGCATCATCGCCAACAACACCGTCGCCAAGGCCGCGCCCGACGGCTACACGCTGTTGTTTGTCTCCGGTTCCATCGCCGTGCGGCATGTCATGTTCAACGATCTGCCCTACAACACGCTCAAGGACTTCGCGGGGGTTACGGAGTTATACAACAGCAACAACGTCGTCGTGGTGGGGCCGGCGATGGGCGTGAAGACCCTGAAAGAGCTGGTCGCATACACACAAGCGCGGCCGGGCAAGGTTTATTTCTCGGCCGCCGTCGCCGGCGGCATGGATCACATGAACACGGAGCGCTTTCGCCTTGCCGCGGGCATCAAGGCGCAGCACGTGAGTTACAAAGGCTCGACCGAGAGCGCGATCGAGGTCGCCGCGGGCCGCGCGCACTTCACGGTGCTCTCCCCGTTGATCGCGCAATCGCTGGTCGCCGGCGGCAAATTGACCGCCATCATGCAACGCTACCCGGCGCTGCCGGGAGTGCCCCTGGTCGCCGATGTGCTGCCCGAGTGGACGGCAGTGGGTGCTAGCGCCGTGTTCGCGCCCGCGGGCACATCGCTCACGCTGCGGCGACAAATCAGCAAGGACATCGCGCGCGTATTGCAGAGCCCCGAACTCAAGGCGCGTTTTGACACCGTTGGAATTCATATCGGGACGACGACCCCGGAAGAGCACGATAAGCGGCTGCGCGCCGATATCGCGGCATTTGCCAAAGTGATGAAAGAGATCGGCCTCAAGCCAAATTAGACCGAACCAAAGTCCGGCGATCAGGCAATCGCAATAAGTTATTATTGCCAGCTGGTGGCCGTAACCGACAAAACTTATCCAGGAGGATTTCAAGCCATGCGTACACCCCGCCTCGACCGTGACCGTCAGCAATGGGTTTTCGATTATCTGGTGAAAGAAACTGGCCGCGTGTTCCATTGGGATGGCGACGGCCGCAATTTCCCGGCAAGCGTGAAAAGCCATGCGCAGATTTCCAAGCATGTCGGCCGCATCGCGCAGCGCATGGAGCGCGTGGCGCAGGAGGAAGAAGCCGCCGGCCACGAAATGACGGCGTTCGAACTGTATTACAAGGCATCCACCCAGTTCGCCGCCGCGCAACATCCCGTGCTCGAGACCAATGACGAGAAGCGTTACTTGCACGGCCGCTGCATCGCCAATTACGAGAAGGTAATGGAACTCTCGCCCTACCCGATGGAGCGCGTGGAGATTCCCTTCGAGGGTGCCGAGCTGCAATGCAACTTTCATCTGCTCAAGGGCCGGCCCAAGGCGCCATGCGTGATTTTCATACCCGGTTGCGACATGACCAAGGAGATTTATCCCGACCCGCAGGTCAATCACGCGCTCGATCGCGGCATGCATTTGCTGGTGATGGACGGCCCGGGGCAAGGCACGAGCAATCTGCGCGGCACCAAACTCACGGCGGACAACTATGAGCGCTCGGTGATCGCGGTGGCGAAATGGCTTGCAGGCCGCAAGGAAGTCGATGCCGACAAGATCACGGTGTTCTCGCAGTCGATGGGTTCACACTGGGGGCTGGCCGCCGCGGCAATGGGCGACCCGATTATCAAGGCCAATGTCGGCGTGTGGGCGTCGTATCTCGACAAGTATCACATCCTCGACACCTTCTCGCCGCGCTACAAGCAGTTGTTCGGTTATCTCACCGGCGCGAAAAGCGAGGAGGAACTCGACAAGATCGTGAGCCAGATGACGGTCGAGGGCAAGGAAGCCGGCATCACCGCGCCGACGCTGCTCACCACCGGCGAATACGATGCGCGCAGCCCGGTTGAGCTGGTCTACAATTTTTACGAGCGCATCAAGGCGCCGAAAGAACTGTGGGTCTACGAAGACGCCTATCACCAGACCACGGTGTTTCCCGCGCAAGGCCAGCGCATGGATTGCCACTCGATGGGCATGGACTGGATCGTCGATGCGCTTGGCGGAAAATTCAAAGCCGGTTACGCGCGCAAGATGTATTTACGCACCGGCGGCGGCGGCCCGCATGGCGCGCAGGGCGAGGGGCAGGATTCCATGCACTGGTGGGTGAAGTAGCGCGGAGAAATGCCGCACAAAGTTTCTTTGCGGGTTTCCGCGGGTAAAAGTGTGAATGCCGCGCATTCGCCAGCGAACGCCAAAGAAACACTGTCTTTCCCGCGCGGGCGGGAATCCATATGGGGCGCCTTATGTGCATGGCACTGTGTTGTGAATGCGCGCTGTAGAACGAAACGGAGGTGACATGATCTGTAAATTTCTTCCCCTGCGGCTCCTGACTATCGCACTGTTGTCGACGGCGGCCGTACAGGTTGGCGCGCAGGAGTTTCCGGGCAAACCGATTCGCATCATCGCATCTCCTCCCGGAGGCGCGAATAACTTCATCGCCCGGCTGGTTGCGCAGGGGCTGAACGAGACGGCGGGATGGTCCGTTATCGTGGATAACCGGCCTAGCGGCGGGTTTATCCAGGGCGAGATGTTGATGCGGTCGCCACCGGACGGACATACGCTGCTGGTCGCGGCCGGCAGTTTCTCGATAGGGCCGCTGCTGGAAAAATCTCCGTACGACGTGATGAGGGACTTTTCGCCGGTATGCCTGGCGATCACCGCGCCCAGCGTGTTGCTCGTGCATCCCTCGATGCCAATCAAGAGCGTCAAGCAATTGATTGCACTGGCAAAGGCCAAACCTGGCGAACTTAATTTCTCGACATCCGGCACGGGAAGCGCAAATCACTTGCCGGCCGAACTCTTCAAGCATTTCGCTGGGGTCAACCTCGTGCGCGTCAACTACAAGGGTGCTGGTCCCGCCTTGACCGGGCTGCTCGGCGGCGAAGTGCATTTGATGTTTGCGACAGCGAGTTCCGCGACACCGCATATTGCCTCGGGCCGCGTTCGCGGGCTGGCAATTACCAGTGCAAAGCGATCAGAGCTCGTGAATCTGCCCACGATCGCCGAGTCAGGCGTGCCCGGCTATGACTTCACGGCGCCCGCCGGGGTGCTGGCGCCAGCCCGCACTCCGCCAAGTATCGTACGCCGGTTGAACCAGGAGATCGTGCGGGCGCTCAAGCAGCCTGAAATGACGAAGCGCTTCATGCTGACCGGCTCGGAAGTCGTGGCGAGCACGCCGGAAGAGTATTCCGCCGCTATCGCGGCCGAGCTTGCGATATGGGGCAAGATCATCAAGCAGGCTGGACTCACAAGCCAATAGCCTGAAGCCGGCTATTCGGCGAAGCAGGATCCACTGGGTCGGCCTTGGGCTTGATTTGTTTCAAGGAACAGCTACTCAGAGTCTACTTTGGCGAGACTGCCGGAGACCCTGTTTTGAGTTCTATCGTTCGAGTGACCATGGAAAATGATAATATCTCGTAAGTAATTGTTTTTATTGTGTTTTTTAACGGCATTGCCGTGGTCGTACTTTTGTGCCGGCAACCTTGATTGCCGTGCCGCTTGCACGCCGCCGCGCCAATCGCGCCCGGCAGTGCCTGCAGTGTCACGGTGCTCACTGAAGCGGCGCGGCAATCCTGCTCGGTAAGCAATGCCAGCGGTGCCGTCACCAGCGCCAACGTCGCCAACGTGACCGTGATTCAAGGTAGTAGCTTCGAGTCTCCTGCTATTCCCGATGACTCGCTTCAAGCCATCACGCCAGCCTTTTCGGTCGATGATTCCCTTGTCATGAAACCAAGCGCGTCTCGTGGATTTGCCGGAAACGCCTTCCTCTGGCCTTAACCTGCCGAAGGTACTCAGTACGTCGATATCGGCAATGTTTCCGGTACCACACTTTCGCAAGTCATTTCGATATCTCAGACAGGTCCTTGCACTTTGCCCCGGATGGACAACACCGCCCTGCAACTCCCGCCTGGTTCCCAAAGTTCAACTTACGCAGTCGAAATTGTTGACACCTTGAACAACCGATTACATCGCGCGGCATTTGATGCGTACCACTCCCGGGCAGTGGAAATCCCGTTCAGCCGCGGTATCGCCGTCCGCGGGGACGTACAGCTGGCGGGCATCGTCAAAAAAAACGCCATCATGATGATCGACTTCGCCATCGAGACACGGCGCACCATCGGCAAGTCACCAGCCGAGGCGATCTACGCAGCCTGCCTCGTACGCTTTCGCCCGATCATGATGACCACCATGGCAGCATTGATGGGCACGTTGCCCATCGCGCTGGGCTGGGGCGCGGGCGCCGAAGCACGCCGGCCGTTGGGCTTGGCTGTCGTCGGCGGATTGCTGCTATCGCAGTTGTTGACGCTCTACATCACGCCATTGATTTATCTTTATCTCGAAGAAGCGCGCAGGCGCTTTGCGGCGCGACGGTTGCGGAACGCCGTCGATCACGAGCCTGAAATCGCAGCGGCGGGATCGATTGCACGGGAACCCGTTTCGTCGCCCTTGCAGGCAGCGCCGGTGCCGTCGGTTCAAAACAAGTAAAGCAGGGCGGGAAACGTGACGTTGCACGATAACGGCACGCAATAGCCATTGCCGGGATGCCGAAATTGATTGGCGCCGCATCGGCCATAAGCTGCCAGCTGCCGTTAAAGTTCAGTTTTTCGCCGCAGAGCAAGTGACGATTTACTACGGCTCGGATAAACTGTCCGGGGTTGCTACGTTATTGATGAGGAAACGGGCACCATAAATAACCCAATTAAATAAAGACTTAAGGATACTCGTCAATGGTTTTTCAATTATTGTTGAAGAAACGCACTGGTTTCTTCAATAATTGTCGGGTGACATGAAGCTTCGCTTCGCCCCGCATACTGTTGCTGGATGGCTGTATCTAGTGCCTGCGCTTCTTGTGGCTGGCATCTGGTACATCTATCTCTTTGTCGCCATGCCAGACAATCAAACGGTATGGCAGTCCGTAGTAGGTCAGTTGCAGCAAACCTTCTCCGACGAGAACCCTCGATGTTGGTGGTTTGCATGGTTGGTAGCGCTTCCCGTGTTATGCGTACTTCTCGGCGTCGCATACTTGCGCAACGCTGCACGTACTCGTATGGGCGGTCTTACCCTATTCGGAGTTGCAATCGCCTTAGCGATCGCGACGTTTGTGTTAAACGACTGGGACCTCGCTGTATTCGTAGCGCTTCCAGTTCTATGGGATTATCGTGCAATCCATGCCACCTAACCCCGCGCCCCGCCCGGACGCGCGCGACGTGCCGGCGCATGCTAACGAACTCGGGCCGCGCCGGTGGGCGTGAACGTTAGGCGACGAAATTTGGACCCAAGCCGCTAGTCATCCCTCTTGCTTTCATTGGCCTTGCGGGCTTGGTGGTCGTATTAGTGCTGATTGTTCGAGCACGCGGCCGCACGTGGCTTCCAATACCACTTGTTTTAGGCTTGATCTTTGGCGCATGGGTAGCGCACGGTGCAGCTCGCTGGAGCCACACTCTCACGATATTCTTCATGGCATTCGGCGTATTCGTCATTGCCAGTGCGATTGTCCTCGCGATTGGTACCGCTCTGCTACGTCCCTTCAAACCGCAACTTGCAAAGTTGGTAAAGAGACTTGGCTTGGCAAACAATTCACCACCACCGGCCTGAACGGCAGCGAGCGTAGGGTGTGCAAAGCGCAACGCGCCCACGCAACACCACCGCCGGTGGGCACGCTGCGCTTTACCCACCCTACCAAAAGCATAAACGCATTGCACACATTGCGCTCGCCTACATCACCGGCGAGCGATAGTCCCCGCCCAGCGTCACGATCGCCCACGGCGCCAACTGCACGTCGGTGTTGAAGTTGATGTGCGCGGTGCCGGAGTGCGCGTCGCGAAAGATGCGCTGCAGCGGCGCGCTGTCGTAGATGCCGTTGGCGCCGGCCATTTCCATCAATGAATCGACGGCTTCATTGCACAGCTTTAACGCCGCCGCGCAGTTGCGCTTGTTGCGCACCTTCTCCTCGAGATCAAGCGTCTTGCCCGATTTACAAATCGCATCGGCGCGCAGGCAGTCCTCGCGCAGCAGGGCGCGCGCCGCATCAACCTTGGCCGCCGCCATGCCGATGCGCAACTGCACCGATTGAAAGTCGCGCATTTTCGCGCCGGTGTAGCTGGTGCTGCGCGATTTCACGAGGTCTATCGTGACATCGACCGCGGCCTGCGCGTTGCCGGTCATGGCGCCCGCGATGCAATGCCCGCCGAGCGACGCGGCCGGCACCTTGAAGGTGGGGTTGGTGTGTATGCGCAGCCCCGGATATTCGTGGCCGGGGCGCGACACCATGTTCGATTGCGTGCGGTATTCGGGCACGAACACGTCCTTGCAGCGCACGGAGCGGCTGCCGGTGCCGCGCATGCCCAGCGTGTGCCAGTCGTCGAGAATTTCGTACTCGCCGCGCGGCACCATGCAATAACGGTGATCGAGCACCGGCCCGTCTTCGGACGCCTTCACCTGGCAGGCCAGCATGTTCCACTGCCCGACATCGACGCCCGAACAAAACGACCATTGCCCGGATAGCATAAGCCCGCCGTCCACCAGCAGTCCGCGCCCCTGTATGTAGGCGATGCCCGAGGCGATCAGCGCGTCGGGGTTGCCCCCCCAGATTTCGTTCTGCGCGCGCTCGTCGAACATGGTGACGTTGCGGTGATGTGAGCTCAGGTTGGCGGCGTTCCAGCCCACCGAGCAATCGCCGCGCGCGAGCATTTCGGGGATGTCGAAATAGGCGATGAAATCAAGCTCCATGCCGCCCCATGCCTTGGGTTGATGGTAGCGAAAGAGCCCCGCGCGATGCAGCGCCGCCTCCACCGCCGGTGCCATGCCGCGGCGCGCCTCGGCTTCATTCGCGTGCTCGCGTAAAAACGGGATCAGCTCGCGCGCGCGGCGCAGGGCTTCTTCGTAGGTTATGCCGGCAAAATTGCCTGGCTGTACGTTTGTGATGTTCAATTCGTTCATTTCACTTTGCCGTTTTGCGTTGTCACGCCGGGATCATTAACCGCGCCAGTTGTCGGCCGCGCCGTTTCTGGCGACATGTTCTTCCAGCCGCGAAGTCGAACGCGCAATCGTATAACGCGCCGGGCCTTTATCCGTGACGCGCCAACGGTACGCCGCGCCGCGCGGCACGTGGATCACATCGCCCTCGCCCGCCGTGTGGCTATCGGCGCCGACGGTGGATTCAATTTCGCCGCCGATCACATAGGCGAGCAACTCGTGCGTGGCGCTGGTTTCGGCGATCTCGTGCCCCGCCGGTGATTGCACGTAGGCCCACGACAGGTTCGCGCCATTGACCCACTGCTCGTGATGGCCGGAGGGTTTGCCGCCGTTAAAGCCCTCGCACATCACGTAATGGCAATTGCCCAGCCCCGACACTATCGCCTGCGATTGTTCGGGCGCTTTGTCGCGGCCCGGATATTTGCCCGCGGCAATGTCGCGCGCGACCTCGGTGGCGGAGCGCGCCTTGTCGGGCAGCGCTTCGTCGGCGGCGGCACCTATCAACGTCCAGGTGCGATCCTTGAGATAAAGATAACGTATGCCTTGCGGCCCCGCGCGAAAACAGTGCTGCGCGTTCGAGGGTATGTGCACCAGCGTGCCCGGTTTCACCACGTGTGTTTCGTCGCCGACGATGCTGTCGAATTCGCCTTCGAGCAAAAACGCCATGAACTCGTTCGGATGGTAATGCAGCTTCGATTGCTGGCCGGCCTGCTTGGTGACGCGGCGAAAGTACATGGTGTTCGCCTCGATCACCGGGCCTTGCGTGGTCGATAGATGCGGGTTCAGATGATGTGATTTCATCTCGTCGAAACGAAAATACGGCATGCCTTGCACTCCTTTTGCATGATGGAACTCGGTGCGGTGTGTACAGCGCCGGCGTGTTGTGCCAACGGGAAGCCTACTATATATTGCAGCCAACAATCCATGGGGGAGGCATGAAGATAAGCGTAAGAGCCGTATGCATGGCGGCATTGATGTCGGCCAGTTCGTGGGCCGGCGCGCAGGCGTACCCCGCGAGGCCGGTGCGCATCGTCGTGCCGTTCGTGCCCGCCGGGCCCACCGACATCAACGCGCGCATGGTGGCGCAAAAATTGGCCGAAGCGTGGGGCCATGCGTTCGTGGTCGAGAATCGCGGCGGCGCGGGCGGCATGCTGGGCACCGAGATCGTCACGAAATCAGCACCCGACGGCTACACCCTACTGGGCGCGAACCCCGGCCCGCTCACCATCGCGCAGAGCCTGTATCCGAAGATGGGTTACGACACATTCAAACATCTGGCGCCGGTGATACTGGTGACCAACACCACCAGCGTGCTTGCGGTGCATCCGAGCGTGCCCGCTAAAACGGTGAAGGAATTGATCGCGCTCGCCAAGGCGCAGCCGGACAAGCTCACCTACGGCACGCCGGGCATAGGCACGGTCGGCCATCTGACGTGGGAGATGTTCAATCACATGGCGGGCACGCGCATGCTGCACGTGCCGTACAAAGGCTCGGCGCAATCGACCAATGATTTTCTCGCGGGGCAGCTTGATCTGCGTTCGTTCTCCACACCCGCGTCGCTGCCGCTGATGAAATCGGGCAAGGCGCGCGTGATCGCGATCAACGGCCTGAAGCGCTCGCCGCTGATGCCCGAGGTGCCCACGGTTGATGAATCCGGATTGCCCGGCTTCGAATCGGCCAACTGGAACGGCATCATGGCGCCCGCCGGCACGCCGCGCGATATCATCGTCAAGCTGCACGACGAAATTCAGCGCCGCGTTATCAAATCGGAACTCAGAGAGCAACTAATCAAGGACGGCTACGAAGTCGCCGGTCTTGGCCCCGATGAATTCGCCGCGTTCATGAAGAGCGAAACCGCGAAGTGGGCGCGGGTCATCAAGATCACAAAAGTAAAACTCGATTAAAAACAAGGACTTACAATGGAAAAAGCAACCACCCGCAGCGACGATCACTACTTCATGTATTTCCCCGGCAACTACCGCTGGTCGGCGGCGTTCATCAGCATGCTGGGCACCTCGACCTGGGGCGGCTCAGACATCGGCGAGGTGGATCGTATCGGCAGATTGCTGAAAGCCGCACCCAAGCAAACCGACGAAGCGTGGTTCGATGCGTGCGTGAAAATCGCCGATGAAACGCGCGCACACGCGGCGCGCTACGAGAAATCCGGCCATCGCGTCTCGGCCGCGCCGTTTTATCTGCGCGCGTGCAAGTATTACCAGATGGCCGAGCGTTTTCGCACACCGAAGGACGATCTCGCGCTGAAAATTTATCAGCACAGCATCGATTGCTTTCATGCCTTCACGCGCATGACCGATGTCAAAATCGAAATCGTCGAGGTGCCGTTCGTCGATGGCAGCCTGCCGGGTTATTTTGTGCATGCGCAAAACAGCAGTGCCGCAAAAAAACCCGCCGTGGTGTTCTTCGACGGCCTCGATGTCACCAAGGAGCTGCTTTACATGCGCGGCGTGCCCGATCTCATCAAGCGCGGCATCTCGGTGCTGATCATGGACGGCCCCGGCACGGGCGAGGCGATACGCTTTCGCAAACACTATCTGCGCCACGACTATGAAGTCGCCGGTTCGGCGTGCGTCGATTGGCTGGAAAAACGCAGCGACGTAAATCCGAAAAAAATCGGCATCGTCGCCAACAGCCTCGGCGGTTATTACGCGCCGCGTTGCGCCTCGATGGAACCGCGCTTCGCCGCGTGCGTGGCGTGGGGCGCGATCTGGGACTATTACGCCACATGGAAGCGCCGTGTCGATGCCGCCTTCAACGCCGCGATGTCGGTGCCGGGGCATCACATCACCTGGATACTCGGCGTGAACACCGTCGAGGAGGCGCTGAAAAAACTCGAACCGTACCGGCTTGATGGCGTGGTGCAGAACATGCGCTGCCCATTTCTCGTCGCGCACGGCTCGGAAGACGAACAAGTGCCGCTCGCCGACGCGCAGGCGCTGTTCGACGCCTGCGGCTCGAAGGACAAGACGATACGCGTGTTCACCCCCGAGGAAGGCGGCGCGCAACACTGCATGCGCGACTACGCCGTGCTCGGCGTGGCGGAGATGTGGAACTGGTTTGAAGACAAGCTGGTGAAGAGTTGATGCAAGTGCGCGCACAGATCACGATTTTTGCAGCGGGCGCATTGATCAGCGCGACGGGGCTTGCGCAGGAATATCCCGCCAAGCCGATACGCTACATCGTGCCCTTCGGCGCGGGCGGCCCCACCGACACGCAGGCGCGCTGGGCGGCGCAGAAACTGAACGCCGCCTTCGGCCAAACCGTGATCGTCGATAACCGGCCAGCGGTCGGCGGCATGCTCGGCACCGCGGCCGCGGCAAAAAGCCCCGCGGATGGATACACCCTGCTCGCCGGCAACCCCGGCCCGCTCACCGTGGCGCCCGCGATAACGGCAAACATGCCGTTCGACACGTTGCGTGATTTCGCGCCGGTGATTCTCATCGCCAAGAGTGCCAGCGTGCTGGTGGTACACCCGGCGATTCCGGCGAAGAATCTCAAGGAGTTCGTAGCACTTGCAAAGGCGCGCCCCGGCAAACTGAATTACGGCACGCCCGGCATCGGCACCGTCGGGCATTTGTCCACGGAATCATTCGCGCACCGCATTGGCATCAATGTCGTGCATGTGCCGTACAAGGGCGGGGTGAGCCAATACACGATTGAACTCATGTCGGGCTACATCGAGTTTGCGTCGATGCAGATTTTTAACGTAGCCCCTTTCGTGAGACAGGGCAAGCTGCGCGCGCTGGGCGTGACCTCGCTCACGCGCTCGCCCGCGCTGCCCGGCATCGCCACCATGCACGAGCAGGGGCTGACCGATTTCGAGAACTACAACTGGAACGTGGTGCTGCTGCCCGCCAAAACGCCGGCCGCCATCGTCTCGAAAATTCAAGGCGTGCTCGCCGCCGGCATACGCGACAGCCGTGACATGTTCATTAGTCAAGGGCAGGAGCCGGGCGGCGAAAGCGGCGATCAACTCACTCTTTTTTTGAAAACCGAACTCGAACGCTACGAGAAAGTCGCGCGCTCGGCGAATATTCCGAAGCAGTAACCGCGAATCCAATCCGCCACGCAACAGGAACACCATGGCCCAATTGACAATACTCAACCCAGCAGTCGTCGACGATGCGCCGCGTGCGCCGCTCGCGCCGCAGTTGGCAAGCCTCGCGAATGCAAAAATCGCATTCGTCGACAACAGCAAGGTAAACGCCGACGTGTTTCTCGGCCGCATCAAGCCAATACTGGAACGTAGCGGCGCGCATGCGGGCGTGACGGTGCGCAAGTTGGCGCCCAAGGACGATCTCACCGACGCCGACATCAAGGCGCTCGCCGAGTGCGACGCGGTGGTGCAGGGCTTCGGCGACTGAGGCACCTCCGCTTCCGTCAGCGTGTCTGACGGCGTGAAACTGGAAAAACTGGGGCTGCCCACGGTGACTGTGTGCAGCGCCGCGTTCGCACATGCCGCGCGCAAACAAGCCGCCGGGCGCGGCATGGGTGATCTACCCATTGTCGAAATTCCGCATCCGATGCATTCCGCGCCGCCCGCCGCGGTGGCTGCACGCGCGGATGCGGTGGCGCAGGCGCTGATCGCGGCGCTCACGCAACGCGCGCCCTCCGCCGAAGCCGTGCGCGCCGAGCGGCTGCCGGAGAAAATCACGCTCGGCGAAGATCCGGCCGCGGTGCAGGAATTTTTCTTCGCACAAGGCTGGAGCGATGGTTTGCCCGTCACGCCGCCGACCGAAGCCGCGGTGCGCGCCATGCTCGCGGCCGCATCAAAAAATGCACCACAAACATTCGGCCCGATCCCGCCGCGCATGCGCATGGCAAGCCTCGAAAAAATCGCCGCCAACGCGGTGATGGCGGGCTGCCGCGCGGACTATTTTCCGGTGGTGCTGGCGGCGCTCGACGCAGTGCTCGATGAGAGTTGCCGTCTTTACGGCATACAAACCGCGACCAACAACACCACGCCGCTGATCATCGTCAACGGCCCGGCAGTGGACAAACTCGGCTTTAACGCGCGCGGCAATGTGTTCGGCGCGGGCTGCCGCGCCAATGCCAGCGTGGGGCGCGCGCTGCAACTCATATTGCGCAATATCGGCGGCGACATCGCGGGCGAGACCGACATGGCCACGCAAGGCCAGAGCGGCAAACTCTCGTATTGCATCGCCGAGAACGAAGCCGAAAGCCCGTGGCCGCCATTTCATGTCGAACACGGCTTCGCCGCCGCGGACAGCACGGTGACGGTGATCGGCGCATCCCCCGGCCACAATTTGTTTACCTACGGCTGCGAAACCGGCGCTGAGATACTCGATCATTTCATCGGTGCGTTGTGCGCGCTCGGCCACAACAATATTATTTTCCCCACCGGGCCGCTGCTGGTGATCGGGCCCGAACACGCGGGCGTGCTCGCGCGCGACGGTTTCGACAAGGCAGCAATCAAGCGCGCGGTGTTCGAGCGCGCGCGCATCCCGCTCGCGCGGCTGCCGCATCGTACGGCGCACGGATTGCGGCATCGGCGCTCGCGCTGGTTCGAACGGTTTCCCGATGCGGATCACATCGGCGTCGCGGATGATCCATCGCACGTCAGCATCGTCGTCGCGGGGGGTGCTGGCATACACTCGCAGTTCGTGCCGGCTTCGTTCAGCTATCACCCGGTGACTCGCAAAATTGAATTTCGTGATTAAGACACTCGCAGGCATAGTGTTGATCGCGGCAGCCAATCTCGCCGCCGCGCAAGCCGCGTATCCCACCAAGCCGGTGCGACTCATCAACCCGTTTCCACCCGGCGGCGGCGCATCGGTCATCGGGCGCGTCATCGCGCAGGAGCTCAGCGAGCGCCTCGGCCAATCGGTGGTGTTTGACAATCGCGGGGGTGCTGGCGGCATCATCGGCATGGAGATCGCCGCACGCGCGGCGCCCGACGGCTACACGTTGACCATGGCCACCGCCAGCACGGTGTCGATACATCCGCTGCTGTCCAAAGTGCCGTTCGATCCGCTGAAGGATTTCGCGCCGGTGAGTCACGTGTCGAACGTGCCGCTGATACTCGTGGTGCACCCGGCGGTGGCCGTGAAGTCGGCGAAGGACTTCATCGCACTGGCGAAGGCGCAGCCCGGCAAGCTTAACTTCGCCTCGTCGGGCAAGGGCACCATCAGCCATCTCGCGGGCGAACTGTTCAAGTTCAACACTGGTGTCAGCATGGTGCACGTGCCTTATCGCGGCGGCGGCCCGGCGCTGATCGATGTGGTGGGCGGGCAGGTGCAATCGAATTTCGCCAACATACTGTCGTCGCTGCCGCACGTGAAAGGCGGCCGCTTGCGCGGCCTGGCCGTCACCAGCGCGCGACGTTCCAGCGCGATCAACGAACTGCCCACCATCGCCGAGTCAGGCATCCCCGGCTACGAAGTGGTGCAATGGAACGGCATGCTCGCGCCCGCGCGCGTGCCGTCCGCCATCATCGCGCGGCTCAACAGCGAGGTCGAACGGATACTTCAGTTAGCCGAAATGAAAACGCGGCTTGCGGCCGACGGCGCCGACCCTCTGGGCGGCCCGCCGGAGAAATTCAGCGCGTTTATCCGCGCGGATATCGAGAAGTGGGCAAAGGTGATCAAGGCCGCCAACGTGCAGGTGGATTGACTGACCAACCAATCGGATGAACCGCGCCCACGCGGCGGGATTGGCGTCCACACAACGCCGTCGGAAAGAGACTCGGCATGAACACCAGGTTGGCGCTACCTTGCCCGCTTCTTCCCAGCCTTTCGCTTAGCCTTATTTGTTGCCTTCTTTGGCTTCTTTGGCTTCGCCCGCTTCGCCGGTTTCTTCGCCTTGGTTCGCTTCACGGCCTTCGTCTTGGACTTGGGTTTGGGTTTGGCCTTGGCGGGATGCCTGGGAAATTCGATCAGACCCATTACCCGCGCCACTGTCAAACGCCGATTGCATATGGGACAGGTCGCTTTCAGGTGTCTTGAAGCCGTCGGTTTAAGCCGATGACGCTCACCACGAACGGGACGGCGGCTGCCATCACAGAGAGTTTTCATTGTATGTATCCAAACTTGAGGCGCGCCAACGCAGC
Source organism: Bordetella parapertussis (assembly GCA_945901405.1). Lineage (GTDB taxonomy): Bacteria > Pseudomonadota > Gammaproteobacteria > Burkholderiales > SG8-41 > CAMDLH01. Next base: position 15,052 of record CAMDLH010000039.1, on the reverse strand, counting down.
GCTTGCTCCGAGCCGCGATGGTACAACAGCTCGCCCGAATGGGCCATCAGTGCGTATGTTCCCAAAAATTGCATATCAGAAGTCGCGGCGTGCGCCACTCGACCGATGCGGTTCCTTCGTCTCCGGCATCTTACGTGCCTGCCGCGCAACCTGATGTTGATAATGCGCGCCTATCACAACCAATTCCCCATCAAAATAAACGGCGCCCAGAAGAATGGATGCGCGTAGGGCGCCTTGGCATCAGGCGTGCTGCGCTCGCCGGGCGCGCTGGTAAGCCCCCGATTGGTCTTGGCGCTGGCCTCCGTCAGCGCATGTTTGCCCTGCAACAGCAGCAACTGCGCCTGGCGCAGCGCGCTGGCCTTGTTCATGTCGCCGCCCTGCGCGCGCAGGCGGTAGAAGTTCTGCATCAGGATCGCCGTGCTCTCGTCGGCCACCGGCCACAGGCTCGCCATCACCGCGCGCGCGCCGCGCTGCTGGGCGAGCGCGCCAAAGCCTTCGACCTCGCGCCCGTTGGCGTCCGCACCGCCGCCCACCGCGGTTTCGCAGGCCGAGAGGGTGAGCAAATCCACGCCCCTGAAGTTGTAGCCCGCCTCGCGCAGTTCGCGCAGCGACAGCCGCTTGCCGTCGCCCAGCAGCAGGAATGAATCGGTCTCGGTGCCTGGGTTGAATTTGAAATGGCTCGCCACATGCACCAGCGGCACGCGCTGAGTGAGCGCTTCGCGCACGCTGTCGGCGGTGAAGGCTTCGTCGAAGTGTGTCACGCCTTTCACGCCGCCGTGCTTGAGAATGCCGTCGAGTTCCTCGCGCACCGAGGGCAGTGCGTCGAAGCCCTCATGCGCGCGCGTCACACCCAGCCCGGTAAGCCGGTTGTCGTTGTCCATGCGGCTGGTGAGATTGTTCTTCGCCGCCTCGGTCATTTGCGTGACGCGGTAGCGCTCGACCACGTAGCCCTTGCCGTCGTGCAGCGCGGCAATGGGCACGTAGCGCAGCGTGCCGTCGAGTGAGACCATGATCGTTTGCGCCTTCGCCTGCTCCAGATCTGCCGCCACGGGGGCGATCAGCCATTGATAGAGTTCGCGCGCCAGCGGGCGGGGGTCGATGGCCGGGTTTTGCAGCACGCGGCGAAAGTCGGCGATTTTGGCGTTGAGTTCTTTTTCACTCACATTCGCCACGCGCCCCGTTTGCGTGTCGGGCGAGGTGAAGATGATGCGCACTTTGTCCGGCAGCACCACGTAATGCAGCATCACCGCGCCGGGGAGTTTGCGCAGATCGTCCTGATAATTCTCCAGCCCCTCCACGTCGCGGCGCGCCACCTCTTTTTGCCGCCGCGCATCGAGCTTGGTCATCTCTGATGTGAGGTCGTCGAGAAACACCACTACCGCCCGGCGCGCCACGTCGCCGTCGCTCTCCAGTTGCTTGAGTTCGGCGGTTTCTTCGGTGGAAAGTCCCGCCTTGCGCTTTTGTTCCAGCGCCTGACGCCGCGTGCCGATCTCGGCCACGCGTCCCGATATCGAGGCATAACGCTTGACCCACGGCGCTTCCGCGCCGGTGAACCCGGCGCGTGTCGTGCGTGTATCTGCGGAGCCGTCGCGCCGCAGGAACTCAAACAGTTCTTCCTCCTTCAGCATCGCCAGTACCTGCTGGGCTTCCGGCAGCCGCCCCTGCTCGATCAGGAGGTCGGCTAGGCCCTGGTAGACACCGCGTTTATCCCGCAGGAAACTCTCGCCGAATTCCTGACCGAGTTGCGCCACGCGTTGCCGCAGAATCTGGATCGCGTTGATCGCCTGTTTGCCGAAGACGACGGCGGTCGATGGTTGTTCGCGCGCAAGCGCAATCTGCAACCACATATAAGTTCTCCAGGCGGTCTCTGGATTACGTTCCACCGAAACCAGCGGCAATGCGCGGCGTAGATAGCCTAGCCCGTCCTCACGACGCTCTTGCCCTAGGGAAAGCGCCGCCAGATTATTGAGCGAGTTGACCACGTCCGGGTGTTCGGGGCCGAGGACTTTTTCGCGGATCGCCAGTGAGCGGGTGTAGAGCGGCAGCGCGCGCTCGTGTTGGCCCATGTTCCGATGCAACACTGCCAAATTGTTGAGCGAGGTGGCCACGTTCGGGTGCTCGGGGCCGAGGACTTTTTCACGGATCGCCAGCGAACGGGTGTAGAGTGGCAGCGCGTACTCGTATTGGCCCATGTTCCGATGCAACACTGCCAAATTGTTGAGCGAGCTGGCCACGTTCGGGTGCTCGGGGCCGAGGACTTTTTCGCGGATCGCCAGCGCGCGGGTGTAGAGCGGCAGCGCGCGCTGGTATTGGCCCATGGCCCGATGCAGCTCCGCCAGACCGTTGAGCGAGTTGGCCATGTCCGGGTGTTCGGGGCCGAGGACTTTTTCGCGGATCGCCAGCGCGCGGGTGTAGAGCGGCAGCGCGCGCTGGTATTGGCCCATGGCCTGATGCAGCGCCGCCAGATCGTTGAGCGAAGTTGCGACGTTCGGATGCTCGGGGCCGTGGACTTTTTCGTGGATCGCCAGTGCGCGGGCGTAGAGCGGCGGCGCACGCTCGTATTGGCCCATGGCCTGATGCAGCGCCGCCAGATTGTTGAGCGAGGCGGCCACATTCGGGTGTTCGGCGCCGAGGACTTTTTCGGAGATCACCAGTGAACGGGTGTAGAGCGGCAGCGCGCGCTCGTTTTGGCCCATGGCCCGATGTAGTTCCGCCAGATTGTTGAGCGAAGTGGCAACGTATGGGTGCCCAGGGCCGAGGACTTTTTCGTATATCGCCAATGCGCGGGTGTGAAGCATCAGCGCGCGCTCGTATTGGCCCATGGCCTGATGCAGCGCCGCCAGATTGTTAAGCAAAGTGGCCACGTTCGGGTGCTCGTCGCCGTGTACCTTCTCGCCTATCACCAGGCTACGTTGGTAATAGCGCAGCGCATCGGCATAGTGTGCAGTTTGCTGGTACGCTGAACCGAGTGCGTTGGTCAATGGCGCGAGACTGGCATGTGCCACACCGAGCGCCTGTTCGCGAATCGACAGCGCCTGCACAAAAAGCGGGATGGCTTTGTTGAAGTCGCGCACTTTGGCTGCGGCACGCCCTTCTTCAAACAGGCTCGTCGCCTCTCGCAGCCGAGGGTTGGACGCGTCCTGCGCGTGGGTGATGCCCGGCGAAAATGCAAGACATAACGCGACGAGTATGCTGGCAAGCGAAAAACGAATAGTTCGTTTCATGACTAACCTCCTGTTGTACTCGTCAGCGTGCAGGACATTATCCTATAGACAGACGTGCGGTCGCGGGAATTGTCAGGTTTCGTAACTATTTGTTTTTATTGATATATTTAGACGGCTCCTATGACGCAAAACCACAACCACGTAAATCGCCGCAATCGCGCTGTAGTGAATCAACTCAAATCTGCGCGCACCAGCGGCGAACGTGCAGGTGGATTGAAAACCGCCGTAGCGCGCACGAAACAGCGGCCGCTGGCCGTTAGCGGGCCCTGTGTTAGCGGGCGATGGTGAGGTTGGCCTGGATCACGCGCAGTATGTCAAAGCGCGTGATCGCGCCCACCAGCTTGCCGTCCTCGACCACCAGGAAGCGGCGGAAGGTGCGCTTGAGGAACAGTCCGGCAACGAAATACACATCCATGTCCGGCGGTATCGTCTCCGGGTTTGGGGACATGAAGACCGCCACGCTGCCGCGCGGCACGTTGCCCTCGACGCCGGCGGCGACCAGCCTGAGGCAGTCCTTCTCGGTCAGTATCCCCACCAGTCTGCCAGACTTGTCGACCACGGGCGCGCCTGTGACGCGCTTCTCCAGCAGAAGTCCGACCGCATCCAGGATATCGGTCTCGGGACGCAGTGTCACCGTGTGCCTGTCCATGTAGTCCCTGACCACCGGCAGTTTCTCGATATTGTAACGATTGTTCATTCACCCTCCGCGGTAGACGACATTATGCCAAGAAACATGCCACGACGCGAAGCCACACCCAACGTAAATATCCGCGATCGCGCTGTAGTGAATCAAATCAAATCCACGCGCACCCGCCACGCCGTGTGCAGACAGCCAGTTGCGCACTTCGGCCGTGCCGTTGCCCGCCGACGCCATGCGTTGATCGAGAAATTCAAACAGCGCTTCGCGTTCACCCGATGCGAAGTGTTGCAAACACTCGCGGTCGAAGGCTTCGTCGATGGCGCCCATGGTCGCCTCGCCTATCGAGTGGCTCAAGCCGCCGGTGGCGAGTATCGCCACGCGCGTGTTGCCGGCGAAACTGAAGATGGCTTCGGCAAGCATCTCGCCCCATTCGTAGCATCGACGCACATTAGGAAACGGCGGCTCCACCGTGTTGAGTATGACTGGAACAATAGCCGGCATCGGCGAGATGCCGGCTTTCCACAGCGGTATGCAGAAGCCATGATCGAGCGCCAGTTTGTAAGACACGCTGGGTTCAAAGCCGCGTGCGTGCGCGTGCTCGACGATGTGTTGCGCGAGCACCGAGTGCCCTTTCATCTGCTTGTGCGGAAACTCAGCGAGCCACGGCTCGGGCGGGCCAGCGTGCGTTTCGCCGACGCCGACGCAGATCGCCGGCAGATTGCCGAGAAAGAAATTCACCCAGTGATCGGGCGAGATCACGATCAGAACATCGGCGCGCGCGGCGTTGATGCGTCTGCCCAGTTCATCGAATGCGCTGGTAAGGGTGTGCCGGATCGCCGGTGTTAGCGCATCCCATTTGCGCACGATCATCGGGCCGTGGCAGGCGGCGTAGATTCCAACTAACTCAGCCATTTTGTTGTTTACCGGTTGCGCGAATTTTGTGCAGAAATTCTTCTTCCGGCATGCCGGTCACGAGAAAATAGAATCGCAGCAGATACGGGTTGACCAGCGGCGCCAGGGCTGCAACGTCGTTGGCCTCGACCGCGGTGCGTACCGTCGGCTTTAACGGATAACGCGCCAGCACTGTCTCGCGCGCGGCGCGAAACTCCGCCGCCGCCGATGGTGTTTGCAGATCGAAGAATAGTTTGCTTAGCCAGTAGTCGCGCATGAGTTCAGTGCGCCTGCTTATTTGCGAACGGGTGGCCACGCTCTTGCGGTATGCACCAGGGCAAGAATCCAAATGGTTTCCCGTTCAATTTCATACACAAGGCGATAGCTTTCGTGCGGTATCAGTTCATGCGTGCCGCTTATCTTGCCGGGCTTTCCCAACTTTGGATGCTTGACCAAGGCGGCAACCGCGTCGCTGAAGCGCTTATCCATGCGCGCCGCAGCGCGCGGGTCTTCGGCTGCAATGTAATCCCATATGTCCGCCCGGTCTTGTTGTGCCTCCGGCGTCCAGATTACCGTCACGCGCGGCTCGCCGCACGAGTGCGCCGCGCGGCAAATGCGGCCTCAACCTCGCTATTCGGGACTCCACGGCCGGCGCGCATTGAGGCGCGCGCGGTCTTGACCTTGCGCTGAAGGAATCGGTCGTATTCGCGGGCCTCGCGCTGGCGTTGCACAAACTCACGCATCAAATCGCGCAGCACCTGCGATGCAGGACGATGAGCGGCCTCGGCCTCGGCCATAAACTCGGCACGCAACTCCGGTTCCAGCTTCATAGTAAAGACGGCTTCCTTTGGCATGAGTAATTCTCCTAGAGGTAATGACTAAGTATATACCTTTTCATTACCATGCGGCATTGACGGCCAATGCCGTAAATTCAATCTGCCGTGATCCCCGCCGCGCGGATCAACGTGCTCCACTTCCTGATCTCGGACTTCACGAACGCATCGGTTTCCACGGCACTCATGCGCAGCACCCGCCCGCCGCCGCTCTCGAAGCGTTTCGCCATATCCGGCGACTGTATCGCTTTCTGCATTTCGGTTTGCAGGCGTTTTAACACCGCGGCCGGCGTGCCGCTGCGCGCGAAGATGCCGAACCACGCTTCCATGTCCATCTGCGCGACGCCGGTTTCGTTGACCGTGGGCACATTGGGCATGCCGGCGAAACGCTGCGCGCTGGATACGGCGTACGGCTTGACGCGGCCATCATCGACATACGGTTTCGCAGTGCCGGCGTTGTCAAAAAAGAGATCAACGCGGCCGCTTTGTAAATCGAGATGCGCGGCCTGCGCGCCGCGATACGGCACGTGCACCATTTTTACGCCGGTGATGTGCGCGAGCACGGCAGCGGCGATGTGCTGACCCGTGCCCACGCCGCCTGACGCGTAGGTGAGCTTGCCGGGATTGGCACGCGCGAAGTCGATCAGCTCGCGCAGGTTCTGCGGCGGCAAATCGCGGCGTGACACCAGCGAATAGCTGTAGCTCGCCACCATGCCCACGGGCACGAAATCATTGAGCGGATCGTAGGCGAGTTTTTTGTAGAGGCCAACATTGGCGGCGATGTTGCTCAGGCCCCCGACCAGCAGCGTGTAGCCATCGGGCGTTGATTTGGCGGCAGTCTCGGTGCCGACCAGCGTGCCCGCGCCGGTGCGGTTTTCGACCACGACTTGCTGGTTGAGTTGTTCGCTCAACTTTTGCGACACCACGCGCGCGATCAAGTCAAAGCCGCCGCCTGGCGGATTGGGCGCGATGATGCGGATGGGGCGGTAGGGGTAATCTTGCGCGTGCAGCGGCGCCGCCGCGAGCAGGAACAACAAAACGCGTAACACGTTAGTCATGATTCGATACCCTCCCCCTTGTCGTTCCCGCGCAGGCGGGAACCCATGACACAGTGCCACTAGAGACGGCTCATGGATTCCCGCCTGTGCGGGAATGACAACAGTAGTTTTAGCCGTTCTACTCATACACATTAGCTTAACGCGCCCTTGGATTTTTCGCGAGCATTGACTACCATGCGTTCTTTCAATGAGAGGTCACCCATGAGCACAGCGCACCCTATCGCCGCCGAACTGCCGCCGCACGGCTACGTCATCACTAAACCCGTGCCGGGGTCGGACATCGCCGCCGATTACACCTTCGTGCTCACGCGCGATGAGATTTATGTGCCCATCGCCGTGCGCAAGCCCGCGGGCAGCGGCCCGTGGCCGGCGATCATCATGGGGCGCGGCAACGGGCGCGGCGGCCTGCCGCTGGTCGAGCAGAAGGTTGCACTCTACAGCACCATGCAGGACAAAATGATCGCGCGCGGCTATGTCGTTGTCTACGTGAATTACCGCAACGAGATCCCGTATCACTACGAAACACGCAACCCCGCGCGCAACGTGGCGGACGACATCGCCAACGAAGGCCGCACGCTGAAATCCACCGCCATTGTCGACCACGATGATTTGCAGACCGTCATCAAATACGTGCGCTCGCTGCCGTATGTGAAGGATGGCAAGGTCGGCTGCGTGGGTGTCAGCCACGGCGGGGAAACCATACTGAAAGCCGCCTCCGAGATGGATTTCACCTGCGGCGTGGCGATTGAAGGCGCGTCACACGAGTTCTTGACCGTGGACACCGGCCCCAATGCGCCGCGCATCGGCAGCGAGGTGCAGTACAACAATATCGAAGTGGCGCGCAAAAACGCCAACAAGTCGCGTGCGATGGAACGTATCCACCGCATCAACACGCCGATCCTGCACATCGGCCGCGACCCGGATCACCTGCAAGGCATTTTCAAACTTGCGCACGAGTGGATGGTCGAGGCCAGCAAGGATTCCACGTGGGCAAGCTTTAATCACCCCGCGCACGGCTATCCGTTCATCGAGCGCGGCGCGGATGGGTCATACAAACCCAACCCGGAACAGCAAGCGGCGTTTGATCTGGTTATGAATTATTTTGATGCGCGGTTGAAGTAGGCGCCACAAGCGCAACGCCAATTCATGTAGGGCGCAATCGAAGCGAAGCGCATTGCGCCATTTCCATGTAAATGCCCAGACCGTCCGGCGCAATGCGCTGCGCGCGACTGCGCCCTACGCGTGATATTTGCCTTATTGAATCTTCGCCCCCGAAACCTTAACTACCTTCGCCCACTTCTCCGTCTCCATCGTATGCAGCGCCCAGAATTCCGCGGGCGTGCCGGCAATCGACGTGCCGCCCAAATCCGCCAGCCGTTGCATGGTCTTGGGCTCTTTCAACGTTTCATTCACTTCGCGGTTGATGCGCGCGATGATGGCGGCAGACGTACCTTTGGGCACGGCGAGACCGAACCATGCGCTCGCTTCGAAGCCGGGCACGGTTTCCGCGACGGTCGGCACATCGGGCAACTGGGCCGCGCGCCGCGCGGTGGTGACCGCGAGCGCGCGCACGTCGCCGTTGCGGATATAACCGATGACGCCCGGCATGTTGTCGAAGATGACGTGGTTTTGCGCGGCGATGATGTCAATGAGGCAGGGGGCCGAGCCCTTGTAGGCGATATGCACCATGTTGATGCCGGTCATCAACTTGAACAACTCTCCCGACAAATGCACCGAAGTGCCCGCCCCGCCCGAACAGAAATTGAGCTTGCCCGAATTGGCCTTGGCATGGGCGATGAACTCCGGCACCGTTTTTACGGGGAGGTTGCGCGTTACCGTCATCACGTTGGGCACGCGGATCAGTCCCGCGCCCGGCGCCATATCATTTAAAAAGTTGAAGCTGAGGTTCGGGTAGAGCGTGGCGTTGATGGCGTTGGCCGGGTTGGTCAGAAACCACGTGTAGCCGTTGGGCGCGGCCCTGACGGCGATTTCCGTGCCGATGTTGTTGCCAGCGCCGGGGCGATTGTCGACCACCACCGTTTGTCCCAGCCGCTCGCCGAGCCGCGCCCCCATGATGCGCGCGAGGATGTCGGTGGTGCCGCCGGGCACGTAAGGCACGATCCAGCGGATCGCGCGCGTGGGATATTCTTCGGCGGCCTGCGCATGGCCCGCGGCGGCCAGCAACATCATCAAGGCTGAAACAAACTGCATCGAACGCATGAAATGCTCCACGAAAATTTATGAGAGCGGGAATCATACCTTTTCCCTGTCACAAAGTGGACATCCCTGCTAGGGAACACAGCGTCGGGGCTGTACACTGTGCGGCCCCGCTCTATTGGAGTACTTGCTTGTTTGCCATCGCCCGCAGCCTGATACGTGTCGTGCTACTGTTGATCGCCAGCGCGGCGGCGACCGCCGCCGACTGGAAGCCCGATAAACTCGTCGAACTCATCGTGCCCACCGGCCCCGGCAGCGGCGTCGATGCCTCGGCGCGCACGGTGCAATCGATTTTTCAGTCGGCGAAGCTGGTCGAGCAGGCGATCAACACCAGCAACAAGCCCGGCGGCAATTACGGCATCGCGATGAATTATCTCGGCCAGTTCAACGGCGATGCGCACAAGCTGATGGTGCAGACCTCCACACCGCTCACCGCCGCGATACAGGGCCAGATCAAGGTGAATTATTTTGAATTCACACCCATCGTGAATCTGATCTCAGAGCCGATTGCGTTCGTGGTGGCGGCAAATTCGCCGCTGAAATCAGCGCGCGACCTGACGGCAAAATTGAAGGCCGATCCGGAATCGGTGAGCATCGCTCTCTCGGCGGCACGCGGCAACGCGTTTCACATCACTGCCGCGCTGGTCGGGCGCTCGGTGCAGGCGGACATCAGGAAACTGAAAATCGTGGTGTTCAACGCATCAAGCGACGGCGTGATCGCGGCGGCAGGCGGGCACGTGGATGTGATGGCGGCTACACCCGCCACGGTGATGCCGCTGGTGCAAGCGGGCAAGGTACGCATCATCGGCATTGCATCGAACACGCGGCTCAAAGGTGCCGCCGCGCAAGTGCCGACGTTCAAGGAGCAAGGCATCGACGCGGTGTTCGACGTGCCGCGCGGATTTATCGGCGCGCGCGGTTTGTCGGCGGAGCAGATTCGCTATTGGGACGCCGTGTTTGCGCGCCTGGTTAAGTCGGACGAGTGGAAGCAGGCGGTGGAAAAAAATCAATGGGTGGAGAATTACTTGAACAGCGCCGACATGGGCAAAGAGCTGCGCCGCCAGCACGGCATCTTGAAAGACGTGCTTAGCGAGCTGGGCATGGTGCAGTAAAATTATGTTTAAAAACAATTACTTACGTTCGCTATCGGCAATTGCGTTATTCGCGGCGAGTGCATGCGCCTCGGCGCAAAGTTATCCCGCAAAACCCGTGCGTTTGGTCATCGGCTTCGCGCCCGGCGGCAGCACCGACGTGGTCGCGCGCTTTTTGGCGCGCAAGCTCACCGACGGCATGGGGCAATCGTTCGTGGTCGAGAATCGCGCCGGTGCGTCGTCCAATATCGCAGCGCAAGCCGTCGCGCGCGCGGCGCCCGATGGATATACGCTGCTCTACATGACGAGCACGCTCGCCGTGAATGTGAGTCTCTTTCCGAATTCAGGTTTTGATCTGGTGAAGGATTTCGCGCCCGTGTCATTGGTGGCCGACATACCCGGCATCCTCGCCGTGCATGCCGCGCTTCCGTCACGCAGCGTCAAGGAATTGATCGCGCTGGCGAAGTCTCGCCCCGGTGATATGACTTACGGCTCCGCCGGCAGCGGCAGCGCCTCGCATCTGGCGGCGGAATTATTCAAGTCCATGGCGGGCGTCAACATCGTTCACGTGCCGTACAAGGGTGCGGGCCCCGCGATGACGGATTTCCTCGGCGGCCATCTGCAGGTGTTGTTCATATTCAATGCGGATCTGGTGAAATCAAACGAGAAAGCCGGACGCCTGCGCGGGCTCGCCGTCACCGCGCGCAAACGATTGAATGAATTGCCGCAACTGCCAACCATGCACGAAGCCGGAGTGACGGGCTACGAAGCAAGCGTGTGGAACGGCATACTCGTGCCGTCGGGCACGCCGCGCGATATCGTCACGCGGCTCAACACGCAGACAGCACTTGCGGTCAAGGAACTCACACCCACGCTCGCGGAAATCGGCGCGTACCCGATGGCGGCTTCACCCGAGGAGTTCGCGGAATTCATCCGGCGTGAAATCAGCAAATGGGCGAAGGTGGTTAAGCACTCTGGAGTGCGCGCCGAATAGACGCGGCTCAACATTAAAAACACGAACAAGGGAGCAAGTTGCATGCGCGAACGCAATCGCATCGGAGTTGCAGTGGTTGGATCGGGGCGCATCGGCACCATGCGCGCACGCGCGGTGCTGGATCACCCGTCGGTCGATTTTGTTGCGGTGTCCGACCGCGATGGCGCCAATGCCGCAAAGCTCGCTGGCAAGGTCGCGGTCGATTTTCATTCCGCAAGCAATGAGGAAATCATCGCGCATCCGGATGTAAACACGGTGATCGTTTCCACCAGCGAGGGCGAGCATCTGCAACCGGTGCTGCAGGCCATAGCACTGGGCAAGACGGTGCTCATTGAGAAACCGATTGCGCTTAACCTCCCCGATGCGGACTGCATCATCCGCGCGTCCGAAGAAGCCGGCGTGGAAGTGCGCGTGGGCTACAGCCGGCGCTACAAGGACTTGCGTTATCTGCTGGCCAAAGAGCAGATTCTGCAAGGCCGCATCGGCAAGGTCATCGGCGGCTCGGCGCGCGTATTCAACAACCGCACCAATGGGCTGGCGATACTCCAGCGCAACCCCGAGGCGACACCCGTGGTCGATGCGCTGACGTATTACGTCGATCTGATGAACTGGCTGCTCGAGGGCGCTAAACCGGTCGAGGTGTACGCGCGCGGCCAGAAAGGCGTGCTCAAGAGCGCGGGTTACGACGTGGATGATCTTAACTGGGCAATCGTTACTTATGATGATGGCGCGGTGGTCAACTTCGGTGTGAGTTATGCGCTGCCGGAAAAATACCCCGCGCTGGGGCACGCCGCGCGCGTGGAAATTCTCGGCACGGAAGGCGTGCTGATACTCGATGGCGATCACACCGATCAGTTGATGTACACCAACAAAGGCGTGCCGCACGTCTACCTGCCCAATCACGAAGTCAACATGGTGTTCCTGAGCAGCGGCACGCCCGGCGATTGGGCGCTTGGCGAATTCTGGGGCGCGATCGCGAATGAGACTCGCGCGTGGATGGATCATCTCGCCACCGGAAAACCCTGCTCATTGGCCACGGCGCGCGAGGCACGCGCAACACTCGAAGCCACGCTCGCCATACAGCTTGCCGCCGAGAGCCGAAAAATCGTCAGCCTGCCGTTGTCTACGTGACTTCAGGCCGCGCATGATCAAGCATTCATTGCTTACTGCGTGCGTCGCGGGGATGACGCTTCCGGGCGCGCACTGCGCCTCACAGCAGTACCCGGCGAAACCAATTCGTTATATCGTCCCCAGCTCCGCCGGCAGCGCGGTGGACACCATCGCCCGCGTGGCCGCGATCGGGCTTGCTGACACACTGAATCAGCAAGTGGTGGTGGAAAACCGCGCGGGCGCGGGCGGCAACATCGCGGCGGCGGCAGTGGCCAAGGCGCCGCCGGATGGATACACGCTGATACAGGTCAACAACAACCACACCACCAACGTCACGCTCTACAAGAAGCTCAACTACGATCTGCTGCGTGACTTTGCTCCGGTGACGCAACTGGCTTCCTCGCCATACACGCTGTCCGTGCATCCGTCGTTGCCGGTGAAGTCAGTCGCGGAATTGATCAAGCTCGCAAAAGCGCAGCCCGGCTCCATTCGTTATTCCTCGGCGGGCATCGGCAGCGGCACCTTCATGGTGTCCGAGCTTTTCAAGAGCCAGGCGGGGCTCGACATGTTGCATGTGCCCTACAACGGCGGCGGGCCAGCGCTGATCGCGGTGGTGTCGGGCGAAACCGTGTTGTTCGGCGCGCCGCTGCCCACCGGCCTGCCGTTTTTCAAGCAGGGCAAACTGCGTCTGCTGGCGCTGACATCGCCCAAACGCCTCGCGGCATTTCCCTCGTATCCGGTGGTAGCCGAGACGCTGCCGGGATTTGAATTCACCGCCTGGGCAGGACTTCTGGTTCCAGCGGCGACACCAAAACAAGTGATCGACACGCTGCACAAGGCAACGCTGGCCGCTCTTAAAAAACCCGATGTGAGCAGCCGCTTAAGCGCCCTGGGTTACGTAGCGGTTGGCGATCAACCGCATGAATTCACCATCGCGATGAAAAATGAAATCGAGAAGATGGCCAAGCTGATTCGGCTGAACAGGCTTAGTGCTGAATAGCGCCTCAGCCAGGACGATTGACACGCACCAAACGGCCCGCAATGTCCGTGGTACCTTGCAATTCTTGATGAACCCGCGCGGCTTGGCTGACGAACTCAGGATCGTAAGTGCAGCTCACGATGCCGCTATGCTGCGGATGCACGGCATGCAGTCTTTTGAAATCACGCCGGTTGAGTGTCAGTACCGCGCGCTTAAGTTCGATGGCGCGCATCAACACTTTCTCATCGGGTTGCGCATGATTCGCACGGCCATCTTCGTATGCCGTCAACACGTCATGCCCCAGACGCCGCAATTCCTCGATCACCGCAAGGGGAATATTTTCATCCGCATACAGCAGCATCAATCCTGATCCTGCTCGTTATTGGCGATTTGAAGTTCAATCTCCGAGCGATGCGAACGCACGTACGACCACGCATTCGCCAGGTCCTGCGCGGTCAGGGTTGGATAGTTGCGCAATAGATCCGATTCGCTGGTGCCCAGTCTGCGCGCCTGCTCCAGCAGCCAAACGGGTATTCGCGTGCGCGCAATGCAAGGCGCGCCGCTCATCACATCAGCAACGTTTTCAATGCCGGGAAAAGCGTCGCCCAGATCGCGCACGATCCATTGCAATAGCTGCGCCTTTTGTGCGCGCGACATTCCGGCTACAAGTTGCTCTGCTTCCACGATATCGTTCATATTCAATCCTCCTTCAGGGTTGAATGGCAATATACAGTCTACTCCGACTGGAAGAGTGTGCGTAGCCGCGCGATAACAAGCGGCGCCTGTGCCGCTAAAATACAGCCATGCAACCAACAGGAGCCGTAATGAGCAGCAAAAATCTGCACAGTGTTCACGACAAGAGTTCTGGCGAGCCGGATGCCGCCGAGGCCATCGCCGCGCATCTCGCGCGCACGCGCTTCGAGGATTTGCCTGCCAGCGTGGTCGAGGCCGCCAAGGCGTCGATTCTCGACACGCTCGGCTGCGTGCTCGCAGGCACACCGTGCGAGGATGTTGTCGCCATCCGACGAGTCGCGCTCGCCTGGGGCGGGCGCGAGAGCAGCACGCTGATCGGCAGCGGCGGCGTGAAGGTCCCCGCCGCCAGCGCGGTGCTTGGCAATGGCGCGGCGATACATCAGTTTGATTTTGACGACACGCACGATATCGCGGTGATGCATCCAACGTCGGCGAGTCTCATGCCGGCGCTGGCGGTGGCGGAGTCGATGAACGGCGTGACGGGCAAAGCCATCATCACCGCCGTGGCGCTGGCCAACGATTTGTCGAGCCGCGTTGGCCTCGCCACACGCGGGCGCATGTGGGATCACCCGTGGTTTCGCGCGCCGGTGATCGGATTGTTTGGCGCCACGGCGGCAGCGGCAAAAATCATGGGGGCAAGCGCGGAGCAGCATGTACATGCGCTGGGTCTCACGCTGCCGCAGGTGAGCGGCACGTGGGCGAGCCTGCATCACAAGGGGTCGAGCGTGCGTTCGATACGCGATGGCCTCGCCTATCGCAACGGGGTGCTGGCGGCTGAGCTTGCGATGAACGGCATACGCGGCGACGGCGAGGTGTTCGACGGCACTTACGGCTTTTATCAGGCGTTTTTTCGCGGCGACTACGACCGCGCTGAGCTGCTGAATGATCTGGGCCGGCGTTACGAAACCGAGCGCATCTCGCTGAAACCCTGGCCGTGCATACGCCATCTCCACACCGCGCTCACCGCCGTGCTGGAGCTCGTGAACAAACATGATCTGACGTTCGATACCATCAAGGACGTGTTGCTCAACATCGGGCAAGTGAATCTCGACCGCTGCCGGCCGGTTGCGCTGGGCAGCGTGCCGGAAAATCACATCGACCTCGCCGGCAATATGCATTTCGCGGTGGCGGCAGCGATCCGTCATCGCGGCATTCCGCTCGCGCTTTATCACGACACGCATCTTGCCGACGAGGTGATCACGCACGCCATGCCCAAAGTGCGTTGGGAATACGATGCGTCGCTCGACGGCCACACCTTTGAG